>JAYNFX010000078.1:0-1768 GCA_038106885.1 Flavobacteriaceae bacterium | reverse complement strand
ATTTGCTTTAAAGCCTCCAAATACATCCACAGCAATAACTATATAGGCTGTCAAAATATCTTTACCAATTTGTTTCAAATTAATCCCCATAAATTATAATATTAGTTTTGTTTTGCAAGTATAATTATTTTATATTTATCCGAATTAAAAACCAATTTAAATTATGAAAAAAATATTCACACTGCTATTATTAGCATTATTTACATTCCAATTATCAGCACAAACTATGGCCTTCTCAGTAGTTGAAATTAAGGCTAAACCCTTTACTCAAAAAGACATTAAAGAAGCTTTTGAAAAAGCATTTGAAGGAGTTAAGATGAATAAAGGAGGAATAGTTATTGAAAGATTTACATCCGGTAAAAATGAAGGGATGACTCACCGTATTGTATTTTTATACACTCTTGGTGAGCAAATGATTGAGGATGAGTTCTGGGGTTCTGATAAAAACAGTGCTTTTTGGGCAAAAATGCAAAATTATGTTGAAGAATGGGGTTCTTCATCTTCAGGTCGTATGCTGAGCTGGAAAGAAGGCGATACAGACAAAATGCCCCAAGTTCATATCTGGGACATAATCCCTGAAGATCCTGTTGCATTTAAAACTAATCATGATAAGATAGTTGAGGAATTCGCAGCAGACTTTAAAGATCGTGTAGTAGGCTTTGGAACTTACGACATAGGATTACCAAATGGTGCTACTCACTGGGTAGGATTAACTGGCGAAGACACACAAGACCACCTTATGTTATATGATAAGATGGAAAAGAAAGAGAGATTTATGGAATTACTCGCAAAACGTGGAGGCTTTGAATTAGTTAAAGACTTTGAGCTAAGAATTTTAAGTAGATTACAATAAATATATTTTTTTACTTAATCAAATTTCTGTAAAAAGCCCTTTTTTAAAAGGGCTTTTTTTATGTCTTGTTGAAATGATAAATCAATGAGTAAATGTAATGCTGCCAGTATTTTGAAAATTTTGATTATAACCTTCCACCCATTCGTATCCTACTGATGCATCTCTAAAATATGATTTCATTGCTCCTGTTTCTTTGTTTAAGACTACAATTTGATTGTAAGCATCATTACTATTAACACATTCAACCTGGTACACATCTCCTGAAATTTGAACTGGATTATTGCTGTTGTTGTCATTTGAACCTAGTTCTTCAGTAGCTGCACATGTGTAAAATATTAAAGAGATTACACCAAGTCCAGCAAAAATATTTTTTAAATAAATTGGTAATTTCATAATTTAATTACAAGGATTATTATTAATTCTTTCGTAAAATTCTGGATCAGTTGGGTCATCAGAAAATTCTAATGTCAAACCTTGACCATTATTAGTTGCAGTAATTGTAATAGTAAATGTTTCAATAACTCCATTTTCATCTTCATCTACTTCCTCAACAACTAGTACATCCTCAGAATGAGTTATTATAGAGGTCCCATCAGATCCTATTTCCATTGAATAACATTGAATTTGGCCGTCCCAAAATTCATATGTAACTACTGTTTCTGGTGAGTTATAGAAAATATGGCCAAACCTATCATCAGGTGAATTTCCGATTTCTTCCCACACAACACCATCATATTTTTCTAAAAATAATATATTATTAGAATTATCATTGGATGAATCATCTCCACTAGAGCATGCAAATGTTGTTAATACAATTAATAAAATTAATTTTTTCATTTTGTTTAAATTATGTTAGTTTTTAGTTCTCTTTTTAGAGTATTTATTTGAATTTACATTTGGAGATAAAACATGTGA
>JAYNFX010000077.1:0-1995 GCA_038106885.1 Flavobacteriaceae bacterium | reverse complement strand
ATTTATTATTTACAGGTGATATAACAGTAAAAGAAGTAAAGAAACTTTTAAAAAATTACTTAAAGGGTTGGGAGTCAGGAGCTGTTACAATTCCTGAATATCCTTCTTTTGATGATGTAGCAACAACAGAAATTAACTTTGTAGATGTTCCAAATGCTGTACAAACTGAATTAGCAGTAATGAGCGTGTCACCATTGAAAATGACTGATAAAGATTATCATGCTGGACTTGTTGCTAATTATATTCTTGGTGGTGCTTTTGGATCGTACTTAAATATGAATTTAAGAGAAGAACACGGATATACTTATGGGGCAAGATCTAATCTTGGGACTGGCAGATGGTACAACTCATCATTTATGGCTTCAACAAAAGTTCGTAACATGGTAACTGATAGTGCTGTAGTTGAAATTCTAAAAGAAATTAAAAGAATTAAAACTGAACCTGTTGATGCTGAAATGCTTTCAAATGCTAAAGCAAAGTTTTTGGGTAATTTTATCCTTCAATCTGAAGATAAAACTGTTGCTGCAAGACGTGCACTTTCTATTAAAACGAATAAACTTCCTGAAGATTTTTACAAAAATTATATCGCCAATATTAACGCTGTAACTGTAGAAGATGTACAAAGAATTGCAAATAAATATTTCACAGACGAAAAAGCCAGAATAGTACTTGTAGGTAAGGCTGCAGATATTTTAGAAAACGTAGAGAAAATCGAATGGAATGGATCAAATCTTCCAATAAAATATTTTGATAAAAAGGCAAATCCAACTGAAAAACCTGAGATTTCTAAACCAATTCCTGAAGGTGTTACAGCACTAACCGTAATGGAGGATTACATAGAAGCCATTGGAGGAAAATCTGCTGTTGACAATGTTAATACTTTAATGATTAGCGCTGAAGTTACAATTGAAGGAGCACCATTCAAACCAACTGCAGTTTTAAAATCTAAGTCACCAAATAAAATGTCTATGGAAATGAGCATTGCTGGAATGGGTACAATTATGAAACAAAAATTTGATGGAAATACAGGCTATGCTGAACAACAAGGTATGAAGCAACCTATGAGTGAAGAAGACATCACTGAGCAGTCAAGCCAAAAAGGACTTTTCCCAGAAGTACACTACTCATCTGAGGAAATTGAACTTGTAAGTTTAGGAGATCTAAATGGTAATGATGCATACAAAATAAAAGTTATCGGTACAAAAGAATCATTCCGCTACTATGATGCCTCAACAGGTCTTTTACTTAAAGAAGAAAGCACTGAAGAAGCTCAAGGCCAAAGTTTTACTTCAGTAACTATTCATTCTGATTATAAAGAAGTAAATGGCGTATTAATTCCTTTTAGCCGTCAAATCACTACTGGCCCTCAAGTCATAGGATTTAATGCCAATCAAGTTCTCATTAATTCTGGAGTTACAGATGAAGATTTCAAATAGACCTTAAAAATTAATTAAATAAAAAAGACCGCCAGTTAGCGGTCTTTTTTATTTCGTTTGTTTGAAAGATATATTCCACTTAGTATCAATAGTGATGCTAATCCTTGGTTTATACTAAAAACCTCAGAATCTAAAATTCCCCAGCCTAGA
Organism: Flavobacteriaceae bacterium; assembly: GCA_038106885.1. Lineage (GTDB taxonomy): Bacteria > Bacteroidota > Bacteroidia > Flavobacteriales > Flavobacteriaceae > UBA3537. The sequence goes on along the minus strand of JAYNFX010000077.1, from coordinate 409 downwards.
GCAACTAAAGGCATTAAGTAAGTTACAGATGATGCAAAAACTGGAGTTGAAATCTGTATTAAAGTATTAAATAAGATCTTTGCCAATGCAGTCCCAAAAATAGACAAAACAACTACAAACCCTAGTGATGGAAAAAATGATGAATTTGAAATTGTCACATTATCAAAACCCCCTGAAAAAATCAAAACTACTAAGGATGGAATTATTATGGTAGTAAAATTTGCTACAGTAATTGTCAAAGGACGTATATCATTTAGATGACGTTTAATTATATTTACATTTGCAGCATACATTAGTGTCGCCAAAATAATAAGTACACTATAGTTATAATTGTTATTAGGATTTATAACATACCCTTCAAGGATTAAAAAAATAGCCCCAATAAATCCAATAATAACTCCAATAATTT
>JAYNFX010000076.1:0-2139 GCA_038106885.1 Flavobacteriaceae bacterium | reverse complement strand
AAATAATAAAGACAGAAAAAATTCTAATAATGTAAGTAATCACAAATTTAGGGATAGGAATCCACAGTGGATTAGTAACACAGAGTTATTATTCGTTTCAGATCGTGATGGACATAATGAAATATACAAAGCTGTTTCTTATGATACTCTTGTTGGATTAGAAAGGAGTTTAAAGATTTCAATCAAGAAACTCACTAAGAGTTCTGAAGATGTTTATAATGTTTTGGTCTCTCCAGATCATAAAAAATTAGCATTTAGAATTGGCAGAGGAAATTTGATTTTATCTGAGATAAAGGATGGAGAATTATCCAATAGTAGGGTCTATTCATCTGGATGGGCAGAAGCAGAGGATTTGAGTTGGAGTCCAGACAGTAAGTATATTGCTTATTCTCAAGAGGATTTGAATTTCGATAGTGAAATTTTCATTCAATCTGTAGATAACCCGGAAAATAAGTTTAACATTTCTATGCACCCAAGAAGTGACAGAGCTCCGGTTTGGAGCCCAGATGGTAAAAAATTAGCATTCACTTCAAACAGAAGTGGTAATAGTGGAGGAATTGATTATGATGTTTGGATGGTATGGTTAAATAAAGAAGATTGGGAACGATCTAAAGCTGATAGAGAAAATGGGGATTATTATAAAGCGAAGGAAGCTGATAAGAATAAGGAAAAGGTTTCGGTATCTATCGATGAAGAAAGAATTTTTGACAGACTCACTAGGATTACAAGACTTCCAGACGATGAATATGGAGGTATGTTTGGTCCTGATAGCGAATATGTATATTATTCTGCAACAGATCCATCAACAAATAATAGAAGTTTTTTTAAAGTTAAATTAGATGGCAGTAAACCAAAAGCAATAAAAGAAACTTCAAAAATTGAAAAAGTTTCAGATATTGATGGTAAATTTTATTTTACATCAGGAGGTAGATTGAAAGAATTGGATCCTGAAGGAGATAAAATTACTTCTCTAGCCCATACAGCAAAATATAATGAAGATTATATTTCTATGAATCAACAAGTTTTCCAAGAAGCTACTCGTGTACTAACTATGGGATTTTATGACCCTAATTTTCATGGCTATGATTGGAAGACTTTGATTAAAAAATATAAACCATTAGCATTAAAAGCCAGTACAGATCAAGATTACAGTTTTGTTTTTAATTTGTTATTGGGTCAGTTAAATGCAAGTCATATGGGTTATAGAGCACAGACTTCTGAACGTACGAATAATGATAATATTGGATTGATAGGCGTAGAGGTAAAAAATATTTCAAATGGAGTTCAGATTGAATATGTACTTAAAAATTCAGTAGCAAACAAATCAAAAGTAAATTTAAGGGTTGGTGACATTATTACTGCAGTTAATAATAAAGCAATAAATAAAAATACCAATTTTTACAGTTTATTAAAAAACTCAAAGGGTGACGAGGTTTTATTAACAATGAGTAATGGAAAAGATATTATTGTTAGAACTTCTAATTCCTTAAGAACCTTACAATACGAGGCATGGGTAGAATCTAGAAGAGAATTGGTAAGAAAATATTCAAAAGAACAGCTAGGATATATACATATTAGAGGTATGAATGCTCCAAGTTTTGAAAGTTTTGAACGCGAATTGAAAGCTAGTGGATATGGTAAAAAGGGAATTGTAATTGATGTTCGTTATAATGGTGGTGGATGGACTACGGATCGTTTAATGGCTGTTTTGAATGTTGATCAACATGCCTATACAATACCTAGAGGTGCAACTAAAGATTTAAAAAAAGAGAACAAAAAGTTTAAAAATAATTATCCATTTAATGAACGAGCAATTTTATCAGTTAATACCAAACCTACAGTAGCTTTATGTAATGAGAATAGTTATTCTAATGCGGAAATATTTTCTCATGCTTATAAAAATTTAGGAATAGGTAAATTAGTTGGTCAACCTACTTTTGGCGCAGTTATCTCAACTGGCGGCTATAGCTTATCGAAAGGTTATGTTCGTATGCCATTTCGTGCTTGGTATGTCAAAAAATCTGGATTAAATATGGAAAATGATGCTCCTGCAGTGCCTGACTATTTAGTGAAAAATAAACCAGGTTCAGGAGCAAGTGGTGATGATGCTCAGTTACAAAAAGCTGTTGATGTTTTATT
>JAYNFX010000075.1:0-2503 GCA_038106885.1 Flavobacteriaceae bacterium | reverse complement strand
AATAATTGTCTTAAAACAACTGAAAAAGGTAAATTTTTATGCGATGGAATAGCATCAGATTTATTTATTTTATAATTTTTAAATTTATACAAAGAAAATTATTATGAAAGCCATAATTCATGCAAACAGTAGAACCTACACAATTTTTGTTGATCAGCCAATAGATATTTCTATTCCTTTGAGATCAACTAAAGACAATGTTAATGCATGGTATTTACCACCTCCAAAGATTTATCCTACAATTATAGATAACTGGACAGGAAGTGTAAAAAGTGGTGCCTCAGTAAATTTTAATTTTATTGAATTTAATCCCCATGCACATGGTACTCACACAGAATGTGTTGGTCATATAAGTGAGGATTTGTACAGTATTAATAGTTGCCTTAAACAATTTTTGTTCGTAGCTGAAGTTATAACAGTTGTTCCCGAGAAAAGAGATGATGATTTAATTATTTCTGAAAAACAGCTCCGATACGCCATAGGAAATAAAAAGCGTGAAGCTGTAGTTATAAGAACCTTGCCTAACACCAATGAAAAACTATGCAGACAATATTCCAATACTAACCCACCTTTTTTATCTGAAGCAGCAGCAATATATTTAAGAAATAAGGGTGTAAAACATCTGTTGATTGATCTTCCAAGCATAGACAAGGAAAATGATAGCGGAGATTTAAAAGCACACAAAGCTTTTTGGGATTTTAACGGCTCTATCAGATTTGAGGCTACTATTACAGAACTAATTTATGTTCCAAACTCTGTTGAAGATGGAAAATACATTTTAAACCTTTTAATTGCTCCTTTTCAAAATGACGCTTCTCCAAGTAAGCCAGTACTATATAAACTTTACGATTAAATTAATTTCGTATTTAGGAAGTTTAATTTTTGTTTATAATTTCAACAAAGTTTTCATAAAATAATGGTATTGTTTCTATCCCTTTCATGTAATTAAATATTCCAAAATGTTCATTTGGAGAATGTATTGCATCAGAATCTAATCCAAATCCCATCATAATTGTTTTAGTTTTTAAATGTTCCTCAAATAATGCAACTATAGGAATACTTCCACCGCCTCTTTGTGGAATTGGACTTTTTCCGAAAGTAGTTTTATAAGCTTTTGCAGCGGCTTGATAACCATCATTATCTATTGGAGTCACATAAGCTTTTCCACCATGATGAGGAGTTACATTGACATTTACTCCATTGGGAGCGATTTTCTCAAAGTGTTTTTTAAATAGTTTTGTGATTTCATTGTGATCTTGGTTAGGGACTAAACGCATTGAAATTTTAGCAAAGGCTTTACTTGGAATTACTGTTTTTGCACCTTCTCCAATGTAACCTCCCCAAATACCATTCACATCGAGGGTTGGACGAATTGAATTTCGTTCATTAGTAGTGTAACCTTTTTCTCCGTACACATCATCAATACCAAGTTCTTTCTTGTAATTTTCTATTGAGAAAGGCGCTTTACTCATCTCTATACGTTCTTTTTTAGATAAGTCTTTTACATTTTTATAAAATCCAGGTATTGTTATACGATTATCATCATCATGTAATGATGAAATCATTTTTGCTAATATATTGATAGGATTGGCGACTGCACCTCCGTATATACCTGAATGTAAATCGCGATTTGGCCCAGTTACTTCAACTTCTACATAACTTAAACCACGTAATCCAGTAGTAATTGATGGAGTGTTTTTTGAAATCATTCCAGTATCAGAAATTAAAATAACATCGTTGCTTAACTTTGGAATATTTTTTTTAACAAACAAACCTAAGTTTTCACTTCCAACTTCTTCTTCACCTTCAATCATAAATTTTACATTACATGGTAGCTTATTTGACGATGTCATGTATTCTAAAGCCTTTATATGCATATACATTTGGCCTTTGTCATCACACGCACCACGAGCAAAGATTGCTCCTTCTGGATGTAATTTGGTTTTTTTAATTATTGGGTCAAAAGGAGGTGAATTCCAAAGCTCTAATGGGTCTGGAGGTTGAACATCATAATGCCCATAAACTAATACAGTTGGTAGATTTTTGTCAATTATTTTTTCACCGTACACAATTGGGTATCCTGGGGTTTCACAAATTTCAACATGATTACATCCTGCTTCAGATAAACTTTTTGCAATAAATTTCGCAGCAGAAATTGTATCTTTTTTACAGCTAGAATCTGCACTAACTGATGGAATTTTTAATAATGCTATTAATTCATCAATAAATCTATCTTTATGAGTTTCAATATATTTTTTTAATGTATTCATGGCCTATTATTTTTCTCAAAATTACGAAATGACTTTAAATAATTTTTAATTGATGAGTTTGAATTTATAAACTATTGTTTATATTTGCTTCCCTGTAAAACAAGACAAGCGGGCGTGGTGGAATTGGTAGACACGCTAGACTTAGGATCTAGTGCCGAAAGGTGTGAGAGTTCGAGTCTCTCCGCCCGCACTTTCAAAAAGCTTCTCAAATTTGAGAAGCTTTTTTTAATTTT
>JAYNFX010000074.1:0-2736 GCA_038106885.1 Flavobacteriaceae bacterium | reverse complement strand
TTTTATCACTAACTTCTTCGATTGCCTCTTCTATATCGGCAGTCACAAAGTCAACAGTGTAACCAAATTCTTCCGCAACAATTGTAAGTGTCTCTGCGTCTAATCTCTGATTCATGGTAACCATCATTCCTAATGACATACAAGCTGAAATAATTTCTGTTACTGAAACATCCATCATACTAGCTACTTCATTTGCAGTAACAAATTCAGTTACTTTCAAGGTCTTACTTTCTATCTCTTGTTGTTCAAGCTCTTTCTCAGTTTGTTGACGATGTTGATCCCTCTTGTCTCTTCTGTATTTTGCCCCTTTACCCTTTGACGATTTTCCTTGTAGTTTCTCAAGAGTCTCGCGAACCTGCTTTTGAACTTCTTCTGCAGTTGGTTCTATCTTAGCAGTTTGATTCTTAGGCTTATTTTTGAACTTATTCTGTTTCCCTTTTTGAGTGTTAGTGTTATCACCCGCAGCTTTGCTTATTCGTCTTCGCTTTTTCTTTGATGACACATTATTAGACTCCCCAGATGAGTTAGATGATTCTGGTTTCTTTGCTTTATTGAATTGTGATAAATCAATAGTTTTACCAGTAGCTTTTGGTCCAGAAAGTTTAGCATAATTAGTTTCTAACTTACCAGATTCAGGGTTTTCTGACGGTTTACTATCGCTTGTAATCGTTTTCTGTTTATCGCTTGGGGTGTCAGATGGCACTTTATCTAACTTTACAGGTTTTTCCTTTTTAGGTTCACTTTTGATATCTTCAGATTTTGCTGGATCTAAATCAATTTTACCAACAGTTTTGGGTCTTTCTACAGGTGATTTAGCTTTGATAACTTGATTAGCGAGAGCATCTTTTTTAAGCTTTTCTTCTAGTTCAATTTCACGCTTGATTCTTAGTGCTTCCTTCTCCTTTTGCTTAGCCGCACCTATTTCATTAGATGCCACTTTCTTACTAGCATCGGTTTGAAATTCACCTGACAACAATTCATAAATTTGAGACGAAATTTTTGTAGTAGGTCTTTTCTCAATCTCAATACCTTTAGATTCTAAAAAATCAATAGCACGATCAATTGAAATATTCAATTCTCTTAATACTTTATTTAATCTAACGTTATCCGCCATAAATTGTTTTGTTTGTTTAAAACATCTATTGTAATAATGAAATCTTTTTTGTCAGGACTCCAATATAACTCTTTTTTTAATCTTCGAACTCTTCTTTTAAAATTCGAATTACATCTTCAATTGTTTCCTCTTCTAAATCAGTACGCTTAACTAAGTCTTCCAAGTCTTGCTCCAAAATACTTTTAGCAGTATCCAATCCAACCTTAGAGAATTCTTCGATAATCCATCCTTCAATTTCATCTGAGAACTCTGATAACTCAACATCTTCTTCAACACCTTCTCTGAAAACATCAATTTCATAACCAGTTAAACGACCTGCAAGTCTAATATTATGTCCACCTCGGCCAATAGCTTTGCTTACCTCTTCAGGCTTTAAAATAACTTCAACACGCTTAGTTTCTTCATCAATTTTAACAGAAGTGACTCGAGCTGGACTCAGTGCTCTAGTAATGTAGAGTTGTAAATTATTTGTGTAATTAATTACATCAATATTTTCGTTACCCAATTCTCTTACTATTCCATGAATCCTTGATCCTTTCATCCCAACACAAGCACCAACAGGATCAATTCTATCATCATATGAATCTACTGCAACTTTAGCTTTTTCACCCGGTATCCTAACTACATTTTTAATTGTAATCAATCCATCAAAAACCTCAGGAATTTCCTGCTCAAAAAGTTTCTCCAAAAATGCTGGGGCAGTTCTTGATAAAATAATATTTGGCTTGCTGCCCTTTAGCTCAACTGACTCAATGATACCTCTAACATTTTCACCTTTTCTAAAAAAATCAGAAGGAATTTGCTTGTCTTTTGGTAAAATTAATTCATTTCCTTCATCATCTAATAGTATTACAGCTCTATGACGGATGTGGTGAACCTCAGCTGTATATATCTCACCTTCTAAATCTTTAAATTGTTTGTAGATGTTAGTGTTGTCATGCTCTTGAATCTTTGCTATCAAATTTTGTCTAAGAGCTAAAATTGATCTTCTTCCTAAATCAAATAATTTAACCTCTTCAGAAACATCTTCACCAACCTCAAAGTCTGGCTCAATTTTCTGTGCATCAGATAAAGAAATCTCTTGATTTTCATTTTCTACATCTTCGTCAGCTACTACTATTCTATTTCGCCATATCTCCAAATCCCCTTTGTCGGGGTTAATGATTATATCGAAATTATCATCGTCTCCAAATTTTTTCTTCAACGCATTTCTAAAAACATCTTCTAATATTGACATGAGCGTTACACGATCTATAAACTTATCGTCCTTAAATTCTGAAAATGAATCGATTAGTGCTAAATTTTCCATAATTCTATTATTTCTTAAAAAACTAGTTTTATTTGTGCCTTTTCAATTTCTTCAAAAGAGATTGATATATTTTTTTTTACTGTAATTTTCCCCTTCCCAACAGGCTTTGCCTCTCTTGCTTTCCATTCTAAAGAAATAAAATCATTATTAGCATCAGTTAATACCGCTTCATATTTTTCATTACCTAATGTGACAATTTTCAAAATACGGCCAATATGTTTTTTATATTGACGCTTGTGTACCAGTGGTGTTGTAGCGCCTGCAGAAGAAACTTCTAAAGAAAAGTCTTCTGTTTCTCTGTCAAGGTTGTGCT
>JAYNFX010000073.1:0-2908 GCA_038106885.1 Flavobacteriaceae bacterium | reverse complement strand
TTTTTTAAAATATAATTTTTCAAAACTACAACAGTATATCTTCAATGTCGTTCCAATGAGCCTTTTGAATAACTGTACCTTTATTTAAATGTAAAATGCCTGGATTTGATCGTACAATTGTCTTCAAAACTTTTTCATCACACAAATAGAATTCAAAATTGAACCCGTAATTTGATTTAATTCTATTTTTATCTATCATTCCTGAAGCACTCAACCCAATAACTGTATATCCTTTACTAATTGCATCATCGGTAAATTCTTTAAGTTTTTTGAGTCCGTCATTATTTGCAGTATTTAAATCATAAGAAACTATAATTAATAGTTTATCCTTAGCCAAGTAAGTTTCTGTGAAATTTTCATTATCAGACTCTATAGAAAAATCTAATATAGGAGGCTGATAGCCTTCCTCAATAATACTAGTCTCTACTCCAATATAATCACCATTAACATCAGGATATGATCCATTTGTTATAAAAACTTCTTCACTACCATTAACTTTGAATTTCCATTTGAACTCCTGAACTGCCTTTGGGGCATTTGGAGGAATACTCATATTGGTTATAATATTGTCTCCAATTTTATATGCCCTAAAGTCAATTAATGGTAAGTGTCTCAAAACATAAAATCCAAAAAATATGCTAGTTATTAAACTTAAAATTGCTACCAAATTAGTAATAGAAGTATTGAAAAAAGGCTTTATAAAATCCTTGAAAATAAAGATTACAACTATCAATATTAATAAGATTAAATCCTTGAAAAAACTTTCCCATGGAGATAATTTTAATGCATCTCCAAAACAACCACAATCTTTAACCTTATCAAAATAAGCTGAATAAAAAGTTAGAAAAGTAAAAAACAAGATCATTGACAAAAGACTCCAAAGAGTAAACTTAGGTTTAAATCCTAGGAAAAGAAAAACTCCAACAACTACTTCAAAAACAACTATTACAAAAGAAAATATTAAAGCATATGGGTCTAAAAAGGTTAAATTTAATACATCAGGACTAAAATATTCCTGAAGCTTATATGAAAACCCTAAAGGATCATTAAGTTTAACAAACCCAGAAATAATAAATAAAATAGCTACTGAAATTCTAAAGATTTGAGTTAAAAATTTCATCAATTATTTTTTATATGAATTAAAGCAAAAACAGCATAATTTATCATGTCTTGGTAATTCGCATCAATACCTTCACTGACTAAAGTTTGGCCTGCATTATCCTCAATTTGTTTTACACGCAGTAGTTTTTGTAATATCAAATCTGTTAAAGAACTAACCCTCATATCTCGCCATGCTTCCCCATAATCATGATTTTTATCCATCATGAGTTGTTTGGTTTTGGATATCATCTTATCGTAATCATTTACAACAATATCATAAGACAAATCAGGCTGCTCGACAACTCCTCTTTCTATTTGAATTAGAGCCATTATGCAATAGTTTATAATCCCTATAAATTCACTGGATGCCCCTTCTTTTATTTTCTGTGTTTTATTTTGTTGCAATCCACGAATTCTTTGAGCTTTAATAAAAATTTGATCTGTTAATGATGGTAATCTTAGTATACGCCAAGCGCACCCATAATCTTTCATTTTATTTAAGAAAAGTTCTCTGCAATTAGTTATAATTGCATCATATTCTTTTGTGGTATTTTGCATGAATTAGATTGAAATTTCCGTAAATTTCGCTTAAAATTTTTAAAAGATCAAAATTTAAGGTTTAAACTTTAAAATTGAATGAAATCAAAAAAAACTATCTCAACGTTTAGCATTAACTGTAATGGAGATCTTATTGATCTTACAACTCCAAAAGTTATGGGTGTAATTAATGTAACTCCAGACTCTTTTTACGATGGCGGTAAATTTAAAGACGAAAAAAGCTTGTTAAAACAAGCTGAAAAAATGTTAGTTGACGGAGCTGATTTTATAGATGTTGGGGCATATAGTTCAAGACCAGGAGCTAATTTTGTTTCTGAAGTTGAAGAATTAAAACGAATTACTCCAATAGTCAAATTAATAATTAAATCATTCCCAAATTGTATAATTTCGATTGATAGTTTTAGATCTAAAGTAATTAACGAGTGTGTTGGGATGGGTGCATCAATTAGTAATGACATTTCAGCAGGAAAACTAGACCCCATGATGATGGAAACTGTTGGAAAACTTAATATTCCATATATCATGATGCACATGAGAGGAACCCCAAAAACAATGCAAAATAAAACTAATTATGAAAATATAGTTAATCAAGTATTTGAGTATTTTTCAGAAAGAATATCAACCGCAAAACATCATAAAATTAATGATATAATTATTGATGCAGGGTTTGGATTTGCAAAAACGATTGAACAAAATTATGTGCTATTGAAAAACTTGAATCATTTCAATAATCTAAACTATCCTATATTAACTGGTATTTCTAGAAAATCTATGATTTATAATCTTTTAGATTGTACTTCATCGGAAGCCTTAAACGGAACAACTGCACTAAATATGGTGGCATTGATCAACGGCTCTAAAATATTGAGAGTTCATGACGTAAAACAAGCAGTTGAATGTGTTTATCTGTACAATGCACTAGAAAAAAAATCTTAAATTAAAAATTGGTATTATTTCCTATCTTTATAAAAATAATTAACCAGTGGATATTCTCAAAGATCTTCTCGATTTCAGCTTATTAGATATAGTCGATATTGTCCTAGTAGCTTTTTTGCTTTATTATATATATAAACTTATTAGAGGCACTGTAGCAATTAATATTTTTATTGGGATAGTGATTTTTTATCTGTTTTTTCTTCTTTTTGAATCGTTAGAAATGCGAATGCTTACTAAATTTCTTGGAGGTTTCATGAGTGTTGGAATTATAGCCTTAATTGTTGTTTTTCAACCTGAAATAAGAAAATTTTTA
>JAYNFX010000072.1:0-2940 GCA_038106885.1 Flavobacteriaceae bacterium | reverse complement strand
TCAGTTACCATGTTACGAACTTTTGTTGAAGCCATAAATGATGAGTTGTACCATCGGCCAGTCCCAAGATTAGATCTTGCCCCATATGTATATCCGTGTTCTTCTCTTAAATTCATATTTAAGTATGACCCAAAAGCACCACCAAGAATATAATTAGCAACAAGCCCAGCATGATAATCTTTATCAGTCATTTTCATTGGTGATACGCTCATTACTGCTATTTCAGTTTGTACAGCATTTGGAACATCTACAAAGTTTATTTCTGTTGTTGCTACATCGCCAAATGAAGGATATTCAGGAATTGTAACAGCTCCTGACTCCCAATCCTTTAAGTAGTTTTTTAAAAGTTTCTTTACTTCTTTTACTGTTATATCACCTGTAAATAATAAATACCCATTTGAAGGTTTAAAACGATCGTTATAAAAGTCAATAACATCTTTTAATGTTACATTATTTACAGTTTCTTCTGTAACAATTTCACCGGAAGGGTGGTTTTTCCCATAAAAGAATGCTCCTCTAACATCACTTGCAATTGCAGCAGCGCTGTTTTCACCTGATTTTAATCCCTCAATTAGTTGTTCTTTTTCAAAATCTAGCTCTTTTTGAGTGAATTTAGGTTGTAATGCAGCCTCAGCAAATAATGAAAATACTTCATCTTGATATTTGGCCAAACAATACCCAAAGCCTCCGTTAGGACTAACATTTATTGAAGCACCTAAGAAGTCTACTTTTTCAGCGAATTCATCTTTGTTGCTTTTTTGAGTTTCTTTTCCAAGTAATGATCCTGTCAAGCTTTGTACCCCAGCTATATCTCCTTCAAATACTGGAGGGTTATTTAAGTTTAAACTCCAGCTTACTACAGGGAATTTAGTATCGTTTGCAACTAAAACAGTTAAACCATTTTTAAGTTTAAATTCCTTAGCTTCTCTTAAATTCACCTCTGGCGTTGGCCCTGATGCAGGAATTTTCGATCTGTCAATTTGAGCAGTTGCAGTAAATCCAGTTAGGATTACAATTAGTGTATATATAAAATGTTTTTTCATGACTTGTTATTATTATTTAGAAGCTTCTTTGTTAGGGTCAGATCCTGAAAGATACTTAAGTTCAACTCTTTGGTTAGGATTCAAATATGTTTTGGCAACTCTCATTATATCTTCCTTAGTTATTGTTCTATAAATATCCAACTGTTCATTAATTCTGTTTGTATCCCCCTGTAACATATTGTATGTAGCAAGAGATGCAGCTATACCTTCAACGCTGGAATTAGCTTGAACATAGCTTGTTTCAAATGAATTTTGAAGCTTTTGAAACTCTCTATCACTTATTAATTCAGTTTGTAAAGTTTTAATTTCGTCATCCATGGTGCTTTTGAGCACTTCCCAGTCTGGATCACCTTTAATAAGTGCTCCCATAGTGTAAGTGCCATAATCTTGGCTCGCTTGATTGAATGCCAAAACTTGCAAAGCAACCTTATCTTTGTCAACCATTCTCTTGTACATTCTTGAGCTATTTCCGCCAGTTAAAATTGAAGAAATATAATCAAGTACATAAGCGTCTTTATCAACAGATTTTGGTGTGATATAAGAAAAAATATAGGCTGGTATTTGAATGTTTGGATCATATTCAGTAACCATGCGAGTTTCAGTGATTTCTGGCTCAACAACAGGCTGAATTATGTTGCGTTCAGCTTTATTTGTTATTGGACCAAAATAGTCAGCAATCATTTTTTTTGTTTCATCAACATTTATATCCCCTGCAACTACTAAAACCGCGTTATTTGGATTGTAATATTTATTATTGAAATCAATAAATTCATCCAATTTTGCAGCATTTAAATCTTCCATTGAACCAATTACAGAACGACCATATGGATGTTTCTTGAAAAGATGAGGGTTAATTCCGGTTCTATAAATGATTTTCCCATAGGGAGCATTGTCAATTCTTTGACGCTTTTCCTCTTTGACTACTTCATTTTGAGTGTCTACTCCAATTTGCTCAATAATTGGATGAAGCATTCTTTCGCTTTCCATCCATAATCCAATTTCTAATTTATTAGATGGAAATGTTTCGTAGTAATATGTTCTGTCTTGTGTGGTATTTGCATTATTACTCCCGCCATTTGCAGAAACAATATCAAACCATTTTCCTCTTTCAATATTTTTTGTTCCTTCAAATAAAAGATGTTCAAAAAAGTGTGCAAAACCTGTTCTTCCAACAACTTCATCCTTTGCACCAATTTGATACATCACTCCAACTGTAACAACAGGAGCGGCATTTTCTTGATGGAGAATTACATGTAATCCATTATCTAAATTATATTCTATAAAGTCAACTTTTTGTGCAATTAAATTGTTGCTTAAAAATAGACTTATAGAAAATAGCAATAAAATTTTTTTCATTTTTTGATTATTTTGATGTTTTGGTAAGACGATGAATATATGATTTTGTTACATCGCGAATCCAAATATAAATAATTTATTGGTTAATTAGAGTTACACAAGTAAACAATGAAATAAAATAGTTTGTTATTTGATTATTTAAAATTATATTTGCACCCGCCTAAAAGAAATTCTATTAGGTATTAAAACAAAATAACATAAAACGTTACGCTATGTACGCAATTGTAGAAATAGCAGGGCAACAATTTAAAGTTGAAAAAGACCAAAAAGTCTATGTTCACCGTTTACAAGCTGAAGAAGGGAAAAAAGTCTCATTTGACAATGTTCTTCTCTTAGCTGATGGTGACAAAGTTACTGTAGGCGCCCCAGCTATAGACGGAGCTCAAGTTGGAGCTAAAGTCTTAAAACACCTTAAAGGTGATAAAGTAATAGTTTTTAAGAAAAAAAGACGAAAAGGATACAGAGTCAAAAATGGTCATCGCCAAGCATTAACTGAAATTCAAATTGATAATATTATTGCATCGGGTGCAAAAAAATCAGT
>JAYNFX010000071.1:0-3044 GCA_038106885.1 Flavobacteriaceae bacterium | reverse complement strand
CTCAAGAAAAAATTTGGACCTCTAGGCATGGAATTATTAAATAGTTTCCAAAAAAAATCAGCTGACAAAGTTATAACTGAAACTACTAGTAAATACCGTGTTTCCAGAGAGGAAATTTTATCTAAAATCAATTAATTTTTCTTTTTTAACTTAACTTTTCTTTTAGTCTATTATAATTAAGTAATAGTTTAAAGAATTACTTTATTTTCATTAATTTCACGGATATTTCCCAAAATCATGAAAAGATTAATATGTTTAATTCTTTTTTTATTATCTCTTAATTCTTTTGCTCAGATATTAAATCCTGTAAAATGGGATATCCGTGCGGAAAAAGTCTCAGCTACAGAATATGACTTAATTTTTTCTGCAAACATTGACCATGAATGGGCAATTTATTCTCAATTTGTTGGAGATGATGGCCCGCTGCCAACAGTTTTTAGTTTTATAGAATCCTCGGACTATTTAATTGTTGGAGATACACAAGAAAAAGAGTTAAATAGGGTATCTAGGTACGATGAAGTATTTGAAATGGTTGTCACAAAATTTTTTGATAAGGCAATTTTTTCTCAACGTATTGAAATTGTCAAAAGCTCCAGTAACTTCAAGATTCAAGGAAACATTGAATTCATGACATGTGATGATACTAGATGCACTTATGAGCCTGATAATACTTTTGTCATTGATTATGACCTAAACAATGGATTTAAAGTATCTGAGTCTTCAAAGATTAAACAAGGCGTGGCAGATCTAAACTCAAATATTTCTCTTTATGGAAAGAATTCTAGCTTCAATATTATTAAATCAGATTGCTCTCTAACAAATGATAATTTAAGTGAAGACATTAAAAAGGCAAGTTCATTTTGGAATATATTTGGATTAGGGTTTTTAGGAGGACTTCTTGCGCTATTGACCCCATGTGTTTTTCCTATGATTCCATTGACTGTAAGTTTTTTCACTAAAAAAAATGAAGGCGCATCAAATCAGTCTGGATTTATCAAAGCATTGCTTTATGGGGGTTTTATTTTTTTAGTTTATTTAATATTGAGTGTTCCTTTTCATCTTTTAGACTCAGTAAATCCAGATATATTAAACGATATATCTACAAATGTTTGGTTAAATATTTTCTTCTTTTTAATATTCGTAATTTTTGCTTTTTCATTTTTTGGGTACTATGAGTTGACTTTACCTAGCAGTTGGACAAGCTTAACAACAAAAGGAGAAAGGTTTGGAGGTGTCATTGGAGTATTTTTTATGGCTCTAACACTTTCTATAGTTTCTTTTTCCTGCACAGGTCCAATTCTTGGTTCACTTTTAGCTGGATCATTATCAGCTGATGGTGGGGCCTGGCAATTAACGTATGGTATGGCAGGTTTTGGATTAGCACTTGGTTTACCATTTGCATTTTTTGCTATGTTTCCAAATATGCTCAAGGCTTTACCTAGCTCAGGAGGATGGCTTAATACTACCAAAGTAATCTTAGGATTTCTTGAATTAGCATTAGCCTTTAAGTTTTTATCTAATGCTGATTTAGTTCAGCATTGGGGAATTCTAAAAATTGAGGCTTTTCTGATTATTTGGATTTTAATATTTTTAGCTATGGCGTTGTATGTTCTTGGAAAGCTGAAAATGCCACACGATGGGCCATTAAAAAAACTTACTTACACTAGGATTTGTAGTGGTGTTTTAATTCTATCATTTGTTTTTTATCTTGGCTCTGGGTTTAAAGTTAATCAAGCTACAAAATCATTTACTTCTTTAACTTTACTTAGCGGTTTAGCACCCCCAGTTGGTTACAGTTTTCTTTATCCAAATGATTGTCCTAATAATTTTGAATGTTTCAAAGATTTTAAAGAAGGTGTAGCTTATGCAAACAAAATGAACAAGCCTATAATTTTAGACTTTACGGGTTATGCATGTGTTAATTGCAGAAAAATGGAGGAACATATTTGGCCGAAAGGTTTAATTAAGCCATATTTTGAGGACGAATATGTTTTAATTTCTCTTTATGTTGATGACAAAAAAACATTACCTGTTAGCGAGCAGCTAACAGTAAATAAACTAGGAGGAGGAGTTAGACAATTAAAAAATTATGGTCATAAGTGGTCTCATTTTCAAACTGAATTTTTTCAATCCAACTCTCAGCCTTTTTATGTCCTTTTGAGTTCTGATGCAAGCACAATATTAACACCTCCAGTAGGTTATACCCCTGATGTAGCTGACTATGAAGCTTTTTTAAAGTGTGGTTTAGAGACATTCAAGGGCATAAAATAAATCATTTAAATCAACAGATTTATTTTATTAAATTTGAAATAAAATATTATACATGTTTGACAGTTTTATCAAATTCCTTGAGCTAGGATTATACCATATATTAAATGTTGACAGCTATGATCACATATTGTTTGTTGCTTTAATTTCTGTCCCATTTCTTTTTAAAGATTGGAAACGCCTTTTGATTTTGATTTCAATTTTCACACTTGGCCATACCCTAAGTTTAGTGCTTGGTATTTATAGTATAATAAATTTAAATACCTCAGAATGGTTAATACCCATAACTATTTTTTCTGTAGCCCTGTTTAATATTTTCACAGCAGGAAAAGCATTTCTTAAAGAATCTAATTTAGTCCTTGCGATAGTATTGATTTTTGGATTGATACACGGCTTAGGTTTTGCCAATGCATTCAAATCTCTTGTGGGATCAAACAATACATTAGCTGCTATTTTAGAGTTTGCCATTGGAATTGAAATTGGCCAACTTGTAGTTGTTATTGTTGTTTTGATTTTGAGTTTTATTTCTCAAAATTTATTTAGATTTTCAAAAAGGGATTGGGTTTTAGTCACTTCTTCAATTATTCTAGGATTCATTTTACCATTGATTTTTATGTCCCCATTATTTTCATAGATTTAAATTGTAATTAATCAATAAAGACTCTATATTCGACTACTTTTAGTATTATGCCGCAAAACAAACAACTTAAGTATGATAAAGCTTATCTAAGGATGGCTAGAGAATGGGCAAAACTGTCCTATTGTGATAGAAGGCA
>JAYNFX010000070.1:0-3175 GCA_038106885.1 Flavobacteriaceae bacterium | reverse complement strand
AATATTCAAAATTGAGATTGTTTTTAAAAATACTTTATATCGTCTTAGGTTTATTCTTTTTAGCCTTTGTTATAATACAACTATTTGCTATTAAATCTCAAAAAAATATTGAAACCTACAACTATATTGTTGAAGACATTTACGATTCTTTTGAAGTTAGAGCTTATGAATCTGCATTATTTACTTCTGTAAAACTACCAGAAGCTCCCTTTGACACATCTTCAAGTCAGGGATTTTCAATTTTAGCAGGTTACATCTTTGGGAATAATAATGAAAATAAGAAAATAGCTATGACATCTCCTGTTTCAATGACACTTGAGGATTCAATGACAATGATGTTTATGGTGCCTAAAAAATATAATATGGAATCTCTTCCAAAGCCAACTCAATCAAATATTGAAATAAAAAATATTGAATCTAAAAAAATGGCTGCCATTACTTTCGGAGGATGGGCAAACGACAAGAAAATAAATTTGTATAAATCAAAACTAATTTCTCTATTAAAGTCTGAAGGCATTTCCTTTTCAGATAATTTTTTCTTTTTTGGTTATAATGCTCCTTACGAATTTTTCAATAGAAGAAATGAAGTTTTAGTTGAATTGTAATTTTTTAATGTAACGTTTGCTTCACATTATATTTTTTGATAAGTTTGCGTTACATTAAAAAAAAATTATGGATCAGAATATCATTATTCCTGTGATGGGAATGTTAACAGGAATTATTATACCACTTGCAGTATTTTTTTGGTTATATCATGAAGATAAAGGTAAACGTGAAACAGTACTAGAAATCTCCAAAAACTTAGATGATCCTGAAAAATTACAAGAGCTTCTCAATATTTTTGAAGAGAGAAAAAAAGAGCCTATTGATTATCGTAGAGGAGGTGTAATTACTCTTTTTGTTGGAATAGGCATATATTTCCTCGGACTCTTTGCATTAGGTTCATTTTTTGAAGGTGCAGGATTCCTGGTAGGCTTTATTGGGATAGGAACAATTATTGCTGGTTATCTGTACCCAAACACAGGTAAAGAACTTACCGATGCTGTTGAAGAATTTGAAAAAAAATAATTTTGGGTAAAAACCATAAAAAACTTTTAAATAATTTAGAAGAATTCCGTAAGTCTGTTGGTTTAACTCAACAAGAATTATCTGTTTCTGCCCAAGTATCTAGGAAAAGTATTAATGCAATTGAAAATGGTATATATGTACCATCTACTGTTTTAGCATTAAAAATTGCAGAAACTATCGGATGCAGTGTTGAGGATTTATTTGAATTACCCAAATAGGTTTAATAGTATTATATTTGTCAAATGCGTATTTTAATATTATTTATTTTCTCTTCTTTTTTAGTTCAATCTCAGGTAGATCACTGGGAAAGTGTTGTGCTTCCAGGGGATTCTTGGCATTACATATTACCAAATTCTAATCCGAGTCCAAGTTGGATTCAACTTAATTATGATGCTTCTAATTGGGATATTGGAGACTCTGGATTTGGTTATGGTGATAATGATGACGAGACAATTATTCCAACAACAATTTCTGTGTTTATTCGTAAAACCTTCGAGATTTATGATACAGACGCTATTGAATCTGTATTGTTGGACATTGATTATGATGATGGTTTTGTTGCTTACATTAATGGTCAAGAAATTGCAAGAAGTATGTTAACAGGCTCTATGCCTGATTATAACCAAACAACTGATGGTTGGCGTGAACCTAATCTTCCTCAAGGCTTGGTGCCTGAACGTTTTGCTGTTGATTCAGAACTTTTAAATAACGGTATTAATGTAATTGCCGTTCAAGTCCATAATCACTCTATAGATTCATCAGATTTAACTGCTCTTCCAGTTTTATCACTGGGTATTAACAATTCATCATCGGCATACAATACACCGCCGTCTTGGTTTGAAGAGCCATCAATTCCAAATGAAGTTGATTTTCAATCTTCAAATCTTCCAATAGTCATTATCAATACTGAAGGAGGTCAGGACATTCCAAATGACCCAAAAATTGATGCAACAATGCAAATTATATACAGAGAAAATGGTGATAGAAATTTTCTCAGTGATATTTCGGACCCTGATGCAATTCATTATGATGGAGATATAAAAATTGAATATAGAGGATCAACATCGTCTATGATTGATAAAAAACAATATGCGTTTACTCCATATGATGAATTTGGTGAAAAAGTTAATGTGTCCTTTCTTGACATGCCAAAAGAAAATGATTGGATATTAAATGGACTTGCCTATGATCCATCATATATGCGAGATTTTTTAAGTTATAAACTCTCTAGGGAAATTGGTAATTATGCATCAAGAGGTAGATATTGTGAACTAATTTTAAATGGTGATTTTCGAGGTATTTATGTTTTTCAAGAGAAGCTAAAGGCTGATGATAGCAGGATTGATATTAAAAAAATTAAAGAGGATGATTTAACATTACCTAATCTCACAGGTGGCTACATAACAAAAACTGATAAAATTTCTGGTCAAGATGTTATAGCCTGGTCAATGGATAATTATGGAGGATGGCAAAGTAATTTTGTCCATGAACATCCAAAATCTTCAACTGTTATGCCTGCTCAACATGATTATATTGAGAGTCAATTTCAAACTTTACAGGATTTAGTTGATGATCCAAGTGACAGTTCTATTACTGAAGGATATCCATCATTAATTGATATTCCTTCATTCATAGACTTTATAATTTCTAATGAATTGGCGTCTAATGTAGACGCATATGAATTCAGCACTTTTTTTCATAAAGATCGTAACGGTAAATTACGTGCAGGTCCTTTGTGGGATCATAATTTAACTTATGGAAATGACCTTTTTGACTGGGGTTATGATAGGAGTCATACTGATGTTTGGCAATTTTATGATCAGGGTAATATGGGCCCAAAGTTCTGGAAAGACTTGTTTGATGATCCAATTTTTAACTGTTATTTGACAAGGAGATGGCAAGAGCTAACAGCTACAGGTGCTCCATTAAACTCTGAGCAAATCTTCCAAAATATAGATGACATTGTTGAGCTTATTTCTGAAGCTGCTGAGCGACAAGAGATTATTTCTGGAACCACAGGAGAATTCACTCAACAGGTTTTGGATATCAAGACTTTTATTACTGAAAGAATTGATTGGATATCAAATCAATTAAACGATACTAGTTT
>JAYNFX010000069.1:0-3249 GCA_038106885.1 Flavobacteriaceae bacterium | reverse complement strand
GGTGCGTTGTTACTCCACAAAATCCATTTAAAGCTAAACAAAGTATTTTAGATAACCACCAGCGTTTAGAAATGGTTTACCAGGCTACTAAAGACTTCTCAAAAATAGTCCCATGCGATATTGAATTTAATTTAACTCAACCTAATTATACAGTTAATACTCTTGCTTATTTAGAAGAAAAGTACCCTGATTATAATTTTGCTTTAATTATGGGAGAAGACAATTTAATCTCGTTACCTAAATGGAAAAATTCGGAGATTTTAATGGATCGTTATCCAATATATGTATACCCAAGAAAATTAAAATCTGCTAAAAATAATTCTCAAATTAAAGGTCAAATAATTAAAGTTCAAGCTCCAATAATTGAGATCTCATCGTCTTTCATAAGATCATCTATTAAAAGTGGGAAAAATATTCGTCCTTTACTACCTAATGATGTCTGGAAGTATTTGGATGAAATGAATTTTTATAAATAGTTATGGTAAAAATTGGAAATATAGAATTACCTGAATTCCCTCTTCTTCTTGCGCCAATGGAGGATGTTAGTGACCCTCCTTTTCGTGCGTTATGTAAGGAGCAAGGTGCAGATGTTGTATACACAGAATTTATTTCCAGCGAAGGATTGATTAGAGATGCCGCTAAGAGTGTCATAAAACTAGATATTTACGAAAAGGAACGTCCAGTTGGAATTCAAATCTTTGGTGCTAATCTAGATAGCATGTTAAGAGCTGTTGAAATTGTTGAAAAATCAAATCCTGATATAATTGATATAAATTTTGGCTGTCCCGTAAAAAAAGTTGTTAGTAAAGGAGCTGGGGCTGGTATACTAAAAGATATCTGTTTAATGGAAAAATTAACAGCAGAAATGGTAAAGAGAACTCATTTACCCGTAACTGTCAAAACAAGATTAGGATGGGATCATGATTCAATTCGAATTGTTGAAGTTGCTGAAAGACTACAAGACGTTGGCATCAAGGCACTTTCAATTCATGGCAGAACTCGTGCCCAAATGTATAAAGGAAATGCAGACTGGAGACCTATAGCAGAAGTAAAAAATAATCCTAGAATGCATATTCCAATTTTTGGTAATGGCGATGTCAATTCGCCAGAGCGAGCTGTTGAAATGCGTGATCGATATGGATTAGACGGTGCAATGATAGGCCGTGCTAGTATTGGAAATCCATGGTTTTTTAAACAAGTAAAGCATTATTTCAAGACTGGTCATCATCTTGAACATATTAGCATGTCAGAAAGAGTCGAGGCTGCACGTAGGCATTTAAAAATGTCTATTGATTGGAAAGGCGAGGTTCTAGGAGTTCTTGAGACTAGACGCCATTACACAAATTATTTTAAAGGAATACCAAATTTTAAGCCATATAGAACAAAAATGGTTACAAGTGATCATAGCAAGGATGTATTTGATACGTTTGATGAAGTTGAAAAAGTCTTTGGAAATTACCAATTTGCTTAATCCGTAAGGTCAATTTTCTTTACACTTAATGATGCTAATCGAGAAGCAATAGTCCCTAAAATTAGAATTGTAGAAAAGGAAATAAAAATATTTGTCCAGCTTAAAACAACAGGGTAAGGCAATGTCGGAGTAATCAAAACTGGCTTAAAATAAAGCTGTATAGCTATTACACAAACTCCAAGTAATATGCCTAATAATCCACCAAAAATTGTCATCATGAGGCCTTGAGTAAAAAATATATTTTGAATTACCTTTTTCCCCGCGCCTAAACTAAATAAGGTTTTAATATTATGCTTTTTATCAAGTACCATCATTACAATTGATCCTATAATATTAAATAAAGCTATTATTAGTATTAAAGTAAAAATCAGATAAACTGCTAATTGCTCTGTATTTAGCATTTTATATAAAGATTCATTAAGCTGTATTCTATTTTTAACCAAAATATGACTGCCGAATTCCTTTTTAATTTCAGAAACAATTTTATCAGTATCATATCCTGACACAGTTGATATTTCAATTGAACTTAAAGAAAAGTTTGGTAATCCTAGTAAATATCTAGCGTTTTCTATGCTTGTAAACACTAAAGAATTATTTAACTCATCATTAATTTGAAAGACCCCTGAATTGACAACTTTTAAGCTTTTAAAAGCGTCTTTGACAGAAAAAATTTGACCTGTCCCAGGTCTGGGTGCATAAAGTTTAATTGTTTTTGTAATATCATAAGTGCTAAACCCCAAAGAGTTTGTTACACCCCATCCTGAAACAATCTGAGGGAGACCGGCCTCAAACCAATCTCCATAAACTAAAATTGAATCAATAGTTTTTTTTGGATATCGAATGTCAACACCTTTTAATTGAATTGCCAAATATCTGTCTTCACAATTCATTAAAACGTTGTCTTCCACAACTTCAGAGTAAGAAGCAATCCCCTCAATTTTTGAAAGTTTATTTCTATCCTCTTGGCTAAAAACAAATGATTTTGATTTGGCTGGAAATATCTTCAAATCTGGATCTGTCAAAGCTGTAAATTCCAAGCTAAAAGCTTTCAAGCCTGAAAATCCTGATAAAACAATAAATAGCGCTGATGCTCCAATTATAATTCCTAAGCTAGCAATTAACGTGATGTAATTAATTGCATTGTTTTTACTTTTGGTAAATAAATAACGTCTGGCTATGTAAAACGAAAAATTCAATTATATTTTTTTACGTTTTTTTAGTAAATCTGGGTTTAGAATTGGGTTCTCCGGTTCTTTTAATGAGCTTTCAATTTGGTCAATATACTCTAAAGAATCGTCAAGAAAAAAAAGAAGATGTGGCATTCTTCTAAGTTGATTTTTAGTTCTTTGAGCTAGCTCATGTTTAATTATTGATGTGTTTGATGTAATGCCGTCAATTAAAATTTTAGCCTGTTGTATAGGAAATATACTTAGATATATTTTAGCTATTGAAAGGTCTACTGTAACTTTTACTTGTGTAACTGAAATAATAATTCCTGTCATACCTCCTTTTCTAGCTGCGCCTTGTAGGACATCTACCAAGTCACGTTGTAAAACAGATGCAATTT
The DNA here is from genome assembly GCA_038106885.1 of Flavobacteriaceae bacterium. GTDB lineage: Bacteria > Bacteroidota > Bacteroidia > Flavobacteriales > Flavobacteriaceae > UBA3537. The sequence goes on along the minus strand of JAYNFX010000069.1, from coordinate 211 downwards.
TTTTTTGTCTTTGGCTTTCCATATGGTAAAAATAATATATTTATTGTGGAATTATTGAAAAGCCTTATCTTTTAGTCTAAATTAACCTCATGCTAAAAAAAATAGAGCACATAGGGATTGCGGTCAAAGATCTCGAACAATCGAATGAGCTTTACGCTAAATTATTGGGTGTAAAACATTACAAAACTGAATTTGTTAGCTCTGAATCTGT
>JAYNFX010000068.1:0-3789 GCA_038106885.1 Flavobacteriaceae bacterium | reverse complement strand
TCCGATTTTTTTTCCTATTAACCCAGACATATTATTTATTGTTTAATTATTTATTTAAAAAATTAAGGGTCAAAATACTTTTCAACCCTTGAATTGTATTTCTTCCGTTTTTCCTTTGCACGCAGCTCAGGACATGTTAACTGAATCAAGTTCAGTAAAATGTTTAAACCTTTATTTCAACTTCAACACCACTCGGCAATTCTAATTTCATCAAAGCATCAATTGTTTTTGATGAAGAACTATATATATCTAATAACCTTTTGTAAGAACTTAACTGAAATTGTTCTCTTGCTTTTTTATTAACATGAGGAGAACGTAAAACAGTAAATAATTTCTTGTGAGTAGGTAATGGTATTGGACCAGTTACAACTGCTCCAGTACTTTTGACTGTTTTGACAATCTTATCAGCAGACTTATCTACTAAGCTATGATCGTAAGACTTTAATTTAATTCTAATTTTTTGACTCATTTTCTAAACTTTTAAGATTGTAACCCTTTAGCTTCTTTAATAACCTCTTCTGAAATATTCGATGGAGTTTCAGCATAGTGTGAAAATTCCATTGTTGATGTAGCTCTTCCAGAAGAAAGTGTTCTTAGAGTAGTTACATAACCAAACATTTCCGAAAGCGGTACTGTAGCTTTTACAGTTTTAGCTCCAGCTCTATCACCCATGTCACTAACTTGTCCTCTTCTTCTATTTAAATCCCCAACAATATCACCCATATTTTCTTCAGGTGTGATTACCTCAAGTTTCATAATAGGCTCCATTATTACAGCTTTAGCAGCTCCAGCAGCAGCTTTGAACCCTAACTTGGCTGCTAATTCAAATGATAATTGATCAGAATCAACATCGTGATAAGAACCATCAGTTAAAGTGACCTTCATTGCGTCAACTTCATATCCTGCTAATGGACCATTCTGCATAGCCATTTTAAATCCTTTTTCAACTGAAGGAACAAATTCTTTAGGAACATTTCCACCTTTAATTTCAGAAACAAATTCTAAACCTTCTTTGCCCTCCTCAGCAGGTTCTAATGTGAAAACAATATCAGCAAACTTACCTCGTCCACCAGATTGTTTTTTGTAAACCTCTCTGTGTTGAGCACGTTGAGTTATTGCTTCTTTATACTCTACTTGAGGCTGACCTTGGTTAACCTCAACCTTAAATTCACGTCTTAAGCGGTCAACGATAATATCTAGGTGAAGCTCACCCATACCTGAAATTATTGTTTGACCAGAAGCCTCATCAGTTCTAACTGTAAATGTAGGATCCTCTTCAGCTAATTTACCCAAAGCCATTCCTAGTTTATCAACATCTGCTTTAGTCTTAGGTTCAACAGCAATACCAATAACTGGATCTGGAAAATCCATTGATTCAAGGATTATTGGATTCTTTTCATCTGACATTGTATCTCCAGTCTTAATATCTTTAAAACCAACTGCAGCTCCGATATCACCAGCTTCAATGAAATCAATAGCATTTTGCTTATTCGAGTGCATTTGGTAAATCCTTGATATTCGTTCCTTTTTCCCAGATCTGTTATTTAATATGTAAGATCCTGCGTCCAGGCGACCTGAATATGCTCTAAAGAAAGCCAATCTACCAACAAATGGATCAGTTGCAATTTTAAAAGCAAGTGCAGAAAAAGGCTCTTTAACATCTGGTTTTCTTAATTCCTCTTGCTGTGAATCGGGATTTAAACCTGTAATTCCTTCTTTATCAGTTGGAGAAGGCAAGTATCTACATACTGCATCTAAAAGGAATTGGACACCTTTATTTTTGAAAGCTGACCCACAAACCATTGGAATGATTGCCATATCCATAACAGCAGCACGTAATGCCGCGTGAACTTCTTCTTCAGTAATGGAATCTTCATCTTCCATAAATTTTTCTAAAAGATTCTCGTCATAAGTAGCGACCTCTTCAATTAAAAGAGCACGATACTTTTGAGCTTCCTCTTTCATGTCTTCAGGGATGTCAATAACATCAAATGTTGATCCTTGAGTTTCATCATGCCACACTATGGCACGGTTTTTAACCAAATCAATAACACCTTTGAAATCTGCTTCATCCCCAATATTAAGGACAATTGGTACTGCGTTAGATTTCAACATGTCTTTAACCTGTTGACAAACTCCTAAAAAGTTAGATCCTTGGCGATCCATTTTGTTTACAAATCCAATTCTTGGAACTTTATAATTGTCGGCTAATCTCCAGTTAGTTTCTGATTGAGGTTCAACCCCATCAACTGCACTAAACAAAAATACTAATCCGTCAAGAACACGAAGAGATCTGTTTACTTCTACTGTGAAGTCAACGTGACCAGGGGTATCGATAATGTTAAAATGATAACCTTTAGTCTCATTTGTAGGATTTCCATTTTCAGTGGGGAAATTCCAAGTACATGTAGTTGCTGCCGAGGTGATTGTTATACCACGCTCTTGCTCTTGTTCCATCCAATCCATTGTGGCTGCACCGTCATGGACTTCACCGATTTTGTGGGATACACCAGTGTAATATAAAATTCTTTCTGTAGTTGTGGTCTTACCAGCATCAATGTGAGCTGCAATACCAATATTTCTTGTAAATTTTAAATCTCTTGCCATTACTGATTAAAATCTAAAGTGTGAAAATGCTTTGTTTGCTTCAGCCATCTTGTGTGTGTCAACACGCTTTTTGACTGCAGCTCCTTCTTCTTTAGAAGCAGCCAAAACTTCTGCAGCTAATTTCATAGCCATTGATTTTTCGTTACGCTTTCTGGCGTAACTAATCAACCATTTCATAGCTGTCGATATTTTTCTATCAGGACGAATCTGCATAGGAATTTGGAAAGTTGCACCACCAACACGTCGGCTTCTAACTTCAACGTGAGGCATCACATTTGATAAGGCATCTTTCCATATTTGAAGAGCAGTTTTTTCTTCGTCTGTATTTTTTTCATCAACTATAGCAATCGCATCATAAAATATCTTAAAAGCTATAGATTTTTTACCGTCCCACATCATCATGTTTACAAATCTTGTAACCAGCTGATCGTTAAATTTAGGATCTGGTAATATTGGTCTTTTCTTTGCCTGTCTTTTTCTCATTTCTTCTCAATAAAGTGTTTAAATTACTTCTTTGGGCGTTTTGCACCATACTTAGATCGACGTTGAGTACGACCTTCAACACCTGCAGTGTCAAGTGCGCCGCGAACAATGTGATATCTAACACCTGGTAAATCTTTTACCCTTCCACCTCTTACTAATACTATCGAATGCTCCTGGAGGTTATGTCCTTCTCCTGGGATGTACGCATTAACTTCATTACCATTTGTTAATCTAACTCTCGCAACTTTTCGCATTGCAGAATTAGGTTTTTTTGGCGTTGTTGTATAAACACGAGTACATACACCACGTCGTTGTGGACAAGAATCCAAAGCAGCCGATTTACTCTTCTTAGTTAGTTTGGCTCTTCCTTTTCTTACTAATTGTGATATTGTTGGCATATATTATTTCTAATAATTTATCTGTCCTCTTCTTAGAGGCGTGCAAAGGTAAACATTAAAATCAATTATTCAAACACTAGTCTTCTTTTTTCTAAATATTTTTTATTTTTTGAAGTCTATACATTTTACATGATTTTTACGTTAGGTTTAAAACATACAACAAAAATTGCGTACTAACAGTCTTCACATTCTAGTGTTATCGATATTCTTTGGATATATTAGTGAACTGAGCTGCCAAGAAATTAGTTTAAAAATTAAAGCTGAATCAACATTAGAGCAACAAATTTTAGATTCAATAAAT
>JAYNFX010000067.1:0-4038 GCA_038106885.1 Flavobacteriaceae bacterium | reverse complement strand
GTGAAAAAGTGTTAGAAGCTGATATGGTTCTTTCAGCAGTAGGAATTAAATCAAACATTGAAAATATTGGACTTGAAGAAGTTGGTATTGTTACAGATAAAGATAAAATATTAGTTAATGATTTTTATCAGACTAACATCCCTGGATATTATGCAATTGGTGATGTGACACCAGGACCAGCACTTGCACACGTAGCCTCTGCAGAAGGAATATTATGTGTTGAAAAAATTGCTGGTCAACACGTTGAAGCTCTAGATTATGGTAATATTCCAGGTTGTACTTATTGCAGTCCTGAAGTTGCGAGTGTAGGACTAACTGAATCACAAGCTAAAGAACAAGGACTAGATATAAAAGTTGGTAAATTTCCTTTCTCAGCTTCAGGAAAAGCTAGTGCTGGTGGAAATACAGAAGGATTTGTAAAAGTAATTTTTGATGCAAAATATGGTGAATGGCTTGGCTGTCACATGATTGGTGCTGGAGTTACTGATATGATTGCAGAGGCTGTACTTGGTCGTAAATTAGAAACTACTGGACATGAAGTGTTAAAAACAGTTCATCCACATCCTACTATGAGTGAAGCAGTTATGGAAGCCGTAGCTGATGCTTACGATGAAGTGATTCATATTTAATCAAACTAACATAAAAAAATAAAGAGATGAAATGGGTTTTATCTCTTTATTTTTTACAAAAAGCTTTGTAATGCTAATCTATAACTTTGATATCCAAATCCTAAGATAACTCCTTTTGCATTAGCTGAAATAAAGGAATTGTGTCTGAACTCTTCCCTACTGTAAGTATTTGAAATATGAACTTCAATAACAGGTGTTGAAATAGCCTTAACTGCATCGCCAATTCCAACAGAAGTATGTGTATATGCTGCAGCATTTAGAATAATACCATCATAAGTAAAACCAATTTCATGTAGCTTGTCTATTAGTTCACCTTCAATATTGGATTGAAAATATTCAATATTGAAACATGAAAAATCTACTTTTAATGATTTTATAAATTTCTCGAATGATTCTGTTCCATAAATCTCAGGTTCACGTTTTCCTAGTAGATTTAAATTAGGACCATTAATTATGATAATTTTTTTCATTTAGTAAAAATACAAAACAAATTAAATAAAAAAAGGGAAGCATTAGAGCTTCCCTTTAATTTATGAATACTTATCTGTTACTAGAAGCTGTAAACAGCACCTAAAACAAATGAAGATAAGTTTGCAGTAGCATCACCGTCGTTATTCATGAAAATGTCTTCTTCAGACATATCAAGTCTTAATTCAGGCTTGATAGTTAAATCACCAACTTGATAATTTACAGTTAATGTAGGAGTGATTACATTATCAGTAACAAAATCATCAAATGCAATATATTCTAAACGAAGACCATAAGACCACTCGTCAGATGATTGAATTTGAGGATATAAAGAAACTGAAGTAAAACCATTTCCAGGTCTAAAGTCACCAGATTCTGAATCTTCATAATCAGCTTTTTGCACATTTAATCCCATACTGAAATTATCATTAATATTAAACATATGTTTAAAATCAATGAAAGTAGCATCTTGACTGCTTATAACAGAAGCACCTGTATCACCTTTAGATAATCCAAAAGCAACTGAGTAATCTCCAGTATTGTTATTATAAGTAATGTCAACTGGATTCATTACACCAACTCCAAGTTTAAAGTCATTCCCTAAATCGAAATTAGCAGCAAGACCATTAACGTTTCTTACACCAAATGAGAAAGCATGAGACATACTGTAGTTGAAGTTATCAACTGGAGATAGTCTCTCATAACCCATCCAATTATTGAAACGACCCATGTAAAGAGTCATAGTCTCAGAAGCATTCCAATACATGTAAGCTTCATTAATAACTCCTCCTGCATCAGGACTATTAAGGTCAACACCAGCATTAGCTCTTGGACCGTAAGCTAAATCAGCTACGAAACCAACGTCTTCTCCTTCATAAGAAAAAGTAACATTAGCCATACCAACAGAAAAACCAGATTGGTTAGCAAAAACACTAGGAGCAGCATAAGGCACTGTACCAGTATTTGCTTCGTCATTAGGAGCAGATAAATTTGCTCTCCAATAAGCGTCTACAGAACCTGAAACATTAAATTTAGGTTCATCCTCTTGACCGAAAGTAAAACCTACGATAGCAAGAGACATAATAGTAATTAATTTTTTCATAATTAACGTTTTGTTTATGATTAATGAAGCAAAATTAGATAAAAAAAATTATCAAATCCTAAAAAAAACACATTTTTTTCACTTTTATCGTTAAAAACAAGCAGTTTATAGATATTTTAAGAAGGTGAAGGTAAAATTAATTTTTTTCTAAAAAATGTAATTTTATCGATTAATTATGTAAAATATCGAACTTAATCAATATTTTTACTCTCTACACCTATTCATTATGAAAACTAAATTTATAATCTTACTTATTAATGTTTCATTTATATTAATAAGTCAGAACCCTAAAAATACTGAAAGCCCGGTCTATTATGCTAATTTTATTAACTCAGATGATATACGATCCATGCTATACGAATATTCATCTGATAAATTCATGGGGCGTGAAGCAGGTACTAAAGGACAAAAACTTGCAGTTGATTATTTAAAAAAAAAATATAGATTATTAAAAATCAGTTCTGCAAAAAAAAATGGTGATTACTTTCAGTATGTGCCATTAATATCTGAAAACTCGAGATTTGCCGAAATTGTAATTGATAATAGCTCTTACAAACACTTCAATCATTTTATCACTAAGTCTGCCATTAATGGTTCAAAATCAATAACTGCAGATTCATATGCATATGTTGGATATGGAATTAAGGACACTAATTATAATGATTACTCTAATATTGATGTTAAAAATAAAATTGTTGTTGCAATTTCTGGAGAACCAGTAGATAAAAAAGGAAAATACCTTATAACTAAATCAAAAAAGAAATCAATTTGGTCAAGCAGCGAAGAAGAACATGAATTAAAATTGAATGTAGCAATCAACAATGGTGCTGCAGGTTTTATTTTAATTGACGATTATCACTTTAGAAGATATTCAAATTATTATCAAAGAATGGAATCTAAAGGAGAATCAAATGTTATATTAAATGTACCTCAAAAACAATTTTTAAATATTATTGCTGGAAATAAAATTGAAAAAGAATTAAAAAGAACAAAAAATGGTATTTATAACAAAAAAATAAAATTGTCTTATAGTAACATATCAGAGCCCTTTAAATCTGAAAATGTAATTGCCATGATTAAAGGTAATGAATTTCCAAATGAATATGTTATAATATCCGCTCACCTTGATCATATAGGTACACATGGTGGTGAAATTTTTAATGGTGCTGACGATGACGGGTCTGGTACAATAGCTATTTTAGAGATTGCTGAGGCTTTTAAAGAAGCTGTAATTGATGGATATGGCCCTAAACGATCGATCGTTTTTCTACATGTTACAGCTGAAGAAAAAGGACTCTTGGGATCAAAATATTATACTGATTTTGATCCAATACTACCTTTAGAAAATACTGTAGCAAACCTAAATATTGACATGATTGGAAGGACCGATCCGAATCGTAATTATGGAAAAAGAAACTACATATATTTAATAGGCAGTGATAAGTTAAGTACAGAACTTCATGAAATATCTGAACTTGTTAATAACAAATATGCCAATTTAGAATTGGATTACACATATAATGATGAAAATGACCCTAACCGTTTTTATTACAGATCAGATCATTATAATTTTGTTAAAAACAATATACCTGTAATATTCTATTTTAATGGAACTCATGAAGATTATCACAGAGCAACAGATACAGCTGATAAAATTGAATATGACTTACTGGAAAACAGGGCAAGACTCATTTTTTATACTGCATGGGAATTGGCGAATAGAAATAATAGAATTTCGCTAGATAAATAAAAATATTAAAGAAAAAGCTCCCCGAGGGAAGCTTTTTTGGGTGGAAGATCGGTCTCGAACCGACGACCTCCTGAACCACAATCAGGCGC
>JAYNFX010000066.1:0-4088 GCA_038106885.1 Flavobacteriaceae bacterium | reverse complement strand
AAAGATCCCTTTTTTGAGACAAAAAAATTAGTACATATACCATTAAATTCTTTGTAAATAAATTTAGAAAGATGTCGTAATGTTTAATGTAAGTCCTGTATTTGGACTAACTTGTCTGCAAATACCACCTACACATAATAGACCACCTCTTTGTCTTCCATAATTAATTGAAAGTCTGGATGCGCCTTTAGCATAACTAAAACCAGTATTATAAAAGTGAACTTTTGTATCTACTGGATTATTTGACTCCTCATAATTGTAGGAGTCATTAATATATAAACCAAATTTTGAATTAAAGAAAAATTCAGCGGTACCTCCCATCCAATTTCTTGCATCATCATTTGTTGATAGATGCTGAAGTTCTAATCTAAATGATTTACCACTACCAAATTTATATGTATTGTCAATAACTCCAATCCATGCACGTACTTTATCGAAAATTCCAGTTTCTAAGTAAGATTTGTCGTAAAATAAATTAATATAAGTGAAAATAGAACTCAATTTTCTGTTCCACTTCTTTCGAATTTCTAAATTCAAATCCGAATATAATTTGTTTTTAAAATTTAAAAATTCACTTTCATAAGTTAAATCGTCACTCGCTCCAAAAGAGCTATCAGGATTGTCATATTGTGTTTCAAGTTTAGCCCAGTAGGATATATTTAGATTAACTTTAGTCCCATATTTTCCTCCAATTAAGCTGCCTTTTTTAAAGTTGTAGAAAAAGTCTACTACCTGACCAATTTCTCCAGCTTTTACAAGTGGATCTTGATAATTTTCAACTGTAAGCCCTGGAATTGTCTGATATAAATAAATATTTGCTAAACTATAATCATGTTGTTTAACTAAGGCAGGTAAATAATTTATACTTAGCTGATTTGTTGGGTTACTAACGGGGTAACCATAGGATCGTTCAGAGAACCAGCGCATATTCTCTAATCTTCTAAAATTATAACTTAATCCAAAGCCTTTTTGGCTATACCCAACTGTCCAAAGGAGTGCATTTCCTTTAAAAGTTTTACTTTCTGAAAAAGAAACTCCGCTGGTTGGACTCAAAGGATTCAATCTCAAGTCTTTACTTTTAGTTACGTATTCTATGTTGGTGTAAAAATTTTTGTGAGCAAAATTGATTCTTGATGAGAATGCATTGACCAGCTCAGGTATTTCCATTTCAGATTCATTTTGAATCCTTTCATAGCTTTCTTTTTTTCCAACATAACTAAACCCAGCTGTTAAATTTCCTTGAGCCAAAAGGTTGAATATATTTGAAATATTAATCTCACTGTTTACACCAAAAATATCTCCCTTTGAATTTCCAAATCCTTTTCTTTGTCTTCCATACAAAGTTGTATAACTAATATCATCTGTTATATTAAATTTAAGTCTAATACCTCTGAGAGCTGTATTTATCCCAAGAAAGCGATCTTCCCATGATCTTAAAATTAGTCCACTTCCAAATTGTTCGTAGAAATGCCCAAGAGTTAAATTCAAACTGTTAGTTTGATACTGCAAATAGTAAGTAGCGATTCCCAAATCTTTATCGTATAGTTTACTCATATTTAACAGGTTTTCAGGTGTATAGCTTTCAAGTTGAAGCCCAGCTGAAAATCTATCATCAAATGAATAGTCTAATCTTAAATAATTGGTAGTTCTAAGTTTTTCTTCACCAATCTGGTTTGGATTTTCTGGATTATCAACATAAGAATCATTCAAGTACCATTGAGAATTGGATTCAAAATTTACACTTAATTTATCCAATAGTGATGAGAATAAAGTAGACTGGTTAGGTTCTTGCCCAAAAATTAAGCTAGAATAAATAAAAATTATAGCCGAAATAGTTTTTTTCAATATTTTAAATTTTAATTTGGAAAGATTCAATTGCTGTATTTTATAAGTTCTGCATAAAGTTCTTCTTCATATCCGGGAGTATATCCCATATGCTTGTAAACAACCTTTTTGTTTTTGACAATTACAGTATATGGAACAGTACTTACACCAAATGCTCTTTTTAAATCACTATTCTCATCTAATAAAATTTCAAACTCCCAGTCTTTCCCATTTACCATTGGTCTTATTCTATTTGAAGTTCTTGAATCATCAATGGATACTGCATAATAAATTACATTTGTTTCATCAATCCAATCTTGGTATAGTTCTGATACCGCATCAAGCTCATTTTTGCAAGGGACACACCATGTTGCCCAGAGAGATATGATAATCAATTCCTTCTCCGAAGCAATTTTTTGTGTAGAAATTGTGGAATTTGACAAAGTTTTCAATTCAACATTTGGCAGCATCTCTTGTGCATTTATCAATCCATAAAAAAGTAAAAAAAATGCAATAACTTTAGTTTTCATATTATTATTTTATTTGAAGACATCGAATTTACAATTTTTTAAAAAATTATTATTATTTTTGATAATTAATTTATTAAACCAATAATTTATTGCAAAAAATTCTTTCAAAATGCAATTAACACCCAAATATTATGAATTATATAAATAAGTTTTTTAATTTAACCCTTGCTTTTTTAATCATTTCGTGTTCAGGAGGAGATGATAGTTCTCCATCTACGACTCCTGATAATGGCGGAGGTGACGAGTCAATTACTGAGATTACTCTTAATTTTAACAAAACTGTTTATAATACTAATGAGGCTGGATTTTTTACCGTTAGAGATCAATCTGATAACCTTGTAACAGATTTGGTAAGTGTTTTTGTGAATGGTGATCTTGTTGAAGTTAATCCTTTTGTTTTTCAAGAAGAAGGAATCTATGATTTTGTTGCTACTTACGAAAACTTAACTTCAAATACAATATCTTTTGATGTAGTAACTCCTTCTGAATTTAGCGATACATCGTCTTTTTTACCTGGCTCAGCTCCATCGAATTTTACACAAAAGGTAATATTAGAAGAAATTACTGGGACTTGGTGTTCAGCTTGCCCTCAGGGAGCTTACTATCTTGATCAAGCTGTAACTTCCAATCCTGACCTAATTATGGGTGCAGCTTATCATTCTGGGATATCAAGTTATCCTGATCCAATGGCAACTGCTGAAACTGATTATTGGCAAGTGTATTACAATCTTTATTCCTTCCCTACAATTTTATTAAATGGAACCTCAACTGACTGGAACTATGGTATGGGTCAAATCAATAATAAATTATCTCAAACCCCGATATTAGGTTTATCTGCCGAGGCAGCTATAGTTGGCGGCAAACTAGACATTGAGATAAATGTTGGGTTTAATACTACTCCTGATGAACAGTTACAGTTAGTTATTATTCTAATTGAAGGCTCTGATTTAGCCCCTAGCTCACCACAAATCGGATCTAGTGCAGGAGCTGATTATGTTCATAAATATATAGTTAGAGATGTTATTTCTAGTGTAAGTGGGGATGATATCCCTGCATCTTACACGCTTTCAGGGGGAGTTTTTACTCGGAACATAACTGGATTAGATCTTCCAACAGTTTTAGATTCATCTGATTATGATGACTTAAGTATCATTGCTTTTGTCAAAAATTCCTATACACGCGATTTTACTGATCCTGTTGGAAACAGTTTCGTAGATTCTCCATCTTATGATGTTTATAACACTCAGCAAGTTAAAATTGGTGAGGTTGTTTCATTTGATTAGTTAAATAAAGTAAGATAAGGCTGTAAAATAACACGTCTTTAATTTTAATCCAAAAATGGATAACTATAGTTTTCAGGTGAAATGAATGTTTCTTTTATTAACCTAGGAGAAACCCACCTTAACAAGTTCAAAGATGACCCTGCTTTATCATTAGTTCCAGATGCTCTTGCACCACCAAACGGTTGTTGACCAACAACAGCACCAGTAGGTTTGTCATTGATATAAAAATTACCTGCACAATCTTTTAAGATTTTTGTAGCTGTATCAATAGCATACCTGTCAGTAGAAAAAACAGCGCCGGTAAGAGCATAATCACTTGTTTTATCTATTAGAGATAGTGTTTCTTCATACTGATTATCTTCGTATAAGTATATAGTAATTACTGGGCCAAAAAGTTCAGTATGCATTGTTTCATAATTTGGATTAGTAGTTAATAATACTGTAGGTTCAA
>JAYNFX010000065.1:0-4103 GCA_038106885.1 Flavobacteriaceae bacterium | reverse complement strand
TCATAAAACTTAAATAAATAAAAGAAGTGCCTTTTGGTAATAATTTTGTAAAAAATTAAATGAATATCAAAATAATTTACAACAATCAAAAAATGAAAAAAACAATTTTATCTTTTAGTATTTTAGCATTATTATCATTTGGATGCTCTGACGATGATGGAGGGAATGCTCCTATTATTGGGGGTGGCACAGATGAGGTATGTACAATCAATAAATCCGGTTTTATAGAAACTGATGAAACTTGGGAAAGCGAATGTATATATGTGTTGAACAATAAAGTGGTAGTCCCTGATGGTGTAACTTTAACAATAGAACCAGGAACTATAATTAAAGGTACTTCAGGTACTGGGTCATTAGCTTCTGCATTAGTTGTTGCAAGGGGAGGAAAAGTCCTAGCTAATGGTTCTGCTTCTCAGCCGATTGTATTCACTTCAACAGCAGATAATATTACGGTTGGTGAATCTAATGGAACTAACTTAGATCAAAATGATAGAGGATTATGGGGAGGTTTAATTGTACTTGGATATGCGCCTTCTTCTTTTGCTGGTGATGTAGATGCACTTCAGATTGAGGGTATTCCAGCAGAAGATACTTGGGGTTTATATGGTGGAAATAATCCTAATGATAATTCAGGTGTTTACAAGTATGTTTCAATTCGTCACGGTGGAGCTCTTATTGGTGAAGGAAATGAGATTAATGGATTAACTCTTGGTGGAGTTGGAGCAGGAACTGAAATTGATAATATTGAAGTTGTAGGAAATGTTGATGACGGAATTGAATTCTTTGGAGGAACAGTTGATGCTTCAAATCTATTGGTTTGGGCTCAAGGAGATGATGCGATTGATATCGATCAAGCATATTCAGGAACTATCGATAATGTGGTAGTACACTTAGGTGACATATCAGATCATGCATTTGAAATAGATGGCCCAGAAGGTTCATTAAATGGATCATTCACCCTACAAAATGCTTCAATTTTTGGAAATGGAATTACTGAAAATGGTGAGTATGCCGATTACAGAAGTAATGCTATGGGATCAACATCGGGAGTTTTTGCTAGTGGTTTCCCTGAAGGCAAAGACGTGGAATTAGACAATGATGGTGTTGCAACTAATTACAATTCTGGAGCACTTACTTTTGGAGCATGGGACATTGTTCTTCCAGCTGGAGTATCAGATGTTACTTCTGTTTTTGTAAATAAGGCAAGTATTGTTTCTGTCTCTGGATTTGGATCTACTGCTAATGCTGTCATTAATCAAGGATCCAATGGTGCAGATACTAGTGCCTTTAATTGGACATATGCAAACTCAAAAGCTGGCTTAGGATATTAGTAAAAAATAAATAATAATAAAATAATCAAACAATCATTCATTTTTATGAGTGATTGTTTTTGTAATTAAAATCACATGTATAAAAAATTAAGCCCAATTAAATTATTAGTGCTGATATTGTTTACAATTTTTAATGTAAATGGTCAAACTGGTAAAATAGCCGGTACTATAATGGACGGAGAATTTAATGAACCAATGGCATTTGCAAATGTGTTAATTAAAAATACAACCAAAGGAACAACCTCTGATTTTGATGGTAAATACTCTATTGATGTGGAAGCTGGAAATTATACTCTTGTCTTTTCATATATAGGTTATCAGACCATTGAAATTTCTGATGTTGTTGTAAAAAGTAATGATGAGGTCATTGTTGATGTAACTCTAAATACTAATTCTTTGGAAACAGTTGTAATTACCACAACGGTTAGAAAAAATACTGAATCTGCAATATTAGACCTTCAAAAAAAGTCTATCACTTTACTCGATGGATTATCAGCACAAAGTATCAAAAGTAGTGGAGCAAGCAATATTGCCAGTGCTGTGAAAAATGTCCCAGGAGTTTCAATTCAAGGTGGTAAATATGTTTATGTAAGAGGATTAGGTGATCGTTACACAAAATCTATATTAAACGGTGTTGATATTCCAGGACTAGATCCTGATAGAAATACAATCCAAATGGATATTTTTCCAACTAATATTTTAGATAATATTATTGTTGTTAAATCAGCAGCCGCAGAATATCCTGCAGATTTTACAGGAGGGGTAATTGATATTGTTACAAAAGATTTCCCAACTAAAGCAAATTATACCATTTCAACTGGCTTCGGATACAATCCGGACATGCATTTTAATGATAATTACCTTAATTACTCAGGGAGTAACACAGATTTTTTAGGTTTTGACGACGGAATGAGAAATATACCTGTCAATAGATACCAAGTTATCCCTGGAACATTTGACAATTCAACTGTTTTATCAAATATGACAAATGTTTTTAACAAAGAATTGATGGCCAAACAAGCTAACAGTGGGGCTAACTTTAACTTTGGGTTTACTGCTGGAAATCAATTCGACGTTGGTGACGATAAACTAGGTTATCAATTATCATTTTCTTACAAAAACAAGACTCAATTTTATGATGATCGTTTTGATGGAACTTACATGAGAGATCAAAATAACTCTTCTGTTAATGAACTTGTTGGAACAAGAACATCTGAAGGAGTTGAAGGTAAAAATACAGTTCTTTTGAGTTCCTTAGCGGGGATCGTGTATAAGAGAGATAATTCAAAATACAAGGTCAACTTTCTTCACATTCAAAATGGAGAAAGTTCAGCAGGTTTATACGATCAAAAAATTGCACAAGCTGCTGGAGGTAGTGGTTTTGAACCAATAAAAAAAGATGCACTTTTATATACTGAACGCTCAATAACAAACTTACTTTTTGAAGGTAATCACTCATTTGATGATGCAAACTGGAAACTTAATTGGAAAGTATCTCCAACCTTGTCAAGAGTATATGATAAAGATCACAGAATTACTCCACTTCAACAAAGTCAAAATGGAAATTACTTTATAAGTCCAAGTGCTGCAAGTAGACCAATTAGAATTTGGAGAAACTTACAAGAAATCAGTTTAGTTGCGAAAGTTGACGCTGTAAGAAAGTATAATTTTATGGATCGTCCAGCAAAAGCAAAATTTGGTTTTAATCAAACTGTTAAACAAAGAGACTTTTCAATTGATGATTTTCAATTTGAAATTTCAGGTCAAAATATTGTTGCAGACGGAAATGCCGATAATCTGCTTCTTTCTGAAAATATATGGACACCTCAAACAGATCAAGGCTCCCATTTAGTATGGGGAGATTTATATGAGCCAGCCAATACATTTGATGCAACTCAAAATATTAGCGCGGGTTATTTGTCTAATGAATTTAGCGTTAGTGAAAAACTGAAAGCTGTAGTTGGATTAAGAGCGGAACTATTTTCAGCAATTTACACTGGTCAAAATCAAGCTGCTACAGAAATATTTGTTGATGAGAAAATAATTGATAAATTAGATCTTTTCCCATCAGCAAATTTTATTTACAGTCTAAACGACAATAGTAATTTAAGGGTTTCTTATTCCAGAACAACTGCAAGACCATCATTTAAAGAAGCTTCTAAGAGTCAAATATTTGATCCTATTACAAATCGACTCTTTATTGGTAATATTGATCTAGAGCCTTCTTACATTAGTAATTTTGATATTCGAACTGAATTTTTTGGAGAAAATAGCGAGATGTTTGCAATAAGTGGTTTTTATAAAGATTTTAAAGATCCAATAGAACTAACTTTCTATGAATCTGCACCAGATCAATTAACCCCAAGAAATTTGGGTAACGCATCTGTTTTTGGTATTGAATTTGAATTTAGAAAATCTCTTGGATTTTTATTAAACAGTTTAGAAAATTTAAAGTTTAATATCAATGCTTCTTATATAGAATCTGATCTAACAATGTTTGAGGATGAATATAATCGAAGGGTTAATGCAGCAAGAGACGGAGAGTCAATTGAGAAGTCACGTGAACTTCAAGGTCAGTCACCATATTTGATTAATGCAGGATTAAATTACTCGGATTCAGAAATTGGATTACAGACAGGTCTATTTTTTAACGTTCAAGGAGAAACATTAGAAGTGGTTGGTACTGGTATAGTTCCTGATGTATACACTGTTCCTTTTAACAGTTTAAATTTTACTTTTAACAAGAAACTTGGTGAAGAAAAAAAATCAACA
>JAYNFX010000064.1:2992-4116 GCA_038106885.1 Flavobacteriaceae bacterium | reverse complement strand
ACTCCAACTTCTTCATTTATTAGAGCAAAAGGGAGGCTCATTTTTAAATAATCAATTCCATTGTTAAGTGCTAACCATAAATTATTAAAATTATCTTGATATATAGCTTTAACAGTCGTATTAGATAATCCACTATTTTTTGTATAGTGATTTTTGATACCTAAATTTTTATCTAATATGAATAAACCTTTATTTTGAGTACCAACTGCGAAATCCCCATTACTTAATCTTAAAACGTGATTAAGTGTTCCAAATTTACTAGAATACTTTTTGTAAGGGGTCTTAAGGTTTTTTTCTTTGAATATGTCGCCATTGTTAGAAAAATAAATTCTTTCATTTTTGATGCTAAATATAGACGTTAAATCCGGAATTTCTTTTGTGTTTCTAATAAGTCTAAATTTATTATTTACATATTTATAAATTCCCTTATTGTAGATGTGCGTATATAGAGTATCATTAATGTTAAATGAATTTAAAACATAGCCTGGAACATTTAGTTTTCTTACTTTGCCTTTTTCAAAAAGTAATAAGTCATTATCGGCATTAAAAAATATCTCGTCATTAATTTTTAAAATTTTCCATACTTCTGTTATGGATTTATTTTCATTTATAATTTTATTATTTAGACTAGTGTATTTAAATCCGTTAATGGATTTGGTGAAATATCCTATTTGATTTTGTCCACCAACAAATATTTTATTTGATTTATCTATTTTAATGGCTCTAATCCTTGTTGAAAGAGGAACTCTTAGTTGGTTCCAGTTTTCTCCGTCAAACTCTAACACACCATCATTGTTTGCTACATAAAGAATTCCATTATTATCTTGATCGAATTCCCAGTTTTGAATCCCAGCATTGTAATTGTTTTGATCAAAATGTGACCTAAGTGGGATTTTATTTAATTTGAAGGGTTGTCCAGTTTGTGCAAGGATATTGAAACATGTAATTATTAAAATTGATAAAATTTTATGCCTTAGATTGGTTTGCATGAGTTTTTAATAATTACACGTGTGATATAAAAAAAACAAAATTAAGAATATAAATATTATAATAGAAAGTTTTTGATGAGTTATTTATTTATTTTATGAGAGTTTTTGATGAGTTATTTTTAAGATTTTAGAATT
>JAYNFX010000064.1:1786-2892 GCA_038106885.1 Flavobacteriaceae bacterium | reverse complement strand
GGAGGTAACTTTGATTCTAACATAGGTATTGGTGTTACTAACCCTACTACTGTGTTTACTTCTCCCTTTGATTTAACTTCTCTGAATTATTTTAAAATGAAAGTTTTTGCTCTTGAGGAGGTTACTGTAACTTTTCACATAGAGAATTCTCCTGATTGGGGTAACTACCACGAAGCTACTGCGTCAGTTGGGCCTGATCAATTAAACCAATGGGTTGAACTTACTTTCGATTTTTCAGGAATAACTAATATTTTTATGAACAATATCGTCATTAAGATTAGCGGCACTGATTGGGCTGTTGGTGATTATTTATTTTTTGATGAAATCACTGGTCCTGAATTGTATTCTTCTCCAGCTTTTGTTTACACTCCTGAAAACGGTTCAACTGAAATTTCTGTTGGAGCTGTAATGGATATCGAAACAAATGACAAATTTTATGATCCAGGTGCTGTTACAATTACAGATTTTTCAAATAAAGTAGCATTAAGAGTTGGTGATGAAAATGGTGAAGATGTTCCATTTGAAGCTACTATATCTAATGATAGTAAGATTACCATTACTCCTGATAATGATTTGGATTATTTGACTACATATTGGTTTGGTGCTATTGACAATACAATGTATCATTCTAATGGTTCGTCAGTTACTGGTGTTGGAGCCACTTTTACAACTAAGGAGGCTGTTTCTGGAGATATCAATATTATGTTAGTTGATTATGAAACTCCTGAAACTAGTATACCTTTTGAATCTTGGGGTTCTGCTGGATTTGCACAGACTCCGAATCCAGCTCCTGACGATGTCAATCCTTCGTCTAATGTAGGTCAATTCACACATCCTGGTGGAGTTTGGTCTTCAACAATTGAAACATCTCCGGAATTAGATGTAATTGATTTTGCAGAAACTCCGTATTGGAATGTCAAAGTTTGGGCAGATAAAGCAATTAATATCGTATTCAAACTTCAAAATAATGCCAGCTGGTGGGAAAATACAGAATTTACGTATTCTCTTTCTGAGGATGAAACTAATCAGTGGGTTCAATTATCATTTAATTTTTCAGGAGTTACTGCTAACAATTACAATAGAATTCAAATGTGGTTCGATGGTGA
>JAYNFX010000064.1:0-1686 GCA_038106885.1 Flavobacteriaceae bacterium | reverse complement strand
GTTAAATTTGATGAAAATCAACAGTCTGTTAGTGGAATTAACTCAACATTTACTGTAACTTCGAATCCAATGCCTGATATGGAGGTTTATGAAGATTTTGATGGTAATTCCCAGTGTTTAGTTGTTGAAAGTTTAGGAGATCCTGCTGGTTTATATAATTTAACAGCTTTAGATCCATCTGGAGCTGCAAATACAGTTATTGAATGGACAAAAGGATCAAGTTGGAGTGGATGGGAAAGAGTTCATTTTCAATTGAATGCACCTTTTGATGGAACTCTTGATGATGTATTTTCTTTTAGAGTTTTTTCACCTGTCACAACAGGGATTAGATTTAAACTAGCTGATGCTACAGAAGATTGGGAACAAACTGGTAATTATGAGACAGGTTCTGAAAGTTTTCCTGACCCATTAATTGTCGTGGAAAACCAGTGGCAAACATTTTATTTAAACATCTCTGAGTTAGCTGACGGAGTTAATTTTGATCATATATTTATTTTTATTGGCCGTGGCGATGGTGAACCTGGAGTCGGGTCTACATTTTACATTGATGATTTGATGGGACCTGCACTACAAGGATCAGCTTCTCTAAATGATTTTGAATCTGATGAGTTTGTTTTGTATCCAAATCCTGCTAAAGATATTATTTACGTGAAAAATATTTCAGGTAATACATCAATCGAAATATATGATATTAACGGTAGACTAATAAGAGAAACAAATACTACTTCTAATTCAATTTCAATTTCAGACTTAAGCAGAGGTTTTTATTTTGTTAACGTTAATGGACAAGTAAAAAAATTCATTAAAAACTAAAAATAAATACAGGAATTAGATAATTTATATTCTAGTTTTTTATTACTAACCAACCAATTTTTATATAATAATGTATTTGTACAATAAGTATTTAAAATCATTTTTAACCTTTTTGACACTTTTTTTAAGTTTAAGTGTTTTTGGTCAGGCAGCCATAGTTAAAGGTACAGTTGTAGATGAAACAGGAATGCCTTTGCTAGGAGCAACAATAGTTGTAGAGGGTACATCAAACGGAGTAACTACAGATTTTGATGGTAATTTTTTGATCAATGTAAAAAAAGATAATGCAATTTTAGTATTTTCTTATTTAGGATTTGAAACCTATAAAGTTACTTTAGGAGATCAAACAGTCGTTAATGTGATCATGAAAGAAGATTTAAATTCTTTAGAAGAAGTTCAGGTTGTAGCTTTCTCAAAGCAGAAAAAAAGCTCTGTAATTGGCTCAGTATCAACTATTAATACATCAGATCTTAAATTGCCATCTACAAACCTAACTTCGTCATTTGCTGGTCAAATTGCGGGTATGATTTCATATCAAAGATCAGGAGAACCTGGTCAAGACAATGCTGAGTTTTTTATTCGAGGTGTAACTACATTTGGATATAAAAATGATCCGCTTATACTTCTAGATGGTTTGCAAATTACGACTTCTGATCTTGCAAGAATTGAACCTGACAACGTAGCTTCTTTTTCAATAATGAAAGATGCAACTGCAACATCACTATATGGTGCTAGAGGTGCCAATGGTGTAATTTTAGTTACTACTAAAGAAGGTAAAGTTGGAAAAGCAAAAATATCAGTTCGTTATGAATCTTCTTTTTCAAGTCCATCAAAAGTAAATGATTTTTTAGGTGCTGTTGATTATATGAAACT
>JAYNFX010000063.1:2152-4142 GCA_038106885.1 Flavobacteriaceae bacterium | reverse complement strand
GGGGATGTAGCTCAGTTGGCTAGAGCGCTTGACTGGCAGTCAAGAGGTCGTGAGTTCGAATCTCATCTTCTCCACAGGCCTTACCGCTACACTACATAAGTTCAATTAAAGCCCACCAACAGGTGGGTTTATTCTTTATTTATTTTTTTAATAATATAATGCTTAAGATTAATTTCAAAAAAAAAGCAAAAAGAGTTGGAATTAAAAAAAAAAATTCCTAAAATTATGAATAATTTTAATCCCTAAGTATACCTTCATAGCTTGGCCTTTTTAATTAAAGCCAATTGAATTTAAAATATTTAATATTATTGTTTGCAACTTCAACTGTCTCTGCGCAGTTACATCACCAGATGCTTTCAAGCCAAGGCAGCACTTCAAAAACAAATAATGGAGTAATTGTTACTCAAACTATAGGCCAACAATCTGTAATTGGTAATCATACTAATAATGGTTTTGATATAGGTCAAGGTTTCCAACAAGCCAATTGGGCACGAATCATACTTGAAGAAACAACCCCTGAATTTGAAGTCTCTTTGTATCCTAACCCTTTTGAAGGTGTAGTTAGTATTCAACATAATACTGAAGAGGATATAACAATCAATGTTTTTGATCCTTCTGGCAAGCTTGTATTTAACAATGTATTGAATGTAACAGGCCCAAATCAAAGTATTAATCTCGAACAGCTATCCTCTGGAGTTTATCTTGTTCACCTGCAATCTAACCAACTTGCTTATTTTACTAAACTAATTAAAAAATGAAACAGCTAATATCCATTGCCCTAATTGTTTTTGCGCTTAATTTTTCCTCGGCCCAAGAGGTTTATTTGAATGTAGGGCGCAACTTTACAACCTATGATTATACTAACTCTCAAGGAGAAGAAAACCCTAATATCGAATCTAGCAGTGGAGCCTCCTATGAGGTAGGATATATATTCTCAACGGGCGATAAATTAGGTATTGCTGCTGGCCTTACTTTGGATCAGTACAACGCCACAGGAGGCAATATGGTCAACAATTACTCTTGGGATACAAATTATTTAGGTCTTCAGGGGATGGCTAAATATAAGGTCCTTGATGCAAGTACTTCTCCTTTTTCTGTTAACATTAATGCTGGTGTTAACTTCAATCACATTGTGAGTGGAGAACAGAAAATTAATGGTCAAACTTTTAAATTAACTGGCGAAGATGAGTTTAAAGGTTTATTTATTAAACCTATTTTAGGTCTTGATGTTCAATACTTTTTATTAGACAATACAGCTATAGGCATTGGCTATCATTACTCAAAAAACTTTGGTCTCAGTAGTGGAGATGAAGATCTTAATTTTAATAACAACCAACTGCAGTTTGGTATTCTAATATCATTAAACTAGTATGAAAAATTTACTTTACACTTTATTATTATTTAGTTCTCTAGCTTTTGCTCAAAGCAGCGGAATTACTTACCAGGCGGTTATTTATAATCCAGCAGGAGAAGAACTTCCTGGCGTAGATAACCCTTATGCTCCATTAACAAATCAAGATGTATGTATTCAGTTTGGCATTGTAGACGCTGATGGTAATCTAGAATATCAAGAACAAGTACAAGTCACTACAGATCCTTTTGGTATGGTGAATCTTTTAATAGGTACTAACACGCAAACAGCAGGTTATGCTGCAGATTTTGCAGCAATACAATGGACAGCTGATGCCAAGTTTTTAGTAGTTGATTTAGACATTAAAGGTACTTGCAATAATTTTGAAGAATTGTCTAACCAGCCTTTTACTTATGTACCGTTTGCTTATTACGCAGAAGAATCTTCATCTAGTGATGCAATTTTAGCTCTACAGGCAGATGTTGATCAGAATGAAGCAGATAGTGATGCTGCAGAGGCTGCACTGCAAGCACTAATAGATGCCAATGAATCTTCATCTAGTGATGCTATTGCTGCTTTACAGACAGATGTTGATCAGAATGAAGCAGATAGTGATGCTGCAGAGGCTGCACTGCAAGC
>JAYNFX010000063.1:0-2052 GCA_038106885.1 Flavobacteriaceae bacterium | reverse complement strand
ACAGATGTTGATCAGAATGAAGCAGATAGTGATGCTGCAGAGGCTGCACTGCAAGAAGATGTTGATCAGAATGAGGAAGATAGTGATGCTGCAGATACTGCATTGCAATTAGAATTGGACACAACTCAATCAGGTTCAGGCTTACAAGATGATGGGAGCTATCTTGCAAATACTTCTATGAATTATATCAATGAATCTACTTCAATTGTTGATGCAACAGAAGATCTAGATGCCGCTATTGCTGCCCTACAAGAATCCAACGCCGCTTTACAAGCATTAATTGAAGATTTGCAGAGCCAAGTGGATAATTTAACCAACACTGGCACCTATACACCAACATTAATTTCAGGAAGTGGAACTTTTACAGAAGCAAATTGGTTTCAAATTGGAGATATGGTAATTGTAATAGGAAACTTCAATAATGGAGATTTAAGTGATGGATCAGAAATAACAATAGATACTCCAACAACAAATACTTTTAGCTCAAGCACTGATGTAAGTGGAAATGTTGCAGGTTTTATGATGAATATGGAAAGTGTTGGAGGCAGTGTCACAGCATTACAAGGAACTAACCGTGTAGTTTTTTCTGGGGCAGGAGCCCATGGAATGGCCTTTGACATGGATGGTGGATATATTTTCTCATATAACTTAGGTGGAGGCACAACATATACTCCTACCACAAATGGAAATATTACATTAAGTCCTGCAAATTACTCAATCAATGGTAGTACTGTTATAGTTAATGGAAATTTTTCAAATGGGGATTTCGGATTTTCTAGCGAAGACAATATAGAAATTTCAATACCAACTTCATCAACTTTTAGTAATGCCTACGATGCAACAGGCGTTGCTAGTTCTACAGTAATGGGATTTGAGTCAGGTGCAGGATATGTTGAAGCTGTTCCTAATAGTAGTTCTGTAAAAATATCTATTTCAGGTGCTCATATGATGGCGGTTGACGCGGAAGGCTCTTATACATTCACCTACAATACATCCAGTGCAGGAGGTTTGACTTATAATCCATCCGTAACATCAGGAAGTGCTACTATTAGTAATGTTCAATACTTTAAATATGGGGATATGGTAATAGTTTCTGGGCTTATTGATAATGCTTCTAGTGGAACAGTAATTTCAATTCCTATCAGTTCATTTTTTACAAGCCCATCTGATGTTAAAGGATTAGTCACTGGAAGTTATTTTGAGTCTGCTGCTGGAATTATACAGGCAGTTTCTAATTCTGAAACTGTAAAAATCAGTTTTAGAGGGGCACATGGGCAAGAAGACTTTGATCAAGGTTCATTTATTTTTACATACAAACTTTAATAAAACATAAATTATGAAAAAATTTATATTAAGTTGCTTTTTACTATTAGGCTTAAGCTTATTTAGTCAAAATCAACCAAAACTAAATATTAGCGAAACCGAAAAACAAGAAATAATTAATGAGTTAGAGGAAATGAAAACCTCATTTTATTCAAAAGTTAAATCTAAACGCTCACAAAATTTAAGTGAGTCTGACAAAACAGAACTAGTTCAACTTTATTCAGAACACAAGAAAAGATGGAATAATAAAATTAATTTATTTAGTAAAAAATATAGTGTTGATCCCAGATTAATTGTAGAGATATTTTCTCATGGAGAATTAAGTATGAATTGTAATCATTAATTTGGAGCTAAATAAACTTATGGACTTGATATTATAAATAATTTTTTAATCACCACTAAGAGCTGTTTCAGAAATACTTTTTATGAATGACTTATCTTAATTTTTTTGAGTTAAGATAGATCCATATTCCTGTATAACTAATTGAACTTAACAGAAGGGAATATACTACAATAGCTAATATTTGTTGTCTTGATGCAAAAAGTTGAAATAAAGAACTATTATCGTTATTTAAGAACGCAATAATTACTGCAAAGCAAAAGTTAAAAATAAATACTGATATGTGATATTTGTTAATCATATATTAATAAACCTACAATTTTTTTTTAAATCTTAAAAATTATTTTGATTGATTTGTTCTAAGTCGTATAATTGAAAAACTTTTTTTA
>JAYNFX010000062.1:0-4264 GCA_038106885.1 Flavobacteriaceae bacterium | reverse complement strand
GGACTGATTTTTATTAAAAACTCTCATCATTGAATATAAATATGGCCTGCAAACTTAAGCTATTCCTGTTAATCTGCATAAAATTTTGTACTTTTGCATAATTTTTATTGATAAAATCTAAGACCAACTTTTATGAAAGATAAAAGAATACTTTATGTATCCTCCGAAGTCATCCCGTATTTACCTGAAACAGAAATTTCGTCAATGTCTTTTGAGGCCCCCAGAATGGTCAACAAGCAAGGTGGTCAAATTAGAATTTTTATGCCTAGGTACGGTAATATCAACGAACGCCGTCACCAACTACACGAAGTTATCAGATTATCAGGTATAAACTTGGTAATTAATGATTTGGATATGCCACTCATTATCAAAGTAGCATCAATTCCAAAAGAAAGAATTCAAGTCTATTTTATAGACAATGAAGACTATTTTAAAAGAAAAGCTACTCTTAAAGACGAAAATGGAAAATTATTTGCTGATAATGATGAACGAGCTATATTTTTTGCAAAAGGAGTTATTGAGACCGTAAAAAAACTCAATTGGTCACCGGATATAATTCATGTTCATGGATGGTTGGCATCATTATTGCCATTATACTTAAAGGAATATTATAAAGATGAGCCATTGTTTAAAGAAAGTAAAATTGTAACATCTGTTTACGGTCAAAGTTTCGATGAATGTTTGAACATGAATCTAATCGATAAAGTTAAATTTGATGAAATAGATAATACCAAAATTGAAAATCTTACAACGCCCAACTACGTTAACTTAATGAAAACTGCTATTGATTTTTCGGATGGATTAATAAAAGCTTCTCAAGATCTACCAAACGATCTTGACAAATACATTGATAATTCAGATAAACCTGTTCTGGAGTACCAATATCCAGAAGCATTTACTGAAGCCTACACAGAGTTTTACAATAACGAAATTTTAAATTAGCATTATTAATTACATGAAGTATTCCATTAGTTTATTTATCAAAGTAGTCTCTTTTTTATGTATTGCGATTTTTATTTCTTCTTGTCAAGAGGATTACGCTGAGATAGGTACGGATATAATAAACGACCAAATTATAAATATTCAAAACCAAACATACCCTATAAAGACCTATAATAAAAGAGTATTACCATTTCAATCAAATACTTTACCTAGTCACCTATTAGGACACTATATCGACCCTAATTTTGGCAGTACAACAGCTCATTTTTTAGGCCAACTAACACCAGGTATTTTTGAGCCTACTTTTGGCGACAATACAATATTGGATTCTGTAGTTCTGACAATCCCATATTACAGTAAACTAGAAGATGATGAAACATATAGTATAGATTCCTTGTACGGAAGTGGTCCAATTAAATTATCCATTTTTAAAAACGATTTCTTTTTAAGAAATTTTGATCCAGCCAGCGACCTAGATGAATCTCAACTTTACTTTTCAAATGGATCTATGGGGAATTCCGAATCCCTTAATTTTAACCAACTGGAAGGTCAATTATTATATGTTAATAATGAATTCAGCCCTAGTAATGAAGAAATTATTTTAGTCACCAGAGACGATGATGGTGAAATACTTACAAGTGAAACTTTGAGCCCAAGTTTAAGAATTAAATTGGAAGATAATCTTCCAGAGTCTTTTTGGGAAACATTGATATTTGATAAAGAAGGGAGTGATGAACTAAGTAGTGCAAACAATTTCTATAATTACTTTAGGGGGTTATATTTCAAAGCTGAACAAGTTGAAGCAGGCTCAGGAAGTATATTTCAAATGAACTTCAGTTCCAATGATGCACATTTAAAATTATATTACACTTATGAAACAACCTCATTGACAACAGATGAAACAACTGAAAGACAGGGTGTATACGATATGAGATTTGGTGGTAATAGAACTGCTCTTTTTGAAAATAGTTTTAATGAAGATGTCCAACAATCAATAAATAATCCTAATGAAGATGAAGGTGATTCACAGCTTTTCTTAAAAGGAGCAGAGGGCTCAATTGCTATTATCGAATTATTTTCTGAAGACGAAAACGGAAATAATTTTGAAGATTTTATCACTGACTTTAGAGAGATAATCAATGAAGGGGAAGCGGACGAAGAACGAATAATTAAGCGTTTAGTTAATGAAGCATACCTTGAGTTTTATATTGATGAAACAGTGCTATCGCCTGAAACCGACCTTCCTAACAGGATTTACATATATGATTTAGAAAATGACGTGCCTCTAATTGATTACTTACAAGATCCAACTGTTGATCCTAGTAGCTCTGATTCAAAATTTTATCACCTATCTCCTCTTAGTATTGAAACTGATGAAAACGGTAATGAATTAAGTAAATATAAAATTAGGCTAACTGAGCACATCAACAACTTAATTGTAAATGATTTGACAAATCTTACGTTAGGCCTTTGTGTTGCCTCAAATGTTAGCTTAACAAATTCCCAAAAATTGCTTACCTACGACGAAACAGTAAAAGGAATACCGGCTGCTAGTGTTCTTTCTCCAAAGGGTGTTGTGCTTCATGGAAATAACACTAGTAATTCTTTAAAAAAACCTAAGCTAAAAATTTATTACTCACAACCTAACAACTAGTATTATGTGTGGAATTGTTGGATATATTGGGCATAGAGATGCTAAATCAGTAATTCTAAAAGGATTAAGACGTCTTGAATATAGAGGATATGACAGTGCTGGAATTGCATTATACGATGGAAAAAATGTTAAAGTAACAAAGACTAAGGGAAAAGTCGATGATTTAGAAGCAAAATTAAAAACTGAAAAAAATAATAAGGGCTCCATTGGTATAGGCCATACTAGATGGGCTACTCATGGAATCCCAAATGATGTAAATTCACACCCTCACTATTCTAACTCTGGAAATCTAGTAATTATTCACAATGGAATAATCGAAAATTATGCTTCAATTAAAAAAGAACTTGAAAAGAAAGGATTTACTTTCAAGTCTGAAACAGATACAGAGGTATTGGTAAACCTTATTGAATATATTCAGCAAAAAGGAAATTATATGCTAGGTAAAGCAGTGCAAATAGCTTTAAATGAAGTTGTCGGTGCATATGCAATAGCTGTTTTTGATATAGCAAAACCAAATGAAGTTATAGCTGCAAGACTTGGTAGCCCATTAGCGATTGGTGTAGGAAATGATGAATTTTTTATAGCCAGTGATGCATCACCATTTATTGAATACACCAATAATGCCGTTTATTTAGAAGATCAAGAAATGGCTGTGATTAGACTACACAAAGAAACTAGGTATAGAAAAATCAAAGACGATAGTTTATTTGATCCATATCTTCAAGAACTGAAATTAAATCTTGAAGAAATAGAAAAAGGCGGATACGATCATTTTATGATTAAAGAAATCTTTGAACAGCCTCGTGCTATTTTAGATACTTACAGAGGACGCTTAAACGTCAACAAAGGAATAATTAAAATGGCTGGTATTGAAGATCACATAGATAAATTTTTGAATGCTCAAAAAATTACTATTGTCGCTTGTGGAACGTCTTGGCATGCTGGATTGGTCGCTGAATATATTTTTGAAGATTTAGCCAGAATTCCTGTGGAAGTTGAATATGCATCAGAATTTAGATATAGAAATCCTGTAATTGGGAATAAAGATGTTGTAATTGCTATTTCACAATCTGGAGAAACAGCAGACACTTTAGCCGCGATAAAACTGGCAAAAAATAGTGGAGCTTTTGTATTTGGAATCTGTAATGTAGTTGGATCATCAATATCAAGAGAAACAGACTCAGGGGCGTATACTCATGCTGGCCCTGAAATTGGCGTGGCTTCTACAAAAGCGTTTACTACTCAAATTACAACACTAGTTTTAATAGCGTTAAGACTTGCAAAACAAAAAGGTACAATCTCAAATTCTATTTTTAAGCAATATTTAGTTGAACTTGAAACTGTTCCTGGCAAAATTGAAAAAGTCCTTAATAACAATGATTTAACTCTTGAAATTGCAAAAATTTATAAAGATGCTAAGAATTTTCTATATCTAGGAAGAGGATTTAATTTCCCTGTAGCATTAGAGGGGGCATTAAAACTCAAGGAAATATCTTACATTCATGCTGAAGGATACCCTGCTGCTGAGATGAAGCACGGACCGATTGCACTTATTGATGAAAATATGCCAATAGTTGTTATTGCCACAAAATTTGAGCATTACGATAAAATAGTTAGTAATATTCAAGAAATTAAATCAAGAAAAGGTAAAATAATTGCTTTAGTCAC
>JAYNFX010000061.1:0-4290 GCA_038106885.1 Flavobacteriaceae bacterium | reverse complement strand
GTTGCTACCTTATGTCTTTTACGTTTTTTACCGCTTGGCATATAAGCTTAATTTTAATTAATTAATTGACTTTGACCTTATTTTTTACCCCTTCAAGGAAAATTTTCGAAGGTTTAAATGAGGGTATGTTGTGAGCCGGAATTTTGATTGAAGTATTTTTTAAAATATTTCTTCCAATCTTTTCAGCTCTAGTTTTTATTACAAAACTACCAAAACCTCTTAAATAAACGTTGTCTCCAGATTCTAAAGATCCCTTAACTTCACTCATAAAAGATTCTACAGTTGCTAGCACATCGGATTTTTCAATTCCCAATTCACTAGATATCTTATTTACTATTTCAGCCTTAGTCATTATATTACTTATCTAAGTTAATGTTATCTGAGGGGTTGCAAATATATGTATTTTAAATTCAATATTTCAAACCTACTTAACTAAAATTTAAAGATTGAATAGTTTATTTTTGTTATCAATGTTAAAAAATGAGCTTTAATTCAAATCTTACTAATTGGTTCGACAAAAATAAAAGAGAACTGCCATGGCGAAAATCTAAAGACCCTTACAAAATTTGGTTGTCTGAAATTATTTTACAACAAACACAAGTCAAACAAGGATTGCCATATTATAATAAGTTTTTAAAAAATTACCCGACTGTTTATGAGCTTGCTAGATCAACTGAAGATGAGGTAATGAAAAATTGGCAAGGTTTAGGCTATTACTCCAGAGCAAGAAATCTACACTCTACTGCAAAATATATTGTTCATCAACTTAATGGTGTTTTCCCAAAAAAATACATCGACTTAATAAAGCTTAAAGGAGTTGGAGATTATACTGCAAGTGCAATAGCTTCTATTTGCTTTGATGAATCAGTTGCTGTTTTAGATGGAAATGTATTTAGAGTTTTATCTAGATATTTTGGAATTGAGATTCCTGTAAATTCAACTCAAGGTTTTAAACATTTTAAAAGTTTGGCAAAATCTTTATTACCAAAAAAAAGAATTGGTGATTATAACCAAGCTGTAATGGAATTTGGAGCTTTACAATGCAAACCTAAATTACCAAACTGTCGCATGTGTCCTATAAATATAAATTGTGTAGCATTTGCAACTAATAACACTAAAAATCTTCCAATAAAAATTAAAAGAACTAAGGTTAAAGACCGTTATTTTAATTTCCTTGTTTATTTAACAAAAAAATCTGAAACTGTAATTGAAAAAAGGAATGTTAAAGGGATTTGGCAACACCTTTATCAATTTCCCTTGATAGAAACCGAATTTTCAGTTTCAAAAAAGAAATTAATGTCTTGCAAAAAGGGTTTACAAAAATATAATTTGATTAACCCAGAAATTGAATTGATCAATAAAAATGAAATAGTTCATAAACTTTCACATCAAAAACTTCACATAAAGTTTTGGAAATTACATCAAAAAATAAAACACCATAACACAATTCATTGGAATGATTTAAAAAAATACCCGGTGCCAAGTCCAATAGCTGAATTTATAAGAAGTTATAAGCCTTAAATTATCATTTTTTAATATATTTATATTTAAATCTAAAACACATAATAAAATGTCAGGAAGCTTGAACAAAGTAATGTTAATAGGACACCTAGGAGACGAAGTTAAAATTCATTATTTTGATGACAAGAATTGTATTGGCAGGTTCCCTCTCGCTACAAACGAAACATACACCAATAAACAAACTAATGAAAAGATTACAAATACTGAATGGCACAATATTATTGTAAGAAATAAGGCTGCTGAAATTTGTGAAAAATACCTAAATAAAGGGGATAGGGTTTATGTTGAGGGACGTTTAAAAACAAGGAAGTGGCAAGACGAAAAAGGTAATGACCGATATTCAACTGAAATTATTTGCAACGATTTTACCTTTCTAACGAATAAAAGCGAGAATATTTTAGACCCTAACGATAAAAATCAAGCTAAAGAAAAAACTACTCAAGATAATAATGATGTAATTAACGATCTCCCATTTTAAATTTATACCTCTCTATGCATTTTAAACAATTTTTATTTAATTGTTAGACATTCAAATTGGATACTGAAACAACAACAATAATATTGTCGGTTATATTACTTTTTCTTCTGCTATTTTGTTCAGCCTTAATATCAGGTGCAGAAGTTGCATTATTTTCTTTAACTAAATCACAAATTGACTCATTTGACAATGATGATTTAAAATCCACTAAAACAATTTCAAATCTTTTAAAGTCACCAAAAAAATTGTTAGCTACAATTTTGGTAGCAAACAATTTCATTAATATAGGGGTTGTAATATTGTTCGCTTCATTAACTGAAAAAATCTATGGGAATTATCTAATTAAACTGAATTTTTATAATTATGAGTTTAATATTGATATAATTTTCTTAATTGAGGTTTTTGTCATAACATTTCTCATTTTACTTTTTGGTGAAATTTTACCAAAGGTTTATGCAAATAGAAATAATTTAAAATTCTCGAAATTCATGGCACAACCCTTGAAAATTTTAGATTTAATATTCTCGCCAATAAGTATTCCTATGAGAAGTGTTTCTTTATTAATTAACGAATTGCTCGGTAAACAAAAATCAAATTTCAATATCAATTATTTATCTCAAGCTTATGAATTAACTAGTAAAGCGAGCACTACGAAAGAAGAACAAAAAATTTTAAAAGGGATTGTTTCATTTGGCAATACTGAAACTAGACAAGTAATGCGCCCCAGGATTGATATTTTTGCTTTGCAAAAGTCAATAAATTTTCAAACTGTTATTTCAGAAATAGTGAAAAATGGTTATTCAAGAATACCTGTTTTTGAAAATAGCATAGACTCAATTAATGGAATACTTTACGCAAAAGATCTGTTACCACATTTAAGAAAAAAATCTTTTGATTGGACAAAATTAATTAGAGAGCCTTTTTTTGTTCCTGAAAACAAAAAACTAGATGATTTAATGACTGAATTTCAGCAAAAAAAAGTACACTTAGCTATAGTTGTTGACGAATATGGAGGTACATCTGGAGTGATATCATTGGAAGATATTATTGAAGAAATTGTAGGAGATATAAGTGACGAATTTGATGACGATGATATTATTTACTCAAAAATTAATGATTCTAATTATGTATTTGAAGGGAAAACCTCTTTGAAAGATTTCTACAAAATAATTAAATTAGAAGATGAGTCAATATTTGAATCCAAAAAAGGAGAATCTGAAACCTTAGCTGGGTTTGTTTTGGAAATATCGAAAAGTTTTCCGAAAATTAAAACACAATATAAATTTAAAAACTACACTTTTACAATTGAAGGAATTGATAATAAAAGAATCAAGCAAATAAAAGTTTCAATAAAAAGATGATATATCGAAGTTTATTATTAATATCTATTATAATTGTTTCAAGCTGTAAAGATGAAGTTATGATACCCAAACCAAAAGCATTTTTAAGTTTAAAATACCCTAACCCTAGCTATAGCAAAATTGATAACGAACTTCCATTCAGTTTTGATCTCAACAATTTAGTCAAAATTGAAAATATTGTAGAAAAAAAAGACAATTTTGATGTTAAATTAAATTACGATATAATAAATGCTTCACTTTATTTAAACTACATTAAAATTGAGAATAATTTAAATGAACTAATTAGCCAAAATAATTTTAATTTAAATAACCATGCTAAAGTTGCTATCAAAGCTTCCAAACAAGATTTTTCAGACAAAAATAGAAAGGTCTTTGGAACTCTTTATGAACTAATTGGCCCCGTGGCATCACCGTCTCAGTTCTATGTTACTGACAGTGTTGGTAATTTTTTAGCCGGTACTTTATTTTTCAAAATAAAACCAAACTATGACTCATTATTGCCTGCTATTTTCTATGTGAAAAATGATATTATTCGCTTGATAGAAACCATAAAATGGAACGATTAAGCACTAAGTGAGTTCCAACCTTGAGCTGTGAGCTTGATTTTTTCTTGCCCCCTTGTAATTAAATGCATTCCTTGTTCAGATTCGGTCATATGACCAATGACTGTTAAATTTGGATTAGCCTTAATTTTTGGATAATCCTTTTGAGATACAGTCATTAATAATTCATAATCTTCACCACCGCTTAATGCGACTGTAGTGCTGTCTAAACCAAACTCCTCACAAGTTGAAATTACCTGCGGATCAAGTGGGATTTTTTCTTCATACAAATTACAACCAACATTACTACTTTTACAAAGATGAATAACTTCTGAAGACAAACCATCACTTAAATCAATCATAGATGTAGGTTTAAAATCTAACTTTT
>JAYNFX010000060.1:2316-4400 GCA_038106885.1 Flavobacteriaceae bacterium | reverse complement strand
AGCAGAATTTTATTGGAGCTTCTTTTTAGAATTTTTAGTTGGATTGATAATTTTTATTCTGAATTTTCTTGAAAAAATAGAACCCAAAAAGGCTTAAATTATAATTGAAAGAAAGCCATTTTAAATCAAAAGAAATCACCCATCATTCTTCCCAAAAATCGCCCATTCAACGAGGTTTTTTGTATTTTGTAGACAATATTAAAAGTTGTATTAGCATTTAAATCTATCAAAAATTGACAAATTATTATTTTTTTTATCTATATTTATTAATTATTTAATAATAACAAAACACAAGCAAACCAAAAATTACATCTAATGAAAACAATTTTAAAAATTTTTACATTGCTCTTTGGAGTCGTTTCATTTGCACAAACTACTGTGACTGGAACAGTAAATGACGAAAGCGGAATGCCTCTTCCAGGAGCAAATGTTATCGTCGTTGGAACTTCAACTGGAGCAATTTCCGATTTTGATGGTAAATTTACTCTTAATGTAAGTCAAACGCCACCATTTACAGTTCAAGCTAGTAGCGTTGGGTTTACAACAGTGACTGAAAATGTCACATCCAATAATCAAGATATTACTTTTGTTCTTGTTGAGGGAAGTTTCCTAGACGAAGTTGTAATATCTGCAACAAGAGTACCACAAAAAATATTCGAATCTCCAGTAACAGTTGAAAAGTTTAGTTTAAAACAAATTCAAAGAACACCTTCATCTGATTATTTTGAAGGGCTATTCAACGTTAAAGGAGTGCAAATGAATCAAACTGGTTTGGTTTTTAGCCAAGTTAACACAAGAGGTTTTGGAACAGCATATAACGAAGGTTTCGTTACTCTTGTAGATGGAATGAATACTCAAGCTCCAGTATTTGGGTTTGCAGTTGGTAACTTAATTGGACTTAACGAATTAGACGTTCAAAGCGTTGAAATCCTTCCTGGATCTGCATCTGCGTTATATGGAATGGATGCTTACAAAGGTATTATGTCAATCAGAAGTAAAAATGCATTTGACCATGAAGGAATCAATGCTTACTACAGAACTGGTTCAACACAACAAATGGACGGAAGCCAAGGAGAGTTTAATGACTTTGGTATCAGATTTGCAAAGAAACTTTCTGATAAATGGGCTGTAAAAGCTACAATATCTGCAAAAGAAGGAACTGAATGGGTTGCGTCTGATACGCGTCACAAAAGAGAATGTTCAAATTGTGGTGAAGGAAGTATTGTAGAGGGTTATGACCCTAATGCCCCTGATTATGATGCAGTTAACGAATATGGCCAAAGAGCCTTTAACTCAACAAGTCAAATGGGATTAATCGGTTTAGGTGATTTTGCTGCTCTTCCAAATGCAGCAAATTATTTTGATACAGTTGTTACTACTGGTTATATGGAGCAAGATTTATTTGGTAATGAAGCTAAAAACGTTAAAGGAAATGCAAGCGTTTATTTCCGTCCGAACGATAACAGTGAATTTGAGTTCAGCTCATTAGTTGGTACAGGTGAAGCTCCTCTTCCTGCAGGTAACGCAAGATATAATATAAAAGATTTTGTTGTTCAAATGCACAAGTTGGAGTATAACTCTGGAGGTCTTAATACAAGAATCTTTTATACTCAAGAAGATGCTGGTAATACAACACAAAGTACAGCTTTGGGAACAGCTGTTGCAAATGCTCAACCTGGTGGTCTTCAAGACGGATGGGGTGGTATTTACTTAAATACATTTTTAGGAGGGGCTGCTCAAGCCGCAGGTTTTACACCTGATTTAATTGGTGTTCAACAGCTTTTAGGAACAGTTGTTGTTCCTGATCTATTAACTGGTGGAACAAGTTTTTCTAACTTATTCCCAGCCGGTACCACTTCATTTCTTCATCAAGCAGCAAGAGCAAATGCTGATGCTAACTTGTTAGTCCCAGGTTCACCAGAGTTTGATGCAGCTGTTGCAGCATCAACTGCGCAACCAATATTAACTTTTAGTGATCAAGGTGTTTTAGGTGCATTAATTAAAGATGTTTCTGAAGTATACACTTTTGAAGCTAATTATGACTTTGAAGATAAGTGGGATTTTGCAAATGTTATTGTTGGAGG
>JAYNFX010000060.1:0-2216 GCA_038106885.1 Flavobacteriaceae bacterium | reverse complement strand
AGATTATCTGCTCAAGTTGGATACAGAAACCCTACAAACCAAGATAAATTTATCGGGTTGTATAACGGTGAAGAAGTATTGCTTGGTGCAACAGAAGAAAATATAGATAGATATCAATCTAACTTAGGTGGTTTTGATTGGACAGGAAACCAAGTTTTTGAATCTGCTTTGAATAAAAGTTCATGGGATAATGGAGGAAACATTGTTTCTGAATCATTAGATTTTGTTGAAGCTGAAAAGGTAGTTTCTTACGATATTGGATATAGATTTAATTCAAGAGACTTCACACTAGATATGAATGCATACTACAGCCAGTATGAAAACTTTATAGGTACTAATAGTGTGTATGTCCCTGCTGCAGGCTTACCTGTTGACTTTGCTATGGCTAATGGGGCTTTCTTACAGTTTGGAGTTGATGCTAACCTAGACGTTCCTTTTGATACTTATGGAGTTAGCATTGAAGCCATTAAGAAATTAAATTCAATGATGTCTATGAACCTTATTTATGAGTATAATAACATTGATTATGATGCTCCAGCAAATTCAGACTTTGAATTATCATGGAACACTCCAGAGCACAGAATTAAATTAGGATTTACTTCTAATCTTGGAGAGAATACATCTTTTACAGCT
This sequence comes from Flavobacteriaceae bacterium, assembly GCA_038106885.1. Lineage (GTDB taxonomy): Bacteria > Bacteroidota > Bacteroidia > Flavobacteriales > Flavobacteriaceae > UBA3537. The sequence continues at coordinate 1,583 of JAYNFX010000060.1, read as the reverse complement.
AATGCACGTTACAATTCAGAATTCTATTATGAATCATCATTCATTGATGCTACTATAAGAAGTAACACTGTTTTTGACGCTAAATTTATGTTTGCTGTGCCTGCATTCGATAACTTAAATTTTGAAATTGGTGGAAACAATATCGCAGGAAGAAGTTATGTAAGTATTCCAGGTTCAGGAAGAATAGGCTCTCTTTACTATTGTGGTGCTAAGATTGCGTTCTAAATTGATTTTAAAAATTCTACTAAAAAACCCAGAGATTTGCTCTGGGTTTTTTAATTATATTATCTATCTTTGCTGCGCAAAAACAAAAGGTTTTTCAAACAATATTTAGCTATAAATTAAATTGAAACAGTAATGTCAAAAGTTACAGGAAAAGTATTACAAATAGTAGGTCCAGTTATCGATGTGGAATTTGGCGCGGGAGTCGAACTTCCAAAAATTTATGATTCCCTAGAAATAAAACGAGATGACGATTCTGTTCTTGTTTTAGAAGTTCAATCACACATTGGTGAAAATGCTGTTAGAACAATTGCGATGGATTCTTCTGATGGGCTAAGTCGTGGAACAGAAGTAATTGCAACTGGAGCTCCAATTCAAGTTCCAATCGGAGAAAATGTTTATGGCAGGCTATTTAACGTAATTGGTGATGCTATTGATGGACTTGGAAACTTACCTAAGTCTGGACAAGACGGATTGCCTATCCATAGAGAAGCGCCTAAATTTGAAGATCTGTCAACTTCGACAGAAGTATTATTTACTGGAATCAAGGTTATTGATTTAATAGAACCTTACGCTAAGGGAGGAAAAATTGGATTATTTGGAGGTGCTGGTGTAGGAAAAACAGTACTTATCCAAGAACTTATTAATAATATTGCTAAAGGACATGGAGGGCTTTCAGTATTTGCTGGTGTTGGTGAACGTACAAGAGAAGGAAACGATTTACTTCGTGAAATGCTTGAATCTGGCATTATAAAATATGGTGAAGACTTTATGCATTCCATGGAAGAAGGTGGCTGGGATCTTAAAAAAGTAGATAAATCTGCTATGAAAGAATCAAAAGCAACATTTGTTTTCGGCCAAATGAATGAACCTCCAGGAGCTCGTGCTAGAGTTGCATTATCAGGTTTAACAATTGCTGAGTACTTTAGAGATGGAGCTGGAGATGGTCAAGGCAAAGATGTACTTTTCTTTGTTGATAATATATTCAGATTTACTCAAGCTGGTTCTGAAGTTTCTGCATTACTTGGTCGTATGCCGTCAGCTGTAGGATATCAACCAACTTTAGCAACTGAAATGGGCGCTATGCAAGAGAGAATTACCTCTACAAAAAAGGGGTCAATCACATCTGTTCAAGCTGTATATGTGCCTGCTGATGACCTTACTGACCCTGCGCCTGCAACTACTTTTGCTCATTTAGATGCAACTACCGTTTTATCTAGAAAAATTGCTGAGCTTGGGATCTATCCAGCCGTTGATCCTCTAGATTCCACGTCAAGAATTCTTACTGCTGATATCCTTGGTGATGAACATTATGATTGTGCTCAAAGAGTAAAAGAATTGCTACAACGCTACAAAGAATT
>JAYNFX010000059.1:0-4590 GCA_038106885.1 Flavobacteriaceae bacterium | reverse complement strand
CATTAGGGGTGCAGCTCAAGCATATGGTTTAAGCTTTATCCCTGGAACTTGGGTAGAAAGTATTCAGATAACTAAAGGAGCAGGAAGTGTAACAAATGGATTTGAAAGTATATCAGGTCAGATCAATGCAGAGTTAGTTAAACCTTTAACTGATAAAAAAATATTTATTAATACTTATGCTTCAATTAATGGACGTTTAGAAATCAACTCTCATTTTAATACTAAATTGAATGAGAAATGGAGTACAGGATTGTATATACATGGTGACAGACGCGGAGATAAATTTGATAATAATAAAGATTCATTCTTGGATCTTCCTGTTGGGAATCAAATTAATGTTATGAACAGGTGGCAATATGTAAATTCTGAAAAAGGGCTAATAAGTTTTTTGAATATTCGTTATTTGAATGATGAAAAGCAATCTGGTCAAATTCAATATGATCCAAAAATTCATAAATTTAGCAGTATGTGGTGGGGAAGCGAAGTTGATACAAAAAGATTCGATTTTTCTGGTAAAATGGGTTATGTTAATCCTCAAATTCCATATCAAAGCTTAGGATTTCAATTTGCATATAGTGATCATAACCAAAATTCTTACTTTGGTAACAGGATATATAATATAAACCATGAAAGTTTATACTTAAACACAGTATATAACTCTATAATTAGCGATACTCGTCATAAAATTAAAACAGGAATTAATTTTTCTTATGATATATATGATGAGCAAGTAGTTGCTTCTGATTATAACAGAAAAGAAAATAATATTGGAGTATTTTTTGAGTATTCTTTCGATAATCTTGAAGATTTAAATTTAACAGCTGGTATTCGTCTGGATAATCACAATTTACTGGGGACATTTATCACCCCTCGTTTACACGCTAGATATACGCCTTGGGGTAAATCTGCACTACGTTTTTCATTTGGTCGAGGAAGACGTTCAGCCAGTATATTTGCAGAAAATCAACGATTATTCGCATCATCTAGAAGTATAAATATTCAAAATGATAGTGGAAAAATATACGGATTAAATCCTGAGATTGCATGGAATTATGGGCTTTCATTTTTACAAGGTTTTCAATTATTCAATAAAAAAGCCGAAATAAATATTGATTTTTACAAAACTGATTTCCAAGATCAAGTCGTAGTTGATTATGAAAATCCTACAGAGGTAAATTTTTACAATCTCAATGGGAATAGTTTTGCTAACAGTTTACAATTGGGATTTAATTATAGTCCAGTCTATTTATTAGATATCAACTTAGCTTATAAATATTACGATGTAAAAACTCAATATAACAGCGGTGAATTAGAAAAGCCTCTAACACCTAACAATAGAATATTTGCTAATGTTTCATATCAAACGGAAAAGTCAAATGCTGGAGGTTTATGGAAATTTGATTTAACTTACAATTGGATTGGACAACAGCGTTTCCCTTCTACTACTCAAAGTCCTGAAGAATACCGGATAGAATCATATTCTCCTTCCTTTTCAACAATAAATACACAGATAACTAAGGTTTTTTCTGATAATTTTGAAGTTTATTTTGGAGGTGAAAACATTACAAATACAAGACAGAAAAATCCGATTTTAAGTCCCGATGATCCATTTGGGTCTAATTTTGACAGTACTTATATTTATGGACCAATATTTGGAAGAATGTATTATGCTGGACTTAGATTTAACTTAAACTAATAAAACTAAAAACTATGAAAAATATAAAATTAACTATTCTAACAATACTAATCTCAACTTTAGGTTTTGCTCAAAGTAAAAATGCAAAAGAAAATTTATTAGTTGACGGAGTTTGCAAAATGTGTAAAAAACGTATTGAAAAAGTATGCTTAAAAACTAATGGAGTGAAATCTGCTTCTTGGAGTGTTGAAACTCATAATTTATCTTTGATAATTGATCAAACTAAGGTTCAGTTAGATGAAATAAAATCCAATATAGCTAAAGCTGGACATGACACAGTTGATGTAAAGGCGAGTGATGAATCTTATGCTCTTTTAGCTCCTTGCTGTAAGTATCGTGATCCAGAGGTTGTAAATAATCATAAATAATTAAGATAAAAAAAGCGACTTTTTTAAGTCGCTTTTTTTGTTTATTACATCATTCCTGGCATACCGCCACCTCCCATTGGAGGCATAGCTGGTGTGTCTTCTTTGATGTCAATTAGGGCGCATTCAGTTGTTAAAATCATTCCGGCTACAGAAGCTGCATTCTCTAATGCAACTCTAGTAACTTTTTTAGGGTCAATGATTCCAGCTTTTAGCATATCTACATACTCATCTGATTTAGCATCATAGCCAAAATCTCCTTTACCTTCAGTGACCTTATTTATAACAACACTTCCTTCACCACCAGCATTGTCAACAATAGTACGAAGGGGAGATTCAATTGCTCTTGAAACAATTTGAATTCCAGTGACTTCGTCTAAGTTTACATCAGATATTTTTTCCAATGTTTTTTGAGCTCTAACCAAAGCAACTCCTCCACCAGCAACAATACCTTCTTCAACAGCTGCGCGAGTTGCATGTAAAGCATCATCAACTCGATCTTTTTTCTCTTTCATTTCAACTTCACTTGCAGCACCAACATATAAAACTGCAACTCCTCCAGCTAATTTTGCAAGGCGTTCTTGTAGTTTTTCTCTGTCATAGTCACTTGTTGTAGCTTCAATTTGATTTTTAATTTGGTTTACACGAGCTTTAATATCAGAAGCTTTACCAGCTCCATTTACTATAGTAGTGTTATCTTTATCAATTGTTACAGTTTCAGCTGTACCTAACATTTCTAAATCTGCATTTTCTAAAGAAAAACCACGCTCTTCTGAAATAACAGTTCCACCAGTTAGAATAGCAATGTCTTCTAACATAGCTTTACGTCTATCACCAAATCCAGGCGCTTTAACAGCAGCAATTTTCAATCCGCCTCTTAGTTTATTTACAACTAAAGTTGCTAAAGCTTGTCCTTCTACATCTTCAGCGATTATTAATAATGGTCGACCAGATTGAGCTACCGGTTCTAATATTGGTAATATTTCTTGAAGATTAGCAATCTTCTTATCAAATAAAAGTATGTATGGATTTTCTAAATCAGCAATCATTTTATCTGAATCAGTTACGAAATATGGGCTTAAATAACCTCTATCGAATTGCATTCCTTCAACTACATCTACATATGTGTCGGTTCCTTTAGCTTCTTCAACTGTGATTACTCCTTCTTTGCCAACTTTGCCAAAAGCCTCCGCAATTAGCTCTCCAATAGTATTGTCATTGTTTGCAGAAATTGAAGCGATCTGCATTATTTTTTCAGATGAATTACCAACTTTTTTTGCTTGTTTTTCTAAGTCAGCAACGATTTCTTTTACTGCTTTATCAATGCCACGTTTAAGGTCCATAGGGTTAGCTCCAGCAGCTACGTTTTTTAATCCCTCTTTTACTATTGCTTGAGCTAAAACTGTAGCTGTTGTAGTACCGTCTCCAGCTAAATCATTAGTCTTAGAAGCAACTTCTTTAACCATTTGAGCTCCCATGTTCTCATGAGCATCCTCTAATTCAACTTCTTTAGCAACCGAAACACCATCTTTTGTGACTTGTGGCGCACCAAAACTTTTACTTATAATAACATTTCTACCTTTAGGACCTAAGGTAACTTTAACAGCATTTGCCAAAGCATCTACTCCTCTTTTTAATCCATCTCTTGCATCAATGTTAAATTGAATATCTTTTGCCATGTTTTAAATTTTTAAATAATTAAACGATTGCAAGAATATCACTTTCTCGCATTATTAAATAGTCTCGACCTTCGTATTTTAAATCTGTCCCAGCATATTTGCCATAAAGAACAACATTACCTATACTTACAGTCATTTTTTCATCTTTAGTGCCGTTACCAACAGCAACTACTTTTCCTTTTTGTGGCTTCTCTTTGGCATTATCGGGTATAATAATCCCAGAAGCAGTTTTTGTTTCTGCAGCCATTGGTTCGATTAGAACTCTATCTGCTAAAGGTTTAATTTTTAAGGCCATTTGTATTAAATTTTATTTAGAACATTATTTACGAAAATTATGCCATTCCAATTTTACTGACAAACTTTCAGTTAAAAAAAATATCAACAATTGTGTTGACATGATATTTGTTAAATTTCTTTACTCAGATGTATTGCTATCACCTAAATTTAGTGGAATATCTTGTGCAGGCGTATCGTCAGTTGGGATAGTAGTATTAGATTCGGAATCTAAAGCTTTGGACTCGATGTTATCATCAGAGTTGACTATAGCCATGTTTGATATAAGAATAAGAGCAAGAAGTAAAATTGCTAAAGCCCATGTGCTTTTGTCAAGAAAATCGGTAGTTTTTTTTACACCACCAAGTTGTTGAGAACCACCTCCACCAAATGATGAAGAAAGGCCACCGCCTTTTGGATTTTGGACCATAATTACAACAACAAGTAAAAAGGCTACAATAACAATTAGAACCAAAAATATTGAAAATGTGCTCATGATTTTTTAATTTTTTCTTGTAATTTTTCTATTGCTTTAATTTGGTCTGCAAATAAAGCACTTTTTTCCGGATATTTCAAA
>JAYNFX010000058.1:0-4961 GCA_038106885.1 Flavobacteriaceae bacterium | reverse complement strand
GCAAATATAATTGAATAATTTTTTAAGCAAAAGAATTTTTCTTCAAATTCAAAAATCTTAAATTTGTATGTATTGCTTATTATATGATATGATAATTGAACAAATCTACACTAAATGTCTAGCGCAAGGAGCTTACTACATTGAATCCGATGGAGAGGCAGCAATAATTGATCCACTGAGAGAGCCTCATCCATACATTCAACTTGCAATTAAAAACAATGCCAAAATAAAATATATTTTTGAAACACATATACATGCAGATTTTGTTTCAGGACACATTGATTTAGCACAAAAAACTGGAGCAAAAATTATATTTGGACCTAATGCTAATACTCATTTCAATTGTCACAATGCAAAAGATAACGAGGAATTCAAAATAGGAAAAATAACAATTAGAGTTTTGCACACACCAGGTCATACTTTTGAATCTGTTACTTACCTACTAATTGACGAAAATGGAAAAGATCATGCAATTTTCACTGGGGATACATTGTTCTTGGGAGATGTTGGTCGTCCAGACTTAGCAATTAAATCTGATCTTACTGAAAAAGATTTAGCAGGAATGATGTTTGAGTCTTTAAGGTCAAAAATAATGTGTCTTGATGATAATGTAATTGTTTATCCAGCTCATGGAGCTGGTTCAGCTTGTGGTAAGAACCTAAGCAAAGAAACTATTGGCACAATTGGTGATCAGAAGAACACTAATTATGCTTTAAGATCAGATATGACTAAAGAAGAATTCATTAAGGAAGTATTAGATGGGATCAGTCCTCCGCCTCAGTATTTTGCTAAAAATGCTTTATTAAACAAAATAGGCTACAACAGTTTAGAATCTGTACTTAACACAGGTAATATTCCTCTTGATTCTGAAATGTTTGAAGAAATATTAAAAGAAAGTAAAGCAATCATACTAGATGTAAGAACTCAGAATGAGTTTGTGAAAAATCATATTCCTGGATCAATTTTTATAGGACTGAATGGAAATTTTGCGCCATGGGTTGGAGCATTAATTTCGGATATAAATCAAACAATTTTACTAGTAGTCCCTGAAGGAAGGTCAGAAGAAGCTATTACAAGACTCGCCCGTGTTGGTTATGACAACACAATAGGGTATTTAGAAGGAGGGCTAAAGTCATGGATTGATGCTGGAAAAAAAACTGATACAATTAAATCTATTACAGCTGAAGAATTCAATCAAATTCACATAAATAATACCGAAACCATCTTAGATGTTAGAAAAGAATCTGAATTTTTTTATCAACATATCAAAAGTGATTTTCTAAAACACTTCCCCTTAAGATCCATATATAATAATATTAAAAAATTAAACCCCGATAAAAATTATTTTATTCATTGTGCTGGAGGTTACAGATCTGTTATTGCAGCATCAATTCTAAAATCTTTTGGAGTATACAATATTATTGACGTAGCAGGTGGATTTTCTGCCATTAAGAAAACCAATATTAATTTAAGCGAAGTTGTTTGCTCGAGTTGAAAAGTTACTTGATTTCGGCGCTTAGTCCCGCTCGAAGTAATTTTCTACACCTTGGCTCCAAATCATTATATGGGCCAGTTTTTACTGTACATTTGCCCTTATAGTGAACTAAAATTGAACATTGCTCTGCCTGAACATATGTGTGATCACAAATAGAAATTAAAGTTTCAATGACATGATCGAAAGTATTAACATCATCATTAAACAACACGATCTCGTTTAAATTGCCATTTTTTTCAAGAAGTTCTATTTCACTTTTTATTTTTTCCTTAGTTGCCATCAATTTTTGTAAATTTTAATGCTACCCACTCACTTTCAAAAATATTTTCTGTTAGTTTAAGACCTAAACCAAAACATTTTCTTTCAATTAATTCAATATCTTTTTTATAAAAACCACTTAAAAATAATAAACCATTTGTGTTTAGACAAGTGTAATATTTATTAATATCTGATAAAAGAATATTTCTATTAATATTAGCCAGGATAATATCAAATTTTTTATCAATTAGTAAAGTAACATCCCCCTTCATAACAGTAATATTTTTACAGGAGTTTTGTAATATATTATCTAATGAATTTTCATAACACCAGCTATCAATGTCAATTGCAGTAATTTTTTTAGCTCCTCTCTTTTCAGCTAAAATTGAAAGAACACTAGTGCCACAACCCATATCAAGAACATCTTTATTTTCAAAATCATTACTAAGAATATATTTAATCATCATACGAGTTGTTTCATGATGACCTGTGCCAAAACTCATCTTTGGCTGAATAATTATATCATATTCAACATTTTTAGCTTTATGAAAAGGAGCTCTGACTTGACAAATTTCATCTACAATGATTGGCTTAAAATTAGACTCCCATTTTTCATTCCAGTTCTCAATCGCTATGTTCTTTAATTTATAACTTACTGAGAAAGAATTATTTCCTAAAATTTGGACTTCATCCAAAATATTTGGTTTATAATCATTGTTTTGTATGTAAGCTTCTATACCATTTGGAGTTTCAACAAAACTTTCAAATCCTAACGATGAGAGTTGAGCTATTAGAATTTCTCTTCCCGGAATTATTGGAGATATATTAAAATAAAATGCAATGTAATAAGGGCTTGACATTTATTGAATTGCATTGACAATCATTCCAAAATGATCTGCATCCAAAGATGCACCTCCTATTAGACCTCCATCAACGTCAGGTTTAGAAAAAATTTCTTTTGCATTAGATGATTTTACACTACCTCCATAAAGTATAGGTATAGAATTTGCCAAATCCTGTGAAAACGCAGAAGATATTGTACTTCTAATAAAAGCATGCATATCTTGAGCTTGCTCAGGAGAAGCGGTTTCTCCAGTACCTATAGCCCAAACTGGTTCATAAGCTAAAACAATTTTATCCCAAGAAGAAGATGGTAAATGAAAAAGAGCATTTTCAATTTGACTTTTTACTACAGAATTTTCTATACCAGATTTTCGATCATTTAATTCTTCTCCAAAACAAAATATAATTCTCATTCCATTGGAAAGAGCTGCGTCAACTTTTTTTGAAAGTAATTCATCTGTTTCATTAAAATATGCGCGGCGTTCACTATGACCAAGAATCACATATCCCACTCCAATACTTTTTAGCATTGATCCGCTAATTTCTCCTGTATATGCACCACTATCTGCATAATGCATATTTTGAGCGGCTACCTTGATTGAACTGTCTTCAAGTATTTTAATTGATGACAATAAATTAGTAAATGGTGGGGCAATTATAACCTCTGCTTTACCAGGTTTACAACTATTTAATAATTTTGTGACTAAATTTTTAGATTCATCATAGTCTTTATTCATTTTCCAGTTTCCTGCAACAATTTTTTTTCTCATTTCAAGTTTTTTAATAAATTTTTATCATTTGGTTTAATGGCTTTGTACACTACAATTTCTCCTTCAGAATTAACTAATAAGAAACGTGGAATCCAATCTAAATTAAGAAAATCACCCATCGCCCCTTTCCATCCTGAGGACATAAAGTAATGCTCTCCTTCAAGATTATTACGTTCAATACCTCTTCTCCAAGCTTTTTGTGACTTATCAAGAGAAAGGAAAATATAATCTAGATTTGGATATGATCTTTGAAGCTCCTTCAGCTTTGGAAGACTTTCAATACAGTCTTTACACCAAGAAGCCCAAACATCAATAAGTATATCTCTCCCGTTATGTTTATCTAGAATTGATTTAAATGAAACGGAATCACCATCAAAATTTATAAATTGGTCCTGCAGAGCTTCTTCAGAAAATTTTTCTTCAGAAATTGATTGACAATTTAAAAATGTATTTATACATAAAAATATAATTAATGCTCTTTCCATATCAACTTAATTTAACTTTAGGATTTAAATATGTGTATATTATATCCACCACAATATTTATAGTCACAAAAATACTAGCAATTAACAAAACAGCACCCATAATAACAGGTAAATCTAAATTATTTAATGCATTTACAATTTCCTTCCCTAAACCATTCCATCCAAAAACATATTCAACAAAAACAGCTCCAGCTAACATTGAAGCAAACCACCCGGAAATAGCAGTAATTACTGGGCTTAGGGAGTTTTTTAATGCATGATTAATTAATACTTTTTTTGGACTCAATCCCTTTGCTCTTGCAGTCTTGATGTATTCCTCAGCGTATACTTCAATTAGAGAATTTCGCATTAGTTGAGATATTACTGCTAATGGACGAATCCCCAATACCAATGAAGGTAAAATTAAGTTTTTCAAGTTTAATTGTATTCCTTCTCCAAAATCATCTAATTCATATAAATTCCCTGTCATGTTTAACCCTGTATATTCGTGTAATAAAAATCCGAAAATCCATGCAAAAATAATTGCGCTAAAAAAAGATGGTAAGCTCATACCCAATGTGCTAATAACACTAATTATTCTATCTACAGGCTTGTCCTTAAACAATGCAGAAATCACCCCTAATGATAATCCAAAAATCAATGCTATTATTATTGAAGAAACTGCCAGCACGATGGTATTAGGAAATGTTTCCTTCAAAATTTCTGACACTCTTTTTCCTTGCTTTGCAAAAGACCTTCTTAAGTAAGGATATTTAACAACCAAAACTTTATTTTTAATACTTAAAAGAGTTTTGTATGTATAATTATCAGTTAACAAACTAGTATAATGCTCTTTTTCTTTAGAATGAATAGAGATAGGAGAGATATCATTTAAATAGTAAATATATTGAGTGAAAATTGGTTTATCAAATCCATACTTCTTATTAATTATTTGAATTTGCTCAATATCATCACTCTGACCGAGCATCATACGTGCAGGATCCCCCGGTAGTATATTAAATAAAATAAAAACAACTGAAATCACTCCAAAAAGAGTAAAAAAAGCGTTTAAAAATTTTTTTAAAATATAATTTTTCAAAACTACAACAGTATATCTTCAATGTCGTTCCA
>JAYNFX010000057.1:0-5121 GCA_038106885.1 Flavobacteriaceae bacterium | reverse complement strand
ATGCTATTCCATCGCATAAAAATTTACCTTTTTCAGTTGTTTTAAGACAATTATTATCTAAAAATAAACTCCTATTATTTATTTGCCTTTTTGAATTTTTCAAAAGGTGTAATTTATAATCAATACCAAATTTCATTTCTACCTCTCGTAAAGAAACACCCCACATAGTTCTTAAACCTGTCATTAAATACTCATTAAAACAATTATTTTGAGTTAATATTTCTTGAGTACTTGGCAACTTATCATTTTTAATTGAATTTATATAATTTATATTATTTGAAATATTCCAAGATCTCCTTTCACCATCAAATGAATGCGCTGATGGGCCAACACCTAAGTAAGATTTACCAAACCAGTAATTTGTATTATGTTTTGAAAAATAACCAGGTTTACCAAAACTACAAACCTCATAATGTGTGAAACCCGCTTTTGCTGTTTTTTCTACCAAAATTTCAAAATGCTTAGCAGCTAAATTATCGTTCAAAGCAGGATATTTTTTTGTCTTGATGAAATATTCTAAAGTTGTTTTAGGCTCAACTGTAATTGCATAGCACGATAAATGTTTTAAGTTACAATCAAATGCAATATCAAGATTCTCTTGCCATTTATTATTGGACATTTTTGGCATTCCATACATAAGATCTATACTCACATTATCAAAATATTTTGTTGAAATTTCAATACTCCTCTTAGCTTCTATTGAATTATGAGCACGATTCATTTCTTTCAAATCATCTTCAAAGAAAGATTGAACTCCAATACTTAATCTATTTATTTTTGTTAATGATAGTTGTTTAACTTTTTTAGGATTTAAATCATCAGGGTTAGCTTCTAAAGTAATCTCTGGGTTATTGTCAACTTTATAATTATCATAAATAACATTTAGTATTGTATTTATATCGTCATGGCTCAATAATGAAGGTGTGCCACCACCAAAATAAATAGACTCTAAAATATTATCATTTAGTTCGATTGATCTCATATCAAGCTCTTTACACAAAGCATCAAGAAAATCAGATTTATACTTTTGATTAGTTGAGAAGTGAAAATTACAGTAATGGCAAGCTTTTTTACAAAATGGAATATGTATGTAGAGCCCTGCCAATATGGATGATATTATTTTTTTATTCTATTTTCATTTTGCTTGACAAAAGCACTCCAGCCAGTATAGGTCTTCCCAAGAGTTACTTTTCCGGAATTATAGAAATGACATACTGCTGCCGCTAAACCATCGGTAGAATCTAGATTTTTAGGTAATTCATTGATTTTTAATAAACTTTGCAACATTTTCGCAACTTGTTCTTTACTTGCATTACCATTTCCAGTAATAGCCATTTTTATTTTCTTAGGAGAATACTCTGTAATTGGAATTTCCCTAGATAATCCAGCGGCCATTGCAACTCCTTGTGCCCTACCTAATTTTAACATACTCTGAACATTTTTTCCAAAAAATGGAGCTTCAATAGCTATTTCGTCAGGATTGAAATTATCAATTAGCTCTAAAGTCCTTTCAAATATCAATTTTAATTTTACATAATGATCGCTATATTTTTTTAATTGTAACTCATTGAGTTGTAGAAACTCCATATTTTTACCTTTAACTTTAATTAATCCAAATCCCATTATTGTTGTACCAGGATCAATACCTAAAATAATTTTATCGCTGATCATTGTTTAGTATTTAAAATTACAGGTAATTTAAAGCTCGAATCAACATATTGACCCCTTTTTATCGCAGGATATAAAACCGGTAAATCCAAAAAACTGTGTTGTAAAAGATCAATAAATCCAACAGGGTAGATACTAAATTGGCTTTTTGAATTAGAAATAAAAATTTGACCAGCTTTTGAAACTTTAAGTTCAAATATTAAAGTATCAGTAGTCTTTTTTAGGGGGATATTATTATTAGCTTTAAAAAATTCTGTAAAATGATTGGATAGGATTGATTCAAAGCAAATCTTATTTTGTTCATAATTATAATTCTCATCACATGTTTCAAAAGTAGGATATTGATCTAATTCATCCCACTTAAAGGCTGTTAATTGATTTTCAAGAAATAATTCAGAGTCTAATTTTTTTTTATCAATGAATTGACATGAACAAAAAAAAATTAAACTAAAAAAAAGAGAATAACGCATGCATTAATTATATAATTTAAAATTACACTTTTAATTTTAACTTTAAAACTAGATAGGGTAAATAAATTATCTGTTTTATCTCAAATTTGGCGCGCCTGACATTATCTCTTTGCTGGCATAATCTTCATATTTTTTGAAATTATCAATAAAAGATTTTGACAACTTAAATGCTGTTTCGTAAAATCCTTTATCGTCGTTCCATGTTTTCCTTGGACTCAAAAATGATGTTGGAACATTTGGACAAATTCTAGGCTGTAATACTCCAAAAACAGAATGAATATGATAATTATCTTTATTTGTAGCTTCTAATGATCCATCTAATGCAGCATTTATCATTGCTCTAGTGTACTTAAGCTCCATCCGTTTTCCAATACCATATGGTCCGCCTGTCCAACCAGTATTTACAAGCCATACGCTCACGCCTGTTTTTTTCATTTTATCTATCAGCATATCAGCATATTTAGTGGGATGAAGCGGCATAAAAGGAGCTCCAAAACATGCTGAAAAAATAGGTTTAGGCTCTATAATTCCTGCTTCAGTACCAGCAACTTTTGCAGTATATCCAGATATAAAATGATATGCAGCTTGTTCAGGAGTAAGCTTTGAAATTGGAGGTAAAACTCCAAAAGCATCTGCTGTAAGAAAGAAAATATTTTTGGGATTATTTCCAATAGATTTAGTTTGAATATTTTCTATATGATGTATTGGATAACTAACTCTAGTATTTGGAGTAATACTATCATCATTGAAATCAACTTTGCCTTGATTGTTGGTTATAACGTTTTCAAGTATAGCTCCTTTTTTTATAGCATTAAAAATTTCAGGTTCTTTTAACTTTGAAAGATTAATTACTTTAGCATAGCATCCTCCCTCGAAATTAAAAATTGTATTTTCTTCAGTCCAACCGTGTTCATCATCACCAATCAATTTTCGTTTTGGGTCTGTAGATAATGTAGTTTTTCCGGTACCAGACAGACCAAAAAATATTGCGGTAGATCCGTCTTGACCTACATTTGCACTGCAATGCATAGGTAAAGTGTTCTTGTATTGTGGTAGTATAAAATTTAATACAGAAAATATACTTTTTTTGATTTCACCTGTATAGCCTGTACCACCAATTAAAATAATTTTTTTTGTAAAATTTATAATTGCAAAATTATGTTGCCTAGTAAAGTCGCATTCACTATTTGCCATAAATCCAGGAGCATTTATTATAGACCAATCAGGTTTAAATTTTAAAAGTTCTGAATCCTTAGGTCGTATAAACATATTGTATGCAAAATAGTTGCTCCAAGGGTGTTCATTAATTATGCGGATATTTAGACGATAATTATGGTCGCTACAAGCAAAACTATCACGTACATAGATAGGTTTTTGGTTCAAATAAGCAATCACTTTATCGTACAATAAATCAAATTTTTCTGGACTGAAAGGAAGGTTAATATCACCCCACCATATTAGATCTTTGGTAACATTATCCTTTACAATGAAACGGTCTTTTGGAGAGCGTCCCGTAAATTCACCAGTGTTTATGATAAGTGCTCCTGTAGAGGACTCAATACCTTGATCTAGGCTTATTACCCTGTTATGTAATTCATTAGCACTTAGCTGGTAATATATTAGATTAGAAGTGATACCATAATCATCTAACGAAATCGTTTTCGTAACTTCATCTAGTTTTAACATAAATACAATATAACATTAACCATACAAAAGTAAATATTCTTTTAAAAAGAACTAAATATTAATTTATTTTTTAAATTTTATTAGGTTGTAAATGAAACAAAGCCAACCTGATAATAAAAATACACCACCAAGGGGTGTTGCAGGGCCTAAAAAGGCAAAATCAAAATCTGTTAATTCATTTGTAGATAAAGCATAAATAGAAAATGAAAATAAAATTATTCCAACACTAATAAGCCAGAAGATTTGTTTTTTTTGTGTTTCATTCAGTACTGGAATAAGGCCCAAAATAAATAGAAATAAAGAATGATAAATTTGATAACGTACACCTGTTTGAAAACTTTCAAAAGAATCAGTTTTTTTTAAGTTTTCTAATCCATGAGCGGCTATTGCACCTAATATAATTGCAGTAAATCCAGCCAACGCTGCAGTCACATATATTTTCTTTTCAATTTTGTTCATTTGGTAATTCAATTCGTTAACTTAGAGGCAAAAGTAATAATTGTATTAGGAAAATGCGTACTATTTTAATTATTGGATCTGGGAAATCCACATCATATCTGATAAAATATCTTCTTGACAATTCAATTTCAGAATCCTTAAATATTAGACTTGCAGATAAAGATAGTTCTTTGGGATTAAAACTATTAAATAATCACTCAAACGGAACATTCATTGAGTTTGATATATTTAATAAAAAACAGAGAGAAACAGAAATTAAAAACTCTGATATTGTGATTTCAATGCTTCCTGCACGTTACCACATTGAAGTCGCTAAAGATTGTTTGAAATTTGGCAAAAATATGGTTACAGCTTCATATGTTAGTAAGCAAATGCAAGCGCTTGATAAAGAGGCTAGAGATAAAAACTTGTTATTCCTTAATGAAATGGGAGTTGATCCAGGAATTGATCATATGAGTGCAATGAAGGTCATTGACAGTATCAAAAATAAAGGAGGAAAAATGATCCTTTTTGAATCATTTACAGGAGGTCTTGTCGCTCCAGAAAGTGATAATAATTTGTGGCGATATAAATTTACTTGGAACCCAAGAAATGTTGTAACTGCTGGACAGGGCGGAGCTGCAAAATTCATACAAGAGGGTAAGTTTAAATATATCCCATATAGCCGACTTTTTAGAAGAACAGAGTTTTTAGAAGTTGAGGGCTTTGGGCGTTTCGAGGCCTACGCAAATAGAAATTCATTAAAATATCAAAAAATATATGGATTAGATAATATACAGACTCTTTACAGAGGAACTATAAGAAGAATTGGTTTTAGTAAAGCATGGCAAATTTTTGT
>JAYNFX010000056.1:0-5623 GCA_038106885.1 Flavobacteriaceae bacterium | reverse complement strand
ATTTTAAGTTGTTTTTAACTTCCTATTAACTAAAATGTTAAAATTTTATTTTTAGGCTATAGAATTAATGATTTTTTCATGAATATCGTAAACATTTTTTAATGTTTTTTCTTTACAAGTATTCACTATCACGAAGTCTGATTTTTTAATTTTTTCTGAATCTTTTAGCTGATTATTTATAATTGAACGAACTAATTCTTTTGATTTCCCATCTCTTTTGATAATACGTTGTATTCTAATTTCCTCGGGGGCAGTTACAGTCAAAATAAAATTAAATTGGTTTTCAGTTTTTAACTCAAATAAAATTGCAACTTCTTTAACAACATATAATGAATTTTGAGATGATTGCCATTCATTAAAATGTGAATAAACTTCAGGATGAACAATATTATTAATCTCTTTCAAAAGACTTTTATCTTTAAAGATTTTTTCAGATATAAAGTTCTTATTGAGATTTCCATTGACATATGCTCTATCACCAAATTTTGAACATATCTTAGCTTTAACATATTCGGATGATTCCATTATTTTTTTAGCTTCTGTATCAGAATTATAGACTGGCACACCAATAGAGCTAAACATACTACTAACTGTAGTTTTACCACTCCCTATACCGCCTGTAATCCCCAAAACTATCATAGCTTGTTTGTTATTACGTATTCCAATTTACTTAATTGTATTGATGCTCTGCTAACAGATTCTGGAAAGGAAACTAATTTTGGAAACAAAATATTATTTTCTTGGTTTATTGAACTAAAATCACATTCCACAACAAAATCTGATTTGTCAATTGAATTATAAGCAGTCAGGCTTGTATAAAAAACAACTGGGACATCTTTTGGAAATATAGTTACATTCAAATTTTCTGGTGTATTAGTGATTTTTACTGGAATATTAAATTGTCCTTCTGTGAATCTATCAACTTCTCCCAATATTTGTACTATAGATTCTGAGTACTTCAATTCTTTATTTAAGTTTAATTCAACTGGTTGATTAATATCTTGTTTTAAATTTTTAAACTCCAATTTATTCGTAGAGATATCTGAAAAAGAATCAACCACAGCTTTGGGACCAATAATTAAAATTGAATCTGGGTTGGATCTTAAAGATGAAACAAAATTAAAGCCAGGTGAAAACTCTACTTTTGAATTAATAACTACTGGTATTTTTTTAACAGACTGTAAATCATATTCAAAAGACAGTTCTTTGGGAGATATATCTTGAATCAATGTTGAATTATCAAAAAGTTTAGAAATTCTGTAACCTTCTAAATCTTTATTCCATAAATAATTAAGGCTATCTTTACTAATTTCTGAAAAATTAACCTTTAATTTCAAATCCCTAAAAGCATATTTAATCAAATTAAATCCCTGGGAATTAACTGTAATATTAATAAATTTAGGTTCATCTTCTGTTAAAACATCTGTTACAGGAACATTAAATGGCTCCAACTGTACAGTAATTGTTTGTGTTATGTTATTAGACAATTTAGCAGCAATTGAAATGACAAAAGCTAAAATTAAGAACAATAAAAAAACATTAAATCTTTTAATTTTAATGAAATAATTTAATCTATTTCTTAATTTATCTTTCATGATATTTTAAAAAAAAGCTTTGGAAATAACAAAGGTTCTGGTTTGTTTGACAGTTTTAATTTCAAGGTTGACTTAAAAAAACCAATACCGTATCCAAAAAACTGAATTATTATTACAGGAATACACAAAATACTAGCAATTACATCAACTGTAGAATTTAAAGCTGATATAAAAGCAATTAAAAAATATACTGAATATATATATAAACCTAATTTAATATTAAATACTAAAAGAGATAAACTCAAAATTAAACCTAAGATAAAAACCAAAGGAAACCAATATGCTATTTTCTTTGATTGAGGATGCCATTTATTTAAAATTGGACGTACTTGTCCGAATTTATAAACCTGAACAAAAAAGCTTTCAAGTGACAATCTTCTTTTATGATAAACAAATGCTTTAGGAATTAAACTTAATTTATACCCCATAGCTTTCAAACGAATTGACAAGTCTGGATCTTCACCCGGGTGGATATTTCCAAAACCACCTGATGCATTGAATGCTTCTTTTGAAATACCCATATTAAAACTACGTGGTTCGTAACCTTGAATCTCTTTATCCCCTCCACGAACACCACCAGTTGTTATTTTTGATGTCATGGAGAAGTTTATAGCCTTCTGAAGTTCAGAAAAATTATATCTAGCAGTATCTGGACCTCCAAAACAATCTACATAAGATTCATTTAGAAAAGATATAACTTCAGATAAATATTGCTTTGGTAAAATACAATCCGAGTCTAAGATTATAAAATAATGCCCATTGGCTTTTTTCATTCCATAATTTCGTGAATGGCCAGGACCAGTATTCTCTTTAAAGTAATAACTAATATTAAGTTGTGCTTGAAAATTTTCTACAATTAACCTTGAATCTAAACTAGAACCATCTTCTATGATTACTATTTCAAAAGTTTTTGGCGAGTCTAAATCACAAAAACTCTCAAGTAGCTCCCTTATTTCTTCGGGCCTATTATATACAGGAATTATAAATGAAAAATCACTAGCAATCATACAAACAAATTTAAAAAAATGAATTTGAATTTTTGAGTGAAAAAAATGTTTAATTTTTGGAAGATGTAGTTATGACAATTCAAAAAAAAACAACTAAAATTTTAATTGCTCTTTTTTTATCTAATCTTTAATTACCAAAGAATCCAGGCCCGGGAGGTTGTGAGGTTTGAGCTGCTGCCTTTGGTGATAGTATCATAAATGTGCCAAGAGCTGTAAGACCTGCATATTTACCCATCTTTTTAATAGCTTCTTTTCTATCTATAAGATCTTTATTTTCTTTCTTTTTCATAATCTTTTTATATTGTTGATTAGTTTATGATAATCTTCTTAGCAATAACACTACTGTCTGCTTGCAGTCTTATAACGTAAATACCTGTTGTAAGTCCACTAGTAGATAGTCTTTGTGTGGATTGATTACTGTTAAGTGTTTTGTTTAATACTTCTTGTCCAATGATGTTAAACAGTTGAACATTTGCTTTTTCAACATTTGATAGTCCTTCAATAGTTACAAAGTCATCACTTGCGGCTTTGTAAATACTTATGTAAGATTCATCTAAATCATTTCCTCCTAAGCTAGTATTACCTATTCTTAAGTAAAAACGACCCATATCACTTAGATCGGATTCAGGAGTTAAAGTAAAGTCTTCAGATCTTAGATCCGTTAATGTTTCAAATAATGTATCTTCTAAATAAACACCAACATCTTCTGGTATTGTAGAGTCTTCAAAGCTTACAGAAAATTCTACTCCAGCATCTCTATTAATTACCAATGGAATAATAGTCTCTTCGTCCAAGGCACTAAGTCCCATGGCGTTAATTGCCATACCAACTCCTTGATCTTGTTCAACTAATCTTGACATTAAATCATCTTGGCCCATTGCACCTGCATCATATCCAGGATCTAAACCTAAAGAAAGACCTTCATCGAAGTAAAACTTAGTTTCAGAAACAAAATTTTCGTCTTCGTTAAGTCTTAAATAGAATCTGCTCCAAGTACTCTGTGCTAAACGACCAGAAACAAAATCATCTCCACCAGACGTTGTACGCATTGCAGGGGTGAATGAAATATTTGCGGCAAATGAGCTCTCAGCTGCTACCATAAATGCTTGACCTGGTGCGATGTAATCGCTAGGACTATCAGCAGCATTATTGTATATGGTGTATCCTGATCCGTCAGCATCATAACCGTACACTGCAGCGTAATGAGTATTATCAATTACACTAGAGTTTACAGTCAAAAAGTTATTACTTGCATCATTATTATCATTCAAATGAATGTATGATGGAAATGGGTTAGCGACTAAGTTCCAACGGCGACCACTACTGTCATTACCATGATTATTAACTATAGATTGTGTTTGAGTAGTTGTTGCTACAGTACCTGTAAAGGCTAAAGTTGTTCCACTTGTAGAGGCC
The DNA here is from genome assembly GCA_038106885.1 of Flavobacteriaceae bacterium. GTDB lineage: Bacteria > Bacteroidota > Bacteroidia > Flavobacteriales > Flavobacteriaceae > UBA3537. The sequence goes on along the minus strand of JAYNFX010000056.1, from coordinate 1,605 downwards.
ATTTGATAACCTTTTCCTAAAGTGAAATTACCACTTAATGGCGCACTTGAAGAATGATTAGTCCAAGAATCATTAGAATTATTATATTCACCTAAAGCATATGTTCCACTTCCATCATTAGCAAGAGAAGAACTGTTAGAACTTACAAATGAACTGATAGATAAGTCTCCAACTGGAGACCCAACTAAGTCCCATTCATTAGAACCACTGTCAACTGCTATATTAACATAACGGTTATAAGTTATATTTCCAGATGATGTACCTTCAACAATGATAGAAGAAAACTCATCTGCATCTGAATTTAAAGTCACTGCACCACCATTATCATTATTAAATTTACCATTTACTTTTAATGACCCGTTTTTTGCGATTGTAAGGGTTGAGGATGACATAACTTCTAAATATCCTACAGTTCTATCAGTGTCAATAGTTAAAGAGGTACTATTAGTTTGAATTTTAAATTTATTAAAAAACATATTTCTTTCACCACTACTATCTTGTTGATTACCACAGAAAAATTTTATTCGGTTGAGTGCATTGGGCTCATCAATTGTAAAACTATACTCCTGTGATACGTTACTCCTTTTTCTCATGGTAAACTCATATTGAGTTTCACTTAGGCGATACAATGTGACAAGCATAGGGTTTATTCCATAAGCTGTATCGGCGTCTTGTCCACCTGCTTGGATAGTACTACTGCTACCTTCATTTATTACTGTGTAGAATACTCCAGAGGAAGTTAGAAACTCAAATCCCTTTGACCCATCTTGATGATTTGCATCCCAGTTAATAGCCCAATAAAAAGTTAATTTTTCACCAACTTGCATTGGTTGGTCTAATGGTAGAAGCATATCAACCCATTCAGTACCAGTAGCATAAAGTGCGAAGGAAACTGTCCCAATATCAGTCGTAGAAAGACCTATATCACCGGGATTTCCAATATATCTTCCAGTGGATGTCCCATAGTTTGGATCCCACGCACTAAAGCCGTCACCTGCTTGCCAATCATCGTTTGAAACAGCGATCTCATTCGCTAAAATAATCTGAGCGTTTGAAAAATAATAAAAAGATAAAAACAAAAACATAAAATTATAAAGTCTCATAATATTTGATTTTAATTAACAATTAGTTTTCTAAAATTTAAATTTTTTGAATCTATGATTTGTATTACATAAACACCTGATCCTAAATCAGAAATATTAAAATAAAAATCAGAATTAAAATTCCCATCAAATGTTTTAACAACACTACCTATAGAATTATAAATAATGATTTTGTTTGTCGGATAATTTAATTTAAAATATTCATTTGCTGGATTTGGGTAAATCACGATTTCATTTTCAGCTGAAAAATCATCTGTACTTAAAGTAGTTGCGATTTGATTTCCAAAAACTTTAAACTCACCAGGAGAAAGGGAAATACTTTGACTTGTATTTGTAACTGATAGTGAAGAATTCCCTGATTCATCCATCAAATCATACCAAATCCCAGTATAAGGAAAGTCAGGTATTACATTTTGAGTTGTTAAGTCAAAATTTGCAAGCACTACAACATTCTTTAAAGCATTTGATGGAAGTGTATCGTCCCATATGTAGATTTTAGGAG
>JAYNFX010000055.1:0-6066 GCA_038106885.1 Flavobacteriaceae bacterium | reverse complement strand
TCCTTTGTATTATTGAGGCTATGAAATTATTCAATGAAATTGAATCAGAAGTTTCAGGAAAAATTGTAAAGATTTTAGTTGATGACGCATCCCCTGTTGAGTTTGATCAGCCATTATTTTTAGTTGATCCATCGTAAAAAATTCCATAAACTCAATCTAAAAACTAACAAACTATGTTTAAAAAAGTATTGGTTGCAAACAGAGGTGAAATTGCTTTAAGAGTTATTAGAACCTGCAAGGAAATGGGAATTCAGACCGTAGCTGTATATTCAACTGCTGATGCTGAGAGTTTACATGTTAAATTTGCTGACGAGGCTGTATGCATTGGCCCACCCTTAAGTAGTGAGTCATATTTAAACGTTGCAAATATTATTTCAGCTGCGGAAATAACTAATGCAGATGCTATACATCCAGGTTATGGGTTTTTATCTGAAAATGCAAGATTTTCAAAAATATGTGATGAACATGGGATAAAATTTATTGGGGCTTCACCTGATATGATTGATCGTATGGGGGATAAAGCTAATGCTAAGGCTACAATGAAGGCCGCAGGTGTACCATGCGTTCCTGGCAGCGATGGAATTATTGAAACTTTTAGTGATTGTAAAAAGATTGCTAAAGCCACAGGATATCCTGTAATGCTAAAAGCTTCTGCAGGAGGAGGGGGAAAAGGAATGAGGGCAGTATGGTCTGAGGACAAACTTAAAGATGCATGGGACTCAGCAAGACAAGAATCAAAAGCTGCTTTTGGAAATGATGATATGTATATGGAAAAACTTATTGAAGAGCCTCGACATATTGAAATCCAAATAATTGGAGACTCAAATGGTAAAGCTTGTCATCTTTCTGAAAGAGATTGCTCTGTTCAAAGAAGACATCAAAAACTCACCGAGGAAGTGCCATCTCCATTTATGACTGATGAGTTAAGAGAAAAAATGGGTTCAGCAGCTGTTAAAGCCGCAGAATTTATTAAGTATGAAGGAGCAGGAACTGTTGAATTTTTAGTAGATAAACACAGAAATTTTTATTTCATGGAAATGAACACTAGAATTCAAGTTGAACACCCTATAACTGAACAAGTAATTGATTTTGATTTAATAAGAGAACAAATAATGGTTGCGGCAGGTGTACCAATCTCAGGTAAAAATTATACCCCAAACTTACATTCTATTGAATGTAGAATTAATGCCGAGGACCCATTTAATGATTTCAGGCCCTCACCTGGGAAAATCACCACATTGCATTCTCCAGGAGGTCACGGAGTAAGACTTGATACTCATGTTTACGCTGGTTATATAATACCACCAAATTATGATTCAATGATTGCTAAATTAATTACAACAGCACAAACTCGCGAAGAAGCAATTCATAAGATGAAAAGAGCTTTAGATGAATTTGTTATTGAGGGCATCAAAACAACAATTCCTTTTCACAGACAATTGATGGAACATCCGGATTATATTTCAGGAAATTATACTACAAAGTTTATGGAAGATTTTGTGATGGAATCGACAAGTTAAAATAAAAAACTCTGATTTTTAATCAGAGTTTTTTTTTAGATTCATTTAAATTTATAACATGAGATTATCTTACTGGGAATATAAACAATGGCTAAATAATATCGATTTTACAGTAGTTGGAAGTGGAATTGTAGGTTTATGTACTGCTATGTTTTTAAAGCAGCGTTTCCCTAAAAAAAATATTATAATTCTTGAAAAAGGAATTTTTCCTCAAGGGGCAAGCACCAAAAATGCCGGTTTTGCGTGCTTTGGTAGTATTAGTGAAATTTTAAATGATCTTGACTCGCATGATAGTTCTGAGATTTTAGAACTAGTTCAAGAAAGAGTAAATGGATTAAATTTACTAAGAAGTATTGTAGGGGATTTTAATATTGGCTTTAATTTATATGGGGGGTATGAAATTTTTTTAGAAAAGAATGATACTTTGTATAATAGATGTCTTGATAAAAAGGATCAAATAAATAAACTACTTTACCCGGTTTTTAAACAAGAAATATATCACGATGTTAAAAACAAATTCAAATTTTTAAATATCAAAGAAAAACTAATACTAAATAAATTTGAAGGTCAAATAGATACAGGTATGTTAGTTTCAAGTCTTTTGAGAAAGGTGTCTGATTTAGGTATTAAAATTTTAAATAATGTTAAAGTTGAATCGTATCAACAACTAAATAACTCAGTTGATGTCAAAACAAATAATTTTGAATTTATTACTAAAAATTTAATTCTTACTACAAATGGATTTACAAATACATTAATTCCTCTAGATATTATTCCTGCAAGATCACAAGTGTTAATAACGTACCCAATTGAAGATTTGAGAATTAAAGGGACTTTTCATTTAGATTCTGGTTATTATTACTTTAGAAATATTGACAACCGAATTTTAATTGGGGGTGGGCGAAATTTAGATTTTAAAACTGAAAATACTTCTGAATTTGGACTAACTAAAAAGGTTCAAGATGAGTTAAATAGGTTACTAAAAGAAGTTGTTTTACCAGATTATCAATTTGAAATTGATAAACGTTGGTCAGGGATTATGGGCGTAGGTGCTCAAAAAAAGCCAATTATTAATCAATTTACCAACAATGTTTTTGTTGGTGCTAGAATGGGGGGAATGGGAGTTGCTATTGGTTGCAGTGTTGGCAAAAAACTCTCAGAAATTATTCATTCATAATTTAAATTAATGAACTTATTAACCATTAATAGCTTCAACCTTAGAAATTTTATCTCCTAAAATTTCTTTAAGCATATTTTCAATACCATTTTTAAGAGTAATAGTAGATGAAGGACAACCAGCGCATGCTCCTTGAAGTATAACCCTCACAAGTTTAGTGTCGCTATTATATGATTCAAATTCAATATTTCCACCATCACTTGCTACAGCCGGGCGAATGTTTTGCTCTAAAATATTTATGATTTCTTTTGAAGTTTCGTCTAGTTTTTCATAAGCTATATCTAGCTGAGTTGTTGTTTTTTCAAGTTTTTCTGCAGCGTTTGCTTTTACAATTTCTTTTTTTTCTTCAATGTAGTTTTTAATAAAAGTTCTAAGTTCAAGAGTTATTACATCCCACTCAACCACATTATATTTTGTAATAGAAACGTAATTTTTATCTATAAAAACTGATTTTACAAATGGGAATTTGAAAAGAGCAGAAGCAAATGGAGAAATTTTAGATTCTTCAATTGAATTAAATTCGAATATAACATCAACTAATTTCTTGTTTGCTACAAATTTAAGAACACTAGGGTTTGGAGTGCTTTCAGCATAAACCGTTACAGCAATCTTTTTTTTATTTATGTCTTTTACTACAATTCCACCACTATTTAAATATTCCTCAATTTGTTTTGAAACTTCATTTTTTATCTCATCCCATTCAACAATATCGTAGCGTTCAATAGCAAGAAAATTCCCTGAAATGTATACTTTTTTAACAAAAGGTAAATAGAATAGTTGTTGTGCTAAAGGAGAATTTTTGGCCTCATCAATATTTGAATATTCGTAGCTTCCATGTTCAATTATGAATTGATTTGCTTCAAATTTTAAAATTTTTGTATTACTAGTATTATGAGGAGAAATTTTGAAATTACTCATATTTTTTTTTGCAAAGATAGTAAAGGAATTAGATACAATTTTATGTTTTAGTTGTTTGTTTTGTTAGCTTAAATCAATTTGTCCTAGACAAAACATTTATTATATTTGAAATAAACCATTTTTAATTTTGAAATTCTCTTCATTTGCCCTGTATATATGCTTGTTTCTTACTAGCTTTATTTATGGCCAAGATTTATTAATGCAGGATGGGACTTTCAATCAATGCAACGGAGTTTTTTTTGACTCAGGAGGCCCTGCTTCTTATTCAAATAATGAAAATTATACTATTACAATTTGCTCAGACTCAGGAGACGATACTGCGATACAATTAGATTTTACTTTTTTTGACACTCAGGCAAATGCTGACATCCTTACAATTTATGATGGCCCTGATACTGATGGTGCATTAATTGGATCTTATTCTGGTACAAACAGTCCAGGTGTGGTTCAGTCAACAAATTCAAGCGGATGCCTCACAATATCATTTCAAAGTAATAATGCTATAACAAGAGAAGGTTTTGAAGCCATTATTAGCTGTGCTACTCCATGTCAAGAAATTGATTTATCTATTTTAACAGATCCTCTCCCTGGAGTTGGAGGTTCAGTTATAATAGATCAAGGCAGTTCAATTGACTTTACTGCAGATGCAAATTTTTCAGTTGATGGGACAGGAGCTGATTATTCATGGAATTTTGGAGATGGTAATTTTAGTTCTGGATTAAATGTTACTAATACTTTTAATACAATTGGCACATTTACAGTGACACTAACAGTTACCGACACGAATCCAACTGGTTGTTCTGAAATAGCAACTATTGTTGTTCAAGTCTTAGGGCCATATCTTTTAATAGATCAATCTACATACTCGGTTGAAGAATTAGTTGAAGATGTACTAATTAACAGTTCCTGTGCTGAGGTTTCAAATATTATATTTTCAACAGGGACTGATTTTAATTCAACAAATGGCATTGGGTATTTTTCTGGAAATGGAGTTTCTTTTCCATTTACAGAAGGAATTTTATTAACTACAGGCAATGCTTCAGACGCCTCAGGACCTGAGTCCGGTACGTTAAGTTCAGGAGATAACACATGGCCAGGAGATCAAGATTTAGCTGATGCCATTCCTGATCTTGACTTTTCAGAATCTTTTAACGCCACTTATATTCAATTTGATTTTGTTCCACTAGCAAATACTATTGGTTTTAATTTTGTTTTTGCTTCTGAAGAATACGGTACTTTTCAATGTCAGTACACGGATGCTTTTGCATTTTTACTAACAAATAATGATACTGGTGCAACATCTAACCTCGCTTTAGTGCCAGGATCTAATGATCCAATTTCTGTTTTAAGCGTTAGGGATAATACACATAATAATTCATGTCCATCTTCGAACGAAGAATTTTTTGCAGCATACTATGGAGCAACTGGATTACCAGAAATAGATAGCCCAATTGATTACAGGGGCCATACCGTAAGTATGTTTGCTGGAGCTAGCGTCACACCCAATACATCTTACTCTATAAAATTAGTAATATCTGACGCCCTTGATTCTAGTTATGACGCAGCTGTTTTTTTAGAAGCAGGAAGTTTTGATTTGGGTGGAAATTTGGGAGAAGATGTTACTGTTGAAGCTGGCAATGCACTTTGTTTGGGCGATACAATAACATTAGACTCTCAGCTTGAAGGAGCAGATCATATTTGGTATTTCAATGGCGAAATTATTGAAGGTGAATCAAATTCCATTATTGAAATATCTGAAGCAGGAACCTATTCTGTAGATATTGTTTTTGGTGAAGAATGTGCAACTAGTGATTCAATTTTAGTTGAATACAAACCTACTCCAATAATTGACAGTGTCTCGGATTTGGTATTATGTAATGCAGGAAATCCATTATTTGATTTGACAGAAAATGATTCATTAATTCTTGGATCACAAGATTCAACAGAATTTAATATTTCATATCATAATTCAGAAGATGATGCTGAAAATGATATAGACCCAATTATATCAAACTTATCAAATTATTCCATAGATGGCGATACTGAAATTATTTATGTCAGAATTGAAGATGCTGTAAGTCAAAGTTGTTTTGCTATAGGATCTTTTGAATTAATTTTAACTGGTGCTCCCCCAATATCTAGTGTTTCCGATTTAGTTTTATGTGATGATATTTCTAATGATGGAATCGAGGTATTTAATCTAGAGTTACAGACTCCAGATATTTTAGGAGATTTAAGCCCTCAAAGTTATGATGTCACATATTATATTACGTTTGATGACGCAAATCAAGAACTTAATCAATTAGATTTATTACACGAAACATCCAGTAATTTAGAGCCAATATTTGTTAGAATTGTGAGTGTTGATGACCCTTCGTGCTTTAATGTAAGTACAAATCCTATTTTCAATTTAGTAGTAACGAATCAGGCTTCAGCCACAGATCCTGGTGA
>JAYNFX010000054.1:2172-6394 GCA_038106885.1 Flavobacteriaceae bacterium | reverse complement strand
TCCCTGAAAAAACAGAAGCTAAGATTAAATATAAAGTTTGTATTCTAAAAAACATCAAAAAAATTTAGTCAAAAATAAGAGTTTCTTTTTTATTAATTTTAGTCTAATTTAAAAATATTGTTGTATAATTGCACAACGTTATCAAAGAGATATCTTCTCTTTCTATATTTTTCATTATACTTTATACAATCTTCATTCACAACAAATCTTCAATAAATTTACTGAAATAACAGTAAGAACAATTTTTATAAAAAATAATATCAAAAATGTTTGAAATTACACAACTAAAAGAAAAAAAATTATCTGAATTACAAGAAATTGCAAAAGAATTAAAAATCTCCAGATATAGAAGTTTAAAAAAATTAGACTTAATATATCAAATTTTAGATGTACAGGCTGCGAGTCCTGTTGAAAAAAAGCCACAAGAACAAAAAAATCAGCCTAAAGAAGAATCTAGAACTGATCAAAAAAATAATACAAAAGCTAATCAAAAACCTGAAAACACCAAAGACGATAAAAATTCTGGAAGAGAAATCCGTCAAAAACAAAATACTAACAACAGAAATAATCATCACAAAAACAAAAATAACCATCACAAGAAAGAACACAACGGAAACAAAGATAACAGGAACAGATATAAAGAACCTGACTTTGAATTTGATGCAATAATTGAGAGTGAAGGAGTCTTGGATGTAATGTCTGATGGATATGGGTTTTTGAGATCTTCTGATTATAACTACCTTTCTTCTCCAGATGATATTTATGTTTCGCAATCTCAAATTCGTTTATTTGGCTTAAAAAATGGCGATACTGTTCTGGGTCATGTTAGACCACCAAAAGAGGGTGAAAAATATTTCCCTTTAATTAAGGTTAGTAAAATTAACGGCCTTGATCCAAAAGTAGTAAGAGACAGAGTAGCTTTTGAACATTTAACTCCTTTATTTCCTAAAGAAAAATTTAACATTGCTGAAAAACAAAATACTATATCAACCCGTATTATGGATTTATTTTCACCAATAGGTAAAGGGCAACGAGGTATGATTGTGTCTCAACCTAAAACTGGTAAAACAATGTTACTTAAGGATGTTGCAAATGCAATTGCCGCAAACCACCCTGAAGTATACCAGATGATCTTACTTATTGATGAAAGACCTGAAGAAGTTACTGATATGCAAAGAAATGTTCGAGGTGAAGTAATTGCATCTACTTTTGATAAAGAAGCACACGAGCATGTTAAAATTGCAAATATTGTTTTGGAAAAAGCTAAACGTTTGGTAGAATGTGGTTATGATGTTGTTATTCTTTTAGATTCAATAACAAGATTAGCACGCGCCTACAATACAGTTCAACCCGCCTCTGGGAAAATTTTAAGTGGTGGTGTTGATGCAAATGCTTTACATAAACCAAAAAGATTCTTTGGAGCTGCTAGGAATATTGAGAACGGAGGTTCACTTTCTATAATTGCAACAGCCCTTACCGAGACAGGCTCTAAAATGGATGAAGTTATTTTTGAAGAGTTTAAAGGAACTGGTAATATGGAACTACAGTTGGATAGAAAAATATCTAATCGTCGTATATTTCCCGCAATTGATCTTACATCATCAAGTACTAGAAGGGATGACCTTTTACTTGACGAAAAAACTATTCAGAGGATGTGGGTTATGAGAAAATATCTTGCAGACATGAATCCTGTTGAAGCTATGGAATTCATAAATGACAGGTTTAAGCAAACTAGAAATAATGAAGAATTTCTGATTTCAATGAACGGATAATTTAAGTAAAAAAAGCCTCTCTAAATAGAGAGGCTTTTTTTTGTAAAATGCTTTATAAGTTAGCAATATGCTTCATCAATTTTGATTTGAGATTTGCTGCTTTATTATTATGAATAATATTCCGCTTAGCTAACTTATCAATCATTGAAGCAACAGAAGAAAATGCTTTTTCTGCTTTTTTCTTACTTGTAAGTTCACGTAAACTCTTGATAGCATTTCTGGTAGTTTTATGCTGATATTTATTCAGTATACGTTTAGCGTTATTACTTCTAATTCTTTTTAATGCTGACTTATGATTTGCCATAATTTCTTTTTGTTAATTTAGTAGCCCGTAGGGGAATCGAACCCCTCTTACCAGGATGAAAACCTGGCGTCCTAGCCGATAGACGAACGGGCCATTTTGTTTTGAATCTTATTAAACAAAACAGCTACAATATAATTATTGCGGTTGCAAAAATACAACTATTTTTAAATGCTACAACAATCGGTATTGTTTTTTTGGATATTTAACTTGAAAATCAATATGCCTTAGCGAAAAGAACTCTATTATTGGATGGAGATCCTGAGTAAACACAGTATCCTTTTTCTTTAACGACATCAATTGGGACACATCGAATAGTTGCTTTAGTAAGCTCTTTTATTTTTTGTTCTGTTTCAGGTTTTCCATCCCAATGTGCCGAAACAAACCCCCCTTTTTCTTCTATTACTTTTTTAAATGATTTAAAATCATCAACCTTGGTAATATGATTATCCCTGAAATCTAATGCTTTATTGTAAATATCATTCTGTATAGTTTCAAGGAGTTTTACAATATTAATTTCTAAATCAGAAATATTCATCACAGTCTTAGTCAGATTATCTCGTCTTGCTACTTCGACTGTACCATTTTCTAAGTCTTTAGGACCTATTGCAATTCTCAAAGGAACTCCTTGAAGCTCATGCTGAGCAAATTTAGCGCCTGGTCGATGAGTCTTACGGCCATCAAACTTTACTGAAACCCCATTACTTCTAAGTGAGGTCATTATTTTATTTGATAATTTATAAATTTCATCAAATTGATCTTCATTTTTGTAAATAGGTACAATTACAACCTGATTCGGGGCAAGGTTTGGAGGTAGCACCAATCCTTGATCATCACTATGTGTCATTATTAAAGCCCCCATTAATCTTGTTGAAACTCCCCAAGAAGTTGCCCAAACATACTCCTGGCCTCCTTCATTATTTGCAAATTTCACATCAAACGCTTTAGCAAAATTCTGTCCCAAGAAATGTGAAGTACCAGCTTGAAGCGCCTTACCGTCTTGCATTAAAGCTTCAATACAATAAGTTTCTTCTGCGCCAGCAAAGCGTTCACTTTCGGTTTTTAATCCTTGTATAACAGGAATTGCCATGAAATTTTCAACAAAATCTGCATATACTCTATTCATTTGAATAGTTTCGTCTAATGCCTCTTGTTTGGTGCTATGGGCTGTGTGACCTTCTTGCCATAAAAACTCTGCTGTTCTTAAAAACAAACGTGTACGCATTTCCCACCTAACAACATTCGCCCATTGGTTTATTAATATTGGTAGATCTCTGTAGGATTGAATCCAATTTTTATAAGTATTCCAAATCACAGCCTCGCTGGTAGGCCTAACAACAAGCTCTTCTTCAAGTTTTGCTTTGGGATCAACACGTAGTTTACCAGGATTTTCAGGATCGTTTTCAAGTCTGTAGTGAGTAACAACAGCACATTCCTTAGCAAAACCTTCGGCATTCTTTTCTTCAGTCTCAAAAAGACCTTTAGGTACAAATAGAGGAAAGTAAGCGTTTTGATGTCCAGTCTCTTTAAACATTTTATCTAGTTCGGCTTGCATTTTTTCCCATATAGCATAACCATAAGGCTTAATAACCATACATCCTCTAACAGCAGAGTTTTCTGCTAAATCAGCTTTTACTACGAGCTCATTATACCACTTGGAATAATCTACTTCACGTTTTGTAAGGTTTTTAGACATATTGTTGTAATTTGGCACAACTATTGTTGAAATATAAATACGGTTTGATACAAAACTAAGTATTTTAAAAGTGATCAACAATTTAATTTAATCATATATGACAATTATTACTCTATCTAATAAAATTATCAATTTTAAAATCGCTGCATTACTATTTTGCATTTTGTCCTCATGTGGATCCTACCAATATGTTGGAATGTATGATGATGGAATTTATGACAGTTCCTTAGATAGAGATAATAGTTATACTTATGACTCAAGTCCAGATCAAATAAACAACAGCTATTATAAAGATTACTTTAAAGGGAAAGCAATTGAATTAAATCAAGGTGAAGACCTTACTAGTACAATCTCTGAAAAGAATAATTATAATTCACAAAATAGTTCCGAAGAAAGTTCTTATGCGGGCTGGGGCCAAAATGTTGATTCCAATATTATCATAAATATTCGCAC
>JAYNFX010000054.1:0-2072 GCA_038106885.1 Flavobacteriaceae bacterium | reverse complement strand
AACTGGAGATGGAACAATTGGGGATATCCAATTTATGGCTTCTATGATCCATATTTTTCTAATGCGTGGTTTGTTCACACTGGTGGCTATAGCTATTTTGGTCCAAACAGAGGTCCTTCATATGCATTAATTAATGGCTACAGAAATCAATCGTACCTTAACTCTGGATATAGAAGCGCAAGTATTTCAAGCCGCAGTGCTATGGGTACAGTTACTAAATTCAGAACAAGTAATACAAAAACTTCTGCAAGAACTTATAAAACAACACAGGTAAATAATTCTTTTAAGGATAATAAAGGAGTTAGAACCAATAAAAGTTCTGTCCAAAAAAGAGATTACAACAGAAAAAATAATAATTCATCACGAAAGATTGATTATAACAGAAAGAGTAATTCGCAAAGATCTAACAATTACAGTTGGCCTAGTGAATCACCTAATAGAAATTCAGGATCAATGAGAAATTCAACATATTCGAGATCGAACATGTCTAGATCTAGTGGAAGATCTAGTTCAAAATCATCAAGATCCAGAGGTGGAGGATCATCTAATCGCCGCTAGAGATAACATTCTATATTAATCATTATCAAAATGAAAAAAAATCTAATTATTACACTAATTTGTTTTAGTTTAAACAATTTTCATGCACAAGATTTAAATTCCGCATTGTTGTTTTCCAGTGGAGAAACATTAGGAACAGCTAGATTTAAATCAATGTCTGGGGCTTTTGGTGCTCTTGGTGGAGATTTATCAGCTGTTAGTATAAATCCTGCTGGTTCTACTATATTTAATTCAAGTCAAGGAACTTTAACAGCAGGAACAAACAATAGCTCATTTGATGTAACATATGCAAATTCAAAAAATACAAATTCGTTAACAAATCTTGATTTAAATCAGATTGGAGCTGCATTCGTTTTTAAAAATAATTATAGTAACTCCCCTTGGAATAAGTTTGTAGTTAGTGTTTTTTATGAAAGACTTGATAACTATGATAGTGAATTTTCAATCGCAGGAATTACAAATAAATCTATTTCGAGTTATTTTTTGGAAAATGCCAATGGATTAGAACTTGTTAATATAAGTGCCTTTGAAGGCGAATCAATTAGTCAAGCTTACTCTGCTATAGGATCTACATTTGGATACCAAAACCAACAAGCATTTTTAGGGTATAATAGTTACATACTGGATCCTGTTGAAGAAAATGACGTGAATACAGTTTATTTATCAAATATTGCCCCTGGTAATTTCTATCAACAATATGATTATCAAACTAATGGCAATAATGGTAAATTGTCAGCAAATATAGCCTTTCAATACAATGACAATATAAGTTTTGGCTTGAATTTAAATTCTCATTTTATCGAGTTTGAAAAAAGCACATATCTTTTAGAAGAAAATAATAATGATGGGTCCTCAATTAATTTGGTGAATTTTCAAAACCAATTATACACTAATGGAGAAGGATTTTCAATGCAATTTGGAGGTTTATTTAAGTTGTCTAAAAATTTTAGATTTGGCTTCAGTTATAAAAGCCCAACATGGCTTACCCTAAGAGAAGAAACAACTCAGTATTTAGCAACTACAAGTATAATTGATGATACTAACTACATTGTAAATCCATCAATTGTCAATATTTTCCCTGATTATAGTTTAAAAACTCCAGGCAATATCATGGGAAGTTTCGCGTATATACTTGGTAAAGTTGCAATAATAAGTTTTAATTTTGAAAGTAAAAATTATGCTAATACATCTTTTGATACAGGTAATAATCAATTGGATATTTTACTTAATGATTCAATAAACAACACATTTACTACCTCAAACACATACAGACTTGGTACTGAGTTTCGAAATAGGAATATTAGCTATAGAGCTGGATTTAAAACTCAAGAAAGTCCTTATAAAAATAAAACCCTATATGGAGATCTGAGTGGTTATTCTTTTGGATTAGGCTATGATTTTAATAATTCCAGGTTAGATTTATCCTATGAAAACATAAAAAGATCTTATTCACAAAATCTTTACCAAAGCGGTAATCTTGATTCATTAAGATTACAAAACAATACTTCTATTAT
>JAYNFX010000053.1:0-6938 GCA_038106885.1 Flavobacteriaceae bacterium | reverse complement strand
AGAAAAGCTGAGGAAAGAGCTCATATTTTAGAAGGACTAATTATTGCATCAGACAACATAGATGAAGTAATTAAAATTATCCGTGGTTCGTCAAATCCTGATGAGGCAAGACAAAAGCTTGTAAAAAGATTTGAATTAAGCGAAATTCAAGCTAAGGCCATTGTAGAAATGCGTCTAAGACAATTAACCGGATTAGAGCAGGATAAATTAAGATCAGAGTTTGAAGATTTAATGGTAACCATTGAAGACCTTAAAGATATTTTAGATAAGAAAGACCGTAGAATGCAAATCATCAAAGACGAACTTTTAGTAGTCAAGGAAAAATATGGTGATGAACGCCGGTCATTAATTGAGTATGCTGGGGGTGATCTTTCTATTGAAGATATGATTCCCAACGAACAAGTTGTCATTACTATATCTCATGCAGGTTACATCAAAAGAACTTCACTAACAGAGTATAGAACCCAAAATAGAGGAGGTGTAGGGCAAAAAGCTTCAACTACAAGAAATGAAGATTTTCTGGAGCATTTATTTGTTGGAACAAACCATCAATATATGTTATTTTTCACACAAAAAGGTAAGTGTTTTTGGATGCGTGTTTATGAAATTCCTGAAGGTAGTAAAACATCAAAAGGACGTGCAATACAAAATTTAATTAATATTGAACAAGATGATAAAGTTAAAGCATTCATATGTACTCAAAATTTAAAAGATGAAGATTACATAAACGCACATTACGTAATCATGGCTACTAAACGTGGTCAAGTTAAGAAAACTTCACTTGAGCAATATTCTAGACCAAGAACAAATGGAATTAACGCAATTACAATTAAAGAAGGTGATGAGCTTTTAGAAGCTAAATTAACTACTGGTGCTAGTCAAGTTATGCTAGCTTTAAAATCTGGTAAAGCTATTCGTTTCGAAGAAGCTAAAACTAGACCTATGGGTCGTAACGCTTCTGGGGTTAGAGGAATAACTTTATCCAATGCTAACGATGAAGTTATTGGTATGATTTCTGTTAATGATATGGAAAGTAATATACTTGTGGTTTCAGAGAACGGATTTGGAAAACGCTCAAGCTTAGAAGATTACAGAATTACAAACAGAGGAGGTAAGGGTGTAAAAACTATTTCTATAACAGACAAAACAGGAGATTTAGTTTCCATCAAAAATGTTTCTGATGAAGATGATTTAATGATAATTAATAAATCTGGTATTGCCATAAGAATGGCTGTTGAGGATTTAAGAGTAATGGGTCGTGCAACTCAAGGAGTTAAATTAATTAATTTAAAAGGCAATGACTCTATTGCTGCTGTTGCCAAAGTTATGAAAGAAGAAGATGAAGAAGTTGAAGAAAATGACTCAGAACAAAAAGATGAAAATAATGAATCGTCTACTCAAACAAAAGAATAATTTCCAAAGATATCATACATTATGAAAAAATATTTAACATTACTTTTACTAGTTAGTTTTACTACAATTTACAGTCAAAAAAAAGAGTTAAGAACTGCAAACAAGGATTTAGAAAAAGGTAATTTTGATAAAGCTAAAATCTCATTAGATGCTGCAGAAGTTTTATTGTCTTCAATGGATAAAAAACAAAAAAGTGAATTTTATCTTCTTAAGAGTAAATTATTATTAAGAGGAGGTGCTGCAGGTCCTGAAGAAACTAAATTATCAGTTTCTTCATTTGAGAAAGTTTCTGAACCATATGACATTCAGTCCAAAGAAATTCATTTAGTCAATTTAATTAATCATTTGATCAACAGTGGTAGTGGTTATATTGAAAAAAATGATTATTCAACTGCATCTGATTATTTCTTTAATGCTTATAGAATTTCGAAAAAAGATACAATTTACCTTTATTATGCAGCTTCATCTTCAGTTAATGCCAAAGATTACTCCAAATCCTTAGTAATGTACGAAGAGTTGCAGTCAATGGGTTTTACGGGGATTGAAAAACAATATTATGCTCTAAATACCATGACAAATATGGAAGAGCCATTTGATAGTAAATTGTTAAGAGATGCTTCAGTGAAAGCTAAAACGCACACTAATCCGTCTGAAAAAAATTCTAAATCTAAATATCCAGAAATTATAAAAAATATGGCTTTAATATATAATCAAATGGGGGATTCAGAAAAAGCACTTGAAGCTATGAATGAAGCTAGGGCTGAAAATCCTGACGATCTCAATTTGATTTTAACAGAAGCCAATGTTTACTATGCAATGGGGAATATTGATAAATTTAAAAGTTTACTAGAGTATGCTACAAAACTTGACCCTTTAAATCCTGAACTTCAATATAACTTAGGTGTTATTGCATCCGATGCAGGAGATTCAGTAAATGCAAAAAAGTATTATCAAAACGCTATTGATTTAAATCCAAAATATGTAAGTGCTTATATTAACTTAGCAGTATTGATTTTAAGTGAAGAAGAATCAATTATTGAAGAGATGAATAATCTTGGTACTTCAGCTGCTGATGATAGACGTTACGATGAACTTAGAGATGAAAGAAATAAACTTTACATTGACGCTATTCCATATCTAGAAGAGGCTTTAAAGATCGATCCATCAAATTTTAATGCCGCTAAGACATTATCAAATATTTTTTCTGCTACTGGCGATGATGTTAATGCGAAAAAATATAGAGATATTGCTGATAGTCTTAAGTAGTGTTAATTTTTAGAAATAGTTTTTTACAAATTTTAATTTGTGAGAATATTTTTTAATATCAGAATTGAATATTCCATTAATATCTAAAGCGTCAATTCTTACTTTGCCGTGTGAATGAATAATAAAGTTATTTTCCATTATTATACCAACATGTATAATGTTTCCTGATTCATTTTGAAAAAAGGCTAAATCACCAGCTTTACTGTTGATGTTTAATTGAACAATTTTTCCTTGTTTTGCTTGTTGTGATGCATCACGGTTTAATCTAATTCCATTTAGCATATATACCATTTGACTATATCCAGAACAATCAATACCAAATGGTGTTTTACCTCCCCACAAATAAGGTGCATTAATATATAACATTGCAGTTTTTAATATTTGTTTACTAGTGGTTTTTTTAATGATAATTTTCTCCCCATTGTACTTATGTTTTAAAAAATTAATTGGGTTTAAATTGCTTCCCAAAACTATTGAAATGGGGTGGTTGTTGTGATAAATAAAACTTATTAGTTCTGCAGAAAATATTAAATTTTGACTAGTTAATTTAGTGTATGTGTTTTTATCTATTAATTTAAATTGTTTATTATCAATCCAACCTTCATAATTATCATAATAAAGTTTGATCCGACTCCATTTATCTTTTTGTTCGAGCAATTTGAAACACTCTCCATATAGAAGTTGAGATACAAGCTCGCTTTTATCAGAAGGACTATTTCTAATTCCAACAACACCTAAGTTACAAAGGCCATACCTCATTTATTCTCTTTTTATTATTAGAGCAGAAGCTCCACCACCACCATTACATATTGCAGCAGCACCAATTTTTCCATTTTTTTGTCGCATTATATTAATTAACGTAACTACAATTCTTGTACCTGAACAACCTAAAGGGTGTCCAAGAGAAACAGCACCACCATGAACATTTACTTTTTTAGGGTCAATATTTAAAATTTTTGTATTGGCAAGTCCAACTACTGAAAATGCTTCATTTAATTCAAAAAAATCTATATCCTCAATTTTAATATTTCCTTTTTTTACAGCTATTGGTAAGGCTAGAGAAGGAGCAATTGTAAACCAATTTGGCTCAACTGCTGCGTCAGAATAACTAATTATACTTGCTAGAGGATCTATATCGAGTTCTTTAGCCTTATCCTTACTCATTAATACAATAGCAGCAGCACCATCATTAATTGTTGATGCATTAGCAGCAGTAATAGTACCATCTTTTTTAAAAGCAGATCTAAGTTTTGGTATTTTTTCTAATTTAATATTGTTGAACTCTTCATCTTGATCAACAATAATTTTCTGACCATTGCGCTGAGGTACTTCAACAGGAACGATTTCGTTATCAAAATAGCCTTTATTCCAAGCTTCTGCAGATCTCTTATATGATGAAACGGCAAATTTATCTTGATCTTCTCTGCTGAATGAATATTTTTCAGCACATTTTTCAGCACAAAGTCCCATTGCTTCATTAGAATAAGCATCAATCAATCCATCTTTTTGCATTCCATCATCCAAATTAATTGATCCAAATTTCTTGCCTTTTCGAGCATTATAGTAATGAGGAATGAGGCTCATATTTTCCATACCCCCAGCAATAATTATATCCGAATCCCCTAAAGCAATACTTTGAGCAGCCTGTATTATTGTTTTTAGTCCAGAGGCACAAACTTTATTAATTGTTGTACAAGGAACTTTATTGGGTATTCCAGCAAAAATTGCAGCTTGTCTTGCAGGTGCTTGTCCAGTACCAGCTTGAACTACATTACCCATGAAAACTTCATCTATTGCGCTTGGATTAAGATTGATTTTTTGAATTGCACCTTTGATGGCAATTGAACCAAGGACAGGTGCTGGGATTGTTGATAATGACCCCATAAAACTACCAATAGGAGTTCTTGCAGCAGAAACAATCACAACTTCTTTAGACATAATTTTGTTTTAAAATGATTGCATCTAATTTAATTAATTATCATTGTTTTTACTAAATTTGAGAGTACAATTTTATTTAAGTCATTGGTTTATTTTTAAATAATATTTTCTTGTAAATGAACAATTTTTTTAACAGTCTATACAAAAATCATAATTTCATTTACAAGATTTTTTTATTCTTATTAACTACTTTTTTAGTAGTTTATTTATTTCCTAAAAGTGGTTCTTTTAGATATAGTTTTGAGAAGGGAAAGCCTTGGCAGTCTGAAAACCTATATGCTCCCTTTGATTTTGCAATTCAAAAATCAGAAAAAGAGATTGAATCCGAAAAGGAACTCATAGTTTTAGAATCTGCGGTCTTTTTTAATTTGGATACTACAATCAAAAAACAAGTTTTGGTGAATCATAGATCTAAGTTTGATGAAATATTTAATCTATTAAAAAACGACTCATCAAAGACAAAACTTTTTGATAGAAATCTAAAGATGTTAAATTCTTTATACTCTAATGGTATCTTACCTTATGATTATAATTTTGATTCAAAGCAAATTATTAAAATTCTGGTTAACAATACACAGGTTAAGTCTGTTGTGTACAATGATTTCTTTCCTCAATCCAAATTGAATAAATTTATAGATTCAACTCTTTTAAGTACTGAATATAATTCTTACATACCAAATGTAAAATCTATATTTTTTGACGTTATAATTCCAAATATAACATACAATGAAAAATTAACTAAAAGCGCTATACAGGACCGTTTTAATCAAATTTCATTAGTGCGTGGCAGAGTTGAAAAAGGTACCTTGATTATATCAAAAGGTGAAGTTGTAAAAGGAGATAAATTATCCATTTTAAAATCATTGGAGTCTGAATATGAATCACAAGTATGGTCTGAAACAAGTTACATATGGATTATTGCCGCGTACACAATTTTAGTTGCTTTAGCTTTACTGATGTTACTTTTATTTTTGAGGAAATACAGGTTTGAAATTTATTCAAATAATACTAAGATTACATTCATTTTCTTCAATATAGTTTTAATGGTTTTATTAACTACTTTGGTAATTAATTTCAATCCAAGTTACGTATATGTTGTCCCTTTGTGTATTCTACCATTAATAATTAAGGCTTTTTTTGATGCAAGGCTAGGGCTTTTTACACATGTTATAACGGTGCTGTTGTTAGGCTTTGTAGTTTCAAATAATTACGAATATATGTTTTTGCAAATTATTGCTGGAATTGTAACAATTTTGACAGTTTCTGAGCTATACAAAAGAGCTAATTTGTTTATTTCAGTTGGACAAATTACATTGATTTATATTTTGTCGTATTTTTCATTTTACATTATATATGAAGGAAATATTGATGGACTGAAATGGGAAAACTTTTTGCTTTTTGTTTTATGCGGTTTGGCTACCCTTTTTGTTCAGCCAATGATTTATGCCTATGAAAAACTTTTTGGTTTGGTTTCAGATGTTTCTTTACTTGAATTAACGGACACTAATAGTCCACTGCTAAAAGAACTCTCAGACAAGTCACCCGGAACTTTTCATCATTCTTTAAATGTTGCTAATTTAGCTGAATCTTGTGCAAATGAAATTAGAGCTAACTCGATGCTTGCTAGAGTTGGTGCATTATACCACGATATTGGCAAAATGAATAACCCTACGTATTTTACTGAAAATCAATCAACTGGAACAAACCCTCATGATGAGCTATCACCTAGAGAGAGTGCTAAAATTATAATTGATCATGTCATCAATGGAATAGAGATTGCGAAAAAATATAATCTCCCTGATCGTGTTATAGATTTTATAAGAACTCATCACGGTACCAGTAAGGTGCGTTATTTTTACAATAAACAAAAAAATTTAAATTCAGATTTTGATGTATCAGAATTTAAATATAAAGGTCCCAATCCGTTTAGTAAAGAAACAGCTATTCTTATGATGTGCGATAGCGTTGAAGCTGCATCAAAAAGTTTAAAAAATCCAACCTCAATAAAAATTAATAATTTTGTTGATTCTATAATTTCTTCTCAAATTGAGATGGATCAATTTTTAAATTCAAATATTACTTTCAAGGAAATAGAGTCTATAAAAAAAGTTTTAAAGCACAAGCTAGCTAATATCTATCATCTCCGAATAGAATATCCTGACTAGTATCAAATTTCACAATTAAAAAATTAAATAAATAGTTTGCGTTGTTGCTTATGAAAAGTTACATTTGCATCCGCAATTTTATTGCTAATGTTCATTTGAATAGGAGAGGTGCCAGAGTGGTAATGGAGCAGATTGCTAATCTGTCAACGCGTAAGT
>JAYNFX010000052.1:0-7066 GCA_038106885.1 Flavobacteriaceae bacterium | reverse complement strand
ACCTTCATTGAAGGATTCGAATTCCATAGTTGCTTTGTCAGTTTCAATTTCTGCAAGTATATCACCTTCCTCAACAAAGTCACCTACATTTTTTAACCAGCTCGCGACAGTACCTTCTTCCATGGTATCACTTAAACGGGGCATGTTAACTACGATTGCCATATCTTATAGTTTATGTTTTAAAAATGGATAATCTTCCTGCTCATAAACAGCATCATACATAAGGCTTTTATCAGGGAATGGGGATTCTTCAGCAAACTTTTCACATTCAGAAACTAATTCTTTTACTCTAGAGTTGATTGTTTTAATATCATCCTCAGTGGCATAATTATTATTTAAAATAATATCTTTGACTTGAGTAATCGGGTCAATTTTTTGATATTCTTTGACTTCATCTTTTGTTCTATAGTGTTGAGCATCACTCATTGAATGTCCTCTATATCGATATGTTTTCATTTCTAGGAAAGTTGGACCATCACCTCTTCTAGCACGCTGAATAGCTTCGTCAAATGCTTCAGCAACTTTTACTGGACTCATTCCATCAACTGGACCACATGGCATTTCATAGCCTAAACCTAACTTCCATATATCAGTATGGTTTGCTGTTCGCTCAACCGAAGTTCCCATAGCATATCCATTGTTTTCACAAACAAACACTACAGGAAGTTTCCAATTCATAGCCATGTTGAATGTTTCGTGTAGAGAACCTTGTCTAGCAGCTCCATCACCAAAAAAGCATAATGTAACTGCACCAGTTTCGTTATACTTATCTCCAAATGCCATACCAGCGCCTAAAGGAATTTGACCTCCAACAATTCCGTGCCCACCATAAAAGCCATGTTCTTTAGAAAAAATATGCATTGATCCTCCTAGGCCTTGTGATGTACCAGTTGCTTTGCCATATAATTCTGCCATGACTTTTCTTGGATCAACGCCCATACCAATGGGTTGCACGTGATTTCTATATGCAGTTATCATTTTGTCCTTAGAAAGATCCATTGCGTGTAAAGCTCCAGCAAGAACAGCCTCTTGGCCATTATACAAATGAAGAAATCCTCTTACTTTTTGCTGTATGTAAACAGCTGCAAGTTTGTCTTCAAACTTACGCCAAAACATCATGTTCTCGTACCAATCTAAATAGGTGTCTTTGGTTATTTCTTGCATTTGTCTACAATAGGTTATAGTAATGTGGGTACAAAAATAACACTTTGAATGCTAATCAGAAAAGGGAAGTTGGAAATTTTTAATTAAAAATTTATAGCCATTTATTATCAAACAACCATGGTAGAATATTTTCGACAGATTTTGAATATGCGATTTCTCCTTTAGTTCCCATAAAATAAAGCTCTATTGGGCTATTTTGTATTTTTTCATATTCTACTAATGCTTGTCTGCACGATCCACAAGGAGGTATGGGCTTATTGGTATCCTTCGATTTAGATCCAGCGCAAATAGCCATTTTTAATATCTTTTGTTTTGGAAATTTTGAGTGGGCGTAAAAAATTGCTGTTCTTTCAGCGCATAATCCAGAGGGATAGGCTGCATTTTCTTGATTATTTCCAGATATTATCTCTCCATTTTCAAGTAATAATGCAGCACCAACTAAAAAATTTGAATAAGGGGCATAAGCTTTTAAACGTACTTTTTGAGCAATTTTCATAAGATTTTGAGTCTCATAATTTAAATCATCAGTTGAATTAAATAAATCAAGCTCAATATTTACATTGATTTTCTTGCTCATATATTATTTGGTGTATTTTTTCAAATAAAAAATTAACAAAAGAATAGCTTTAGTATTCTAAGTATTCACCTTGTCCTATGTTAAATGATAAAGAAAATCTCAAAGTATTTTCCAGTGGACTTTGAACTTTTGAAGCAGAAAATAAATAAGACATATCAATATCTATTGTAGAGTATTTAAATCCAGCACCCAGAGAGAAAAATTTACGAGCTCCTTTAGTTTCGTTCTCGTTAAAGTATCCTGCTCTTAGCGCAAAAGAATCTTGGTATAAATATTCTGCACTTAATGCCCAAGTGAATTCATCTAACTCCTCACTAAATCCTCCCGGAGCATCACCAAATGATTGAAAAATTCCTTGAACGAAACCTACATTTGGATCTTGACCGTCAATTATTACGTTATTATTAATGATTTGACCTGCTGTATCTGTATTTGTGCTATCTGTACCATTTTCTGGATCATAAACCCCATTTCCATTTGCATCAAAATAATTAAATTCAGTTCCGTAAACAGGTGGTGTGGGTACAAGTAATTTTGTAACTTCTGCAGTAACACTTAATTTATTATAAAAATCGAATATAAAATCAAACCCTCCTCCAAGTCTTAAATTTGTTGGTAAGAAGTTTTCACGACCAGCATCATCATATTTTAATTTTGGTCCAATATTTTGTAAGGCAAATCCACCTCTCCAACGGCCATTGAAGTCATTATATGCAACTTCTTCACCCTGGTAAAATCCTGATATATCAACTCCGAATGAACCTGCAGATTTGGCATTTGGATCGAGT
The DNA here is from genome assembly GCA_038106885.1 of Flavobacteriaceae bacterium. Taxonomy (GTDB): domain Bacteria; phylum Bacteroidota; class Bacteroidia; order Flavobacteriales; family Flavobacteriaceae; genus UBA3537. The sequence goes on along the minus strand of JAYNFX010000052.1, from coordinate 4,537 downwards.
GCTTGTATTTTCAAATCTGATCTTAAGTACCTTAGTGCAACTGACATTGAAAATTGATCAGATAGTCTTAGGGCATATGAGACATCAAATGTAAGTTCATTTGGTTTTTCAATAATTCCTAGATCAAACTCAGTTTCTCTTAACTCAATTTCACCTAATGAGAAATATTTGAAACTGGCAGCAAATGCACTTCTTTCACTAATCCTGTTAAAATAAGTCACATTCGCTAAAAATATATCATTAACTAATTTACTTAAATAAGGAGTATAGCTTATTCCAAAACCTGACTTAGTTTCAGAGAATGCATATTTCGATGGATTCCATTGCTGTGAATATGTATCCACGGATGTAGCTACACCCATGTCTCCTAATCCTGCAGCTCGAGCATCTGATGCAATTAACAAAAAAGGAACTCCAGTTGTAATTACTCTTGAATCTGGATTTGGTTCAATATGGGTTTGACTAAAAATATTTTTTGTGGGAAAAATTAAAATTATTGTAAAAATTAAAAACCTGATTGGAGCGACGAGTTTTTTGTTAATCATTTTCTTGTTGTTAGGTTCAGACAAATATAAATATTATTAAAGGATTACAAGTTTTTCTATTTTTTCGGAGTTAAGCCCAGTCAATTGAGACTTTACTTTGAGTTTGTAAATATAAACTCCTTTTCCAATTTTGCTACCATAATCATCGGTACCATCCCAGGTTATATTTCTTGAAAGAGAACTTACTCCTGAGGAATTTGTTTGTCCTATAATAGTTTTAATCAATTTACCTGATATTGTAAATATTTGTATACTAACGTCTAAAATACCAGAACTATTGTGGTTGAACCAAAATTCAGTGTAATTTATAAATGGATTAGGATAATTCAATACATTAGTTAGCTTTAAACTTTCATTTTGATCGTAAACTATGAATTGAATTTCTTTGGTTGAAGAATTGTTGTAAACATCCCATGCTTTTAGAGATAATGTGTGTAGACCAGGAGATAAATTTCTTAATGGATAGCTAAGAGATCCACTTTGATAACTGTCCAAATCTGCTACATAGTAATCATTTAAAACATAAGGGTTTGTTTCATCTCCGTCAATAATTGCAACAATATCGTGACCAACACCACTCGAGGTATTAATTCCACTTTCATCAAATAATTTTGCTATCAAAACAGGATTTTCATTAGTTATTCCTCCAGAAATAAAACTTTCATCGTTCATAAATAATTTTATATCAGGTCCGGTGTTATCCTCTGGAGCATTTAAATTAACTCCTCCAATCTTTATTTCATAACTGTAGCCTCTTTTATCTGATAATGGATTCTCAGTTTTTGAATAGTAACTTATTTTACCATTTCCTTCGGCAATTTCAATATCTCTTGGAACTATAAAATTAATTTCAAATTCTCCGTTTTCAACTGATACTTGACCTCTAAAGATCACCTCACCTAGTGATTCATAATCCATTGTTATTAGTTGTCCATCCAGTGTAACACCATCATTTCCCAAGGTAGATCTTTGTATATTTTTGTCGTATACAGTTGCAACTAATATTCCATTGTAATCATTTAATGCCATACCTTCAGTATTAGAAACAAAGCCTTCAATTTTGGCAGGACTTAAAGCATTAAGAATTAGACTATTATTAGATATGTCTTGGTTATTCAATTTTGTTGTGATTATATCTGGAGCTGCAAGAGGTAATTTCATTGCAGGATCTCCTATGAAAAACACTAATCTGCGTTGTTCAATATTAGTTACCGCTGGATCATTTTTAGTCAGTCTTAAAGCTTCTGCCATACTGATAGTTTGACTATTTTCATAGTCAAATAAATATTGACTTAAAGTTGTATTAAATGCTACCCCAACATTTATAAAAATTTGTCTAGTTGTAGTGATTAAACTAATTGCACCTCCGTTATTATTCCAGTATAAGTATTCACCTGCTGTTTTTCTCAGGGGATTATCAAATTTTGTGTATTCACAAGTCACCGTTACAAAGCAACTTAACTTATTCGGATTATTTAGTTCCTGTGCATTAATTTTATCAAAAATCCTTTCTAAGGCTAATCCATCTTCTCCTCCGTGACCAAAATAGTTAACAACAACAGCGCCAACTTCTAAAGCATCGAAAATAGCTTCGTTTACCTGCGGATATCTACTTCCACCGGATGAGGTTTGTTGGGAATAAGTATCTGTATGAATTTTTTCAACATTAATAAAAGGTTTTGAATCTTTTACATTTTCTGCAATTAAATCAGTTGTTTCTTGTAATGATCTGTCACTTAATTTATCAACATCGTCTGAAATTAATAAAAAATTATTACGCCAATTTCCATACGCTTCTTCATTATAATAAGATTCTATTTTATCAATCATTTGATTAGCTTGAATAGGAGAGTCAGCTAAAATCCTACCTACTGCAATATCTAGTTTATCAGCACTTATCATTGTTCCTTCATTTGAATCCATCATTCCAAAAAAATCATCAGAAATAAATGAACTTGTTAAACTGAAACTATCAATAGACATCCAAGACGGTGAGATATTTGTGTTTTGAGGAGTTCTGTTTTTGTAATCAAATGAGGCATCCCCAAAAAGACACAAATATTTTAGCTTTTCATTTTCATTACTTGAGTTTTCATAAACATATTTTACAAAATTTCTTATTCCAGAAACGTCTTGCATTCCTGAACTAAACTCAGCGTAAATTGATTCAAGAGTGACAACTTTTACATTTAAATTATTTACCTCTCTATTAATATTTGCTAGTCGATCGGATTGAGTTTTTAATACAGCGGGCGTGATAATTAAATAGTCAATGTCTTCAAATTGTCCTTGCTCATTTAGAAATATAGTGCCCTTTAAGTTTTGATTACTTACAGTTCTATTAGAAACAAGAGTTGGAGTGTAAGTATCTTGTGTTGTAATGACTTGGTATTTCTTATCATTACCCATATTAAATTTGAAAATAAATTCATTATTACCTTCGCTATTAAGGTAAAATTTGGGGTTGTAAGGGTTGCTAATATCCCATATTTCTTCCAATGTTGAAGCATTAGAAATCACGAACTGTCCAACACCAGATTGAAGCGCTATATCGTTATGTTTAAATTGGAACTGATTTCCTAAGTAAATAAGCTCTCTCTCAGCTTCAATAGCTATGTAGTCTAAATAAGCTGACGCAGAAGGATTACCATTATTATTATAATACAAATCAACGGAAATATTATCTGTTGCGCTTTCAACATTATTATTAAATACACTTTCGGTTGCAAGAATTCCATCTTCAACAGAAGCTAAAGTTAAATTATCAACTATGTTGTTATTTACCTTTATTTCCATCGATGTTGATGATTCTGCAGTTGCAGCAACTAAAACTTTTAATTTCAGTGGGCTTGACGTGATTAGATTTGGCATATTAAAATTAAATGTTCTGGCATTTTCGAAAAAGAACCGATGACCAAACCATCTCCGTCCCATTTTACCAATGTTATATTCGTCTTTTTCTACAAAAGCATAGTCATGAAAAGTTGTAAAAGAAGTATTTGCTGAGTTGCTTGGTTCATCAGCAGGAGACATTCTTAGACCATTTTCATTACTAAGTTTAATATAATAATAGGCGTCATTACTGTACGGGTTAATATGTGAGTCATTGTCAGGGTTATAGTACTTTGGTCCTATAGCGTAGAATAGTAAATAATCTTCATTATTGAAAATTCCGTCATCCTCACCAATAAACTTAACAGCATTTTGAATTAAATCATATGAAACAGTTTCGCTATTTTTCAAAGGCAATGATTTTCCTCCATGTCCATACACCTTTATTTTTTTTGGATTCAAATTTTGAACATTTATACCTAATGAATTAAAAAAACTTTTATCAAGCTTATAAACACCTGTTGTATCTATTTTAAACCTGTACCACTGGCCAGTGCTTAAAGCTGAATTGAGAATTTGATTATTAATTTTTTTAGATTCATTTTCAGATAAATTATTTACTGACAAACTAAAACTTATTAGTTTTTTTAAGGTTCCATTCTCAAAAAAAATTGGTGATATTTCTATTGTTATAAGTTTTTTATTTCTAGCAAGAGATTCATTTATAAAATATTCTATTTGATTTGGAATTAAATCAGATTTCAAATCTTTAAGTTCAGTTTCTGAAATTGTTTGGGTTACAACATTTGAAATATATAACTGATTTATTGAATAATTGTTAAGCTTACTAGAAAATGCAGTGAAAGTTAGACCTTTGTTATTGGAATAATTGTAGTTTTCCTTTTGAAAATTTGGAAGTTTAATTTCTGAGCTTGATGTTTTGAATGTTTTTGCTCCAACCCATTTAATCACAAAATTTTCTTCTTGCGAATGTGACAAAATAACAAAAAGAATATTGAATAAAATTATTGAAATTTTTTTCATGAAAACTAAACGGGCTATTTTACTTCTTATTATAATTAAATTCAAGTAATTTCAAAATTACGATAATAAAATCTGATAATAGTCGTTATTTGACAAAACATAATACTTTTTTAAGG
>JAYNFX010000051.1:1742-7541 GCA_038106885.1 Flavobacteriaceae bacterium | reverse complement strand
ATTTAGGTCCAGTATACGGTCATCAATGGAGAAATTGGAATAGTGATGATATTGATCAAATTAAATCTATTGTTAAAACCCTAAAAACTAATCCAAACAGTAGAAGAATGTTGGTATCTGCTTGGAACCCTTCTGTTTTACCAGATACATCTAAATCATTTTCAGAAAATGTCTCTAATGGAAAAGCTGCATTACCACCTTGTCATGCTTTTTTTCAATTTTATGTACATGAAGGAAAATTATCTTGTCAATTATATCAACGCAGTGCAGATATATTTTTAGGAGTCCCTTTTAATATTGCTTCTTATTCTTTATTTACAATGATGATGGCTCAAGTATGTGGCTATAAACCAGGAGATTTTGTTCATACTTTTGGAGATGCACATATATACAATAATCATATTGAGCAATTAGAGCTACAAAGATCAAGAGAGCCAAAACCATTGCCAAAAATGATATTAAACCCTGAAGTGGATGATATTTTTAAATTTAAATTTGAAGATTTTACACTTACTGATTATGATCATCATCCTCATATCAAAGGAAAAGTTGCCGTGTGATGTAACCAAAAAATATTACTTTTAGCTCAAAATACTCATTATTGAAAACAACTAAATACCCCCCATTAACTGTAATTGTAGCAGTCTCTGAAAACCAAGTTATAGGCAAGGATAATGACCTAATTTGGGATTTGAGCATTGATCTTAAAAGATTCAAAAGTTTAACTTCTGGTCATAATATGATTATGGGAAGAAAGACATTTGAAAGTTTTCCAAAGCCATTACCAAATCGTACTCACATAGTCATAACAAGACAAAAGAACTACCCAGTAAGTGATGGAGTCATCGTTGTTAATTCAATTGAGGAAGCACTAAAAAATATTGAAAATGATGACCAGCCATTTATTATTGGAGGGGGAGAAATTTACAAACAATCATTACCTTATGCCTCAGTTATTGAACTGACAAGAGTTCATGGTGTTTTTGATGGCGATACTTATTTTCCTGAGATTGATCTAGATCAGTGGAAAGAGATAAAAAGAGAATTTATTTCTAAAGATGAAAATCACGCATATGATTTCAGCTTTATAACATATAAGAAAATAACATAACTATAATTTTAGTATAATGAAAGCATATATATTTCCTGGTCAAGGGGCCCAATTTCCAGGAATGGGTAAAGACTTATTTGACAAATCAGATAATGCGAAAGCTTTATTTAACTCAGCAAATAAAATTTTAGGTTTTGATATAACTAAAATTATGTTTGAGGGAGACCCTGAAGATTTAAAACAAACTAAAGTAACGCAGCCAGCAATTTTTCTTCATTCGGTTATTTTAGCTAAATGTTTAAGTAATAAGTTTAATCCTGATATGGTAGCAGGTCATTCGCTAGGAGAATTTTCTGCATTAGTAGCTAATAATACTTTAAACTTTGAAAGCGGTCTTAAACTTGTCGCTCAAAGAGCAGTTGCAATGCAAAAAGCTTGTGAAATTTCGGAAGGAACAATGGCCGCCGTGTTAGGATTAGAAAATAAAATTGTTGAGTCAACATGTAAAGAAATTAATGGTGTGGTAGTTGCAGCAAATTATAATTGCCCTGGTCAACTGGTGGTCTCTGGCGAAATTGAACCAATACATAAAGCATGTGAATTAATGAAGGACAAAGGAGCAAGAAGAGCATTAGTTCTTCCTGTTGGAGGTGCTTTTCACTCGCCACTAATGGAGCCTGCAAGAGAAGAACTTGCTAATGCAATTGAAAATACAAAATTCAACAGCCCTTCATGTCCAATTTATCAAAATGTTTCTGCTATTGCTGTTTCAGATGTTAATACAATTAAAAAAAATCTAATTGCACAATTAACTGCTCCAGTAAAATGGACTCAATCTATTGAAAGCATGATTAAAGATGGAGCTACTGATTTTATCGAAGTTGGTCCTGGAAATGTTTTACAGGGATTAGTAAGAAAGATAAATAGAGAAAAATCAACTTCTTCAGCTAAATTTGAAAGTTAAAATATGAACAAAAGAAATATATTATTGATCCTTTTAATTTCATTCAATATTGCAGCGGATCAATACTCAAAAACAATTGTTAGAGAAAAAGTTATACCTGGTTCTCAAACAGAAATATTTGGAGATTTACTTCAATTGATGAACGTAGAAAATTCAGGAGCGTTTTTAGGGATGGGTAGTGAATCAAATCCTACAATAAAATTAATTTTTTTGCTAATATTACCAGTTGTAGTTATTTTATGTGTTCTGTATTATTTATTTACTAACAAGTCACTCGATAAATTAACTAGTATCGGGCTAAGCTGTATTGTAGGTGGTGGATTAGCTAATCTTTACGATAGATTTTTATATGGATCCGTAACAGATTTTTTATTTATGGACTTTGGCGTAGCTAAAACAGGTATATTTAACTTGGCTGACTTATCAGTAACAACAGGTATGATTTTAATTTTACTGTCAACATTTAAAGAAAAAATCAAATCTTAGTATTAGCCAAAAAATCTAAAACCTCCTTAGCAATATAAGCTATCTGATTATCATCTAATTCTGTATGCATTGGCAGTGAGAAAACTTCTTTACATAATTGATTAGTAACTGAAAAATTAGATTCTTCATAACGATCACTTTTGTAGGCTTTTTGTTTATGAAGTGGTATGGGATAATAAACCCCGCAAGGAATATTTTTTGAATTAAGATATGAGACTAAAGCATCACGATCAGCATTTATTAGCCTTAATGTATATTGATGAAACACATGGCAATCACAGTTTTCACATATATTGTCACAACCAAATCCTGCTTTTGGAGTTATAAGATTCGGATGATTTTTAAATGCAATATTGTATTTTTTAGCAGCATTTCGACGAGCTTTATTATATGAATCTAGCTTTGGTAATTTAGCATCTAATACTGCAGCTTGAATTGAATCTAATCTTGAATTAACTCCAACTACATCATGGTGATATCGTTTATACATTCCATGATTAACTATTCCTCTTATAGTGTGTGCAAGATCATCATCATTGGTAAAAATAGCACCGCCATCTCCATAACATCCTAAGTTTTTTGATGGAAAAAAGGAAGTTGATGACACATTCCCTAATGTGCCAGCTTTAGCCTTTTTGCCATTTGAAAAAGTATACGTAGCCCCAATTGCTTGAGCATTGTCTTCAATTACGAATAAATTATAATCGTCGGCAATTTTTAATATTGATTCCATATCTGCACATTGTCCAAATAAATGAACAGGAACAATAGCCTTTGTTTTTGGAGTAATAGCTTTCTTAATTGATTCAATATCAATATTAAAAGAATTAGGATCGACATCCACAAGAACTGGAGTTAAGCCTAGAAGAGCAATTACCTCTACGGTTGCAGCAAAAGTGAAATCAGCAGTAATTACTTCATCCCCAGCCTTTAGCCCTAAACCCATCATAGCAATTTGAAGAGCATCTGTTCCATTTGCACATGGGATAACATGCTTGATATTTAAATAATTTTCAAGATTCAATTGAAATTCTTTAACCTTAGGTCCATTAATGAAAGAAGCTGAATCTATAACACTTTGTATGGAAGAATCAACTTTGTCTTTTATATCTTGGTACTGACCTTTAAGATCAACCATTTGTATTTTTTTCATATATTATCTAGTGCTTATTTAGCATAAATCATTTGTCAAAAATACGAAATTGAAGATTGTGAACAGATAAATTAATATAAAGAATGTATTTTTGTTAAAAATTACTTCTTTGAATATTATTTATAAAATTGGAATTCAACTGGCAAGTCTGATTGTCCCAATAGTAGGCCTCTTTAACAAGAAAATTAAAAAAGGTGTTAAAGGAAGGAATAAAACCTTAAACTATTTAAATAGAAATATTAAAAAGGGGGATTCTGTTTTCTGGTTTCATTGTGCATCACTTGGTGAATATGAACAAGGTTTACCGGTTTTTAAAAGTTTAAAAGAATCATATCCTGATGCAAAAATTATTCTGTCATTTCTATCTCCATCTGGCTATGAAATACGTAAAGAAAATCCAATAACTCCCCATGTTGTATACATCCCTCTGGATACTCCAAAAAATGTAAGATCATTTTTAAAAATCATGTCACCAAAATTAGTCATATTCATAAAATATGAAATATGGCCAAACTATTTAAACGCCTTAAAAAATCATCCTGCAAAAGTGTATTTAGTTTCAGCACTTTTCAGGCCAAAGCAGATATATTTCAGATCACAAATAAAGTATTTTAGTAAAATTTTGTGGGGATTTGACCATATTTTTACTCAAAATCAAGACTCAAAAAAATTACTTGAATCTATTGGATATAAATCAGTAACTGTATCAAAAGATACTCGTTTTGACAGAGTATCTAATCAACTAGAACAAAATAATGTTTTACCAATTATTGAAAAATTTAAAGGAAGTGATCTTTGTTTAGTTGCGGGAAGCACTTGGTCAGAGGATATAGAAGTTATGTGGCAAATGATAAATAGATCACAAAAAAAATTGAAATTTATTATAGCTCCACATAAAATTGATAATGAAGAAATATCGATGTTAAGAAAAAAACTAGGCAAAAAGGCTGAGTTGTATTCAAATAAAGAATTAGTAAATATTGAAAATAAACAAATATTAATTATAGATTGTGTAGGCATTTTAACAAAATTATATAGCTACGCTGATATTGCATATGTTGGAGGAGGTATGGGCAAAAGTGGGTTACACAACACTCTTGAGGCAGCGGTATTTTCAGTTCCAATAATTATTGGAAAAAATTATAGTAAATTTCCAGAAGCAATTGAACTGATTGATAATGGAGGAATGGTGAGTATAAATAATGCTATTAGCTTTGAATCAACTGTAAATAAATATGTTCAAGATAAAGAATACAGACAAAAAAGCGGAAAATCAAACAAAGCCTTTGTTGATTTAAATAAGGGAGCGAGTTCAAAAATCATTAAAAAAATAAAAGCAGACCTTAAAGTTTAGAATTGTCATAAACTTTTATATAATCTATAATAAATTCTTGAGGAAAAATATTGTCATCAACTTCAAATCCGCCAAATTCCCCTCCAATAGCTAAATTTAAAATCAGGTAAAATGGTTTGTCAAATGGCCAGTTAATTTTATTTTTATTTGCAGGTGAAAAAGTGTAAACAATAGTATCATCTACAGAAAATTGAATTTTATTTTTATCCCAATTCATTTTATAAATATGAAATCCGTCTTCAATATTTTCTATTGTCGTAACTTTTGTATTTATTGATTGACCATAACTGTCTTTTGTATGAAGTGTTGTGTGAATTTTACCTGGGGTTTTTCCAACATATTCCATTATATCAATTTCGCCACATAAAGGCCAAAAAATATCATCAATATCATGACCTAACATCCATATGGCTGGCCATACGCCAGTTCCAGTTGGTAGCTTTGCCTTTACTTCAACAGTGCCATATTGAAATTCAATCTTATCCTTTGTTGTTATTCTACCAGAATAGTATTTATTGCCTTGTTTTGTTGCCTTAATTACTAAATTTTCATCTCTGATAAAAACATTTTCTTTGGTATAAATCTGAAATTCATTATTACCCCAACCACACAGCTCGGGACAACCATCACCTAGTTCATAATTCCAATGATTTAAATTTAGAAATGTGTTTTCAAAATCATCAGTAAACAAAATACTGTTGTCTGAAGGTTCCGGTCCTTTAAATATTAAAAGGAAAATTAGAATTAAAAATATTCTAAAAATCATTATAATTTAATAAGTTTTTAAATTA
>JAYNFX010000051.1:0-1642 GCA_038106885.1 Flavobacteriaceae bacterium | reverse complement strand
AAATTAGTTGGTTAGTAATTTTTTATTGATATACTCTAACGTAATCTACTTCCATAGCATCAACGTACCCTTCTTGTAAATTAGGATCTATATCGCCTCCGTTTGTACCTCCCATTGCAACATTGAAAATCAGAAAAAAGTCTTGGTTAAACGGAAAAGAGTTGTTGTTTCCAGTTGAGAAGAATTCATTTCCATCGATATAAAAGCGTATAACATTTTGTCTCCAATCCAGACTATAAATATGAAATTCGTCTGAGGTTGTATTTACGACATCCCCTCCGTGACTAGCTTGCCCAGTTCCGTTTGCAGGCACGTTGTCCTCTTCATACCAGTGAATTGTTGATGTTATAATATTTTTATTTTCAAATTGTTCCATGATGTCAATTTCGCCGCACTCAGGCCAGCCGGCTGTAGGCCAATTTGCCCCTAGCATCCACAATGCTGGCCAACTGCCTTGGACAGATGGCAATTTTGCACGGATATCAACTCTCCCATATTGAAATTCAAATTTATCTTGGGTTTTAATGCGAGCAGAAGTAAATCCGCCATTAGATCCTTTTTGTACCTTAATTTTTAAAATTCCACCTTCTTTTCTTAAATTACTTGAGCTTGAGGTATAAATCTGTTCTTCTTGGTTCCCCCAGCCTCCACCACCAGTCTCGGGAGTCCATTTAGAAGTGTCAATTGATCCTGTTCCGTCGAATTCATCAGACCAAACTAACACATCATTATTACCTGAACCACTATTACCGCCGTCTTCAACTAAAATAGAAAGATTAGTTATTTTAGATATTTTGTTACCAGTAGATGAGTACGCATATACATAAAATGGAAATTGTTCAATTCCAGAACCAGTTTTTGTGTAAGTAAAATTGCCTGATTGACTAGGTTCACTTTCATCTTCGTTACCAATTTTAAAAGTAAAGTAATCTGCATCAACAGCTGTTGCAGTACCATAAAACACCCCTGACCCATCTCCGTTGGGATTTTGACTATCTTGGCCTTGGACAGTAATATTAACTTCTAAATTTGTAGGAATAATTTGTTGGTTATTATTAGAACTTCCTGAATCATCTCCACCTGAACATGAAATAACAAGTGAAATTGTGAAGGCAAATACAAAAAATAAATAGGCTTTTTTCATTAGAGTTAAATATATATAAATTGAGGCAGATTTAACAATCTGCCTCAATTGTTTAAAATAAGGATATTATTCTGCTACTAAGATAGTCCACCAAGTGAACTCTCCAGCACCATCAATTGTTCTTAAATACATCTCATTTTCATTATAATCCCAAATTTCGTAAACATGACTTCCACCAGTGTAATAAGTGAAAAATGCATTACCTGTGAGATTAATAGAAACTTGGCCTGGATCTGTAATAACCCAGCTTTCTGTATAATCTGCATATTCGTAATTTAAGATATCAGCTCCATCAGTTGTGCCTGTGCCATTATCACCTAAATCAGCATGAACTTGAGCAGTTCTTCCAAAAATTGTCCCATTAGTAACATGAGTAATTGATCCGTCACTACTGATTATCCAACGATCATCATAGGTACCTGTACCTGTTTTCTCTTCAGGTCCAGCACCATACCATTCACATGGATTTAATCCACCCGGAGGTCCTAATCCAAAATG
>JAYNFX010000050.1:0-7552 GCA_038106885.1 Flavobacteriaceae bacterium | reverse complement strand
TATTCAATAAAAATATTACATCCATCATGTGATACTGTAATATTTAAATGGAAAGCCTCATACGGAAAAATTGAAAAGGATTTTAAACTCGAACATCACCTAGAAGAGTTGAATGAAATAATCGTTAAAGGCAATTCTTATAAAGATCAAAGTAAATCAGTTTTAGAGAGTCAAATTTCAAATAAAACTTTAGAAAAATACAGCAGTGCTTCTATTGGTGACGCATTAAAAAGCCTAAGTGGTGTATCCTCACTCAATAAAGGTAATGGAATTGTAAAACCAATAATTCAAGGACTACACAGCAGTAGAATCATAATGATAAATAATGGGGTTAGAATGCAAGATCAAGAATGGGGCAAAGAACATGCACCAAATATTGATGTTAATTCAATTGGAAAAATAACTCTTATAAAAAATGCTAGTGCATTAAAATATGGTGGTGATGCAATGGCAGGACTTATAATTGCTGAAGGCCCAAAAGTCGCCATTAAAGATAGTTTATATGGAAAAACCATGTTATTTGGATCATCAAATGGTCGTGGTGGTGGAATCACCTCACAAATTACAAAAAGCTTTAAAAATGGAATATATGGAACTGCGCAGGGGACATTTAAGCGTTTCGGAGATGTTGAAGCTTCTGATTACATAATGAGTAATACTGGTCTTTATGAAAAAGACATGTCATTAAGATTTGGACTAAACCGATTTAATTATGGTATAGAAGGATATTACTCTTATTTTAATACTGAAATCGGGATACTAAGATCTTCTCACGCGCATGGCGCTGCAGATCAAATTAGGGCAATTGAAAGTGACATCCCCTTGACCATTAGAGAATTCACTTATGATATTGGTTATCCTAAACAAGATGTTACTCATCAACTAAGTAGAATTAAGGCTTTTAAAAATTTAGGTGATTATACTTTAGAACTTCAATATGATTATCAACTAAATCGACGATTTGAGTATGATATAAGAGTTGGTAATGATAGAGACAAACCTGCTCTAGATTTAAAACTAGATACTCATACAGTTTTAATTGATTTATTTGGACCACTTGGAGATTTTAATTTTAAATCAGGGATTATGGGAAGATTTCAATCTAACTTTGCGAATCCAGACACAGGTGTAAGACGATTAATTCCTGATTACGACAAGTATGATTTTGGCTTATATACAGTTCTTGATAGAAAAATTAACGATAAATTAGAAATTGAAACTGGAGTAAGATTTGACTACAGCTACATGGATGTTTTTAAGTTTTATAAAAACTCGGTTTGGGAAGAACGCGGCTATGACACCCTATTTCCTGATTTAGTTATAGAAGAATTTTCAAATCAAGTTTTGGTAAACCCTGAACTTGAATTTAATAATCTTTCAGCAACATTAGGATTCAATTATAAATTAGATGATAATAATACTTTATTCATAAACCATGCATTGTCATCCCGAGCACCCAATCCTGCTGAGTTATTTAGTGATGGTTTACACCATGCAATTGCAAGAATTGAAGTTGGAGATTTAAGGTTTAAATCTGAGGTTGGAAATAAAACTTCAATAACATATAGCCATGTTGGAAAAACATTTAATTTTTCAATAAACCCATTTATCAATAACATAAGAGATTTTATTGTAATTGAACCAGTTGAAATTAGAGAAACCATTAGAGGCAATTTCCAAGTTTGGGAATATAGACAAACTGATGCACAGTTACTTGGTGTTGATATCGATGCTAGCTTTTCAATCAGCAATAAAATAAATCTAAATCATCAACTCTCAATTGTTAAAGGATACGATAATACAATGGATGAGCCATTAATTAATATGCCTCCTGTAAATACTAAAAATGAAATTTCTTACAATAACAAAGAACTTAAAAACTTGAAAATTTCATTACAAAGCGAGTATGTTTTTGCCCAAAATGAATTCCCAAATAACAATTTCGAAGTTTATCTTCCAATTACTGAAACCTATGAGGAAGTTGATATTAGTTCAACCCCTGATGCTTATCATTTATTAAATCTAAATGCAAGTATGGATTTTAAAACATCAAAAAAATCATCCTTAACCGTAGGATTAGGGATTAATAACCTTTTTAATACCTCCTACAGAAACTATCTAAATCTTCTACGTTTTTACTCGGACGATATGGGCAGAAATTTTTTATTAAATCTAAAATTCAATTATTAATTATTAAAACCAAAAACAATGAAAAAACAAATTTTTTTATTACCCTTATTAATTTTATCGTTAGTCTTTACTGGATGTTCTGACGATGATGATCACGATGACCACTCACATCCTGTAAATGAACAGGAAGTTATCACAACCGTTGAAGTTACTCTGACCGATGGAGATAATACTTATGTTTTAAGTTGGGAAGATCTAGATGGTGATGGCCCAGATGAAGCTGTTGTGACTGGTGGAACAATGCCAGTTGGAGCATACGATGGTTCTATACAGCTTTTAAATAAGACTGTTGAGCAATTTAATGCAGACGGGTCTTTAAATGAAGAATACTATATAACATTAGAAGTCCTGGAAGAAGATTTAGACCACCAATTTTTCTTTAATCCAATTAATGGATTAGATGTAACAGCTATTTACACTGATATGGATAGCGAAGGAAATCCAATTGGGCAACAGTTTGGATTAGTTGCAGCAAATGCAGGTTCTGGAGGACTTAATATTGTATTATTACACGAGCCTAACAAAAATGCAGCTGGTGTTCCAGATGGTGATATGACAAATGCAGGTGGTGAGACAGATATTGACATCACTTTCCCAATTACTATTGAGTAAATCATTTGAAATAGTCAAAAAAAAGCCCAACAAATTGTGTTGGGCTTTTTTTTTACGATTATAATTTTACTCTTGGGCTTTAGATCTAGAGTATACATAGATCTTTTTAATTTTACCATTTTCAAATTGAACGTCGTGAACATGATGTTCAATAATTTCATTACCCTGTTCATCAACATCTGTCAAATCATTAGCTGTAGTAAGCCATTGTGTCATTTCTCCATTTTCATCTTCACCAGAATTAGCTATCATCCATCTTATGTTCCATTTTGGAGAAGATGTTTTAAACCAATTATCAAGAAACTCAATATGAGCTTTATTTCCTTTAATGGTTAAGCCATTAGGTGCATATCCCTCCCACTCATCTGAATTAATTTCAGCAATTTTATCTAAATCCCTGATGTTATGAGCTTTAATATAATCTACCCATATCTTTTGATTTTCAACATCACCGGTAAAAATTGGTCCAGAATCTCCATTTTCTAAATTCCAAGTTCCTATTTTTAGTGGTTCGTTAGACTTATCAATTTCGATTACAACTTCTTTTTTACATGATGTAGTTAATGCAATCATGAACATTAAACATAAAATTTTTTTCATAGTATATAATTTAAATTTTTATTTGAATAAATATAGTATTTAATTGCTAAACACAATTATTTTTAACCAGTCATTACAATTGCTGTAGCTCCAGAACTATCAGATTGTTGTGTTAAGCGCATCAAATACATTGCATATATTAAAAATTCATAATTTTCATAAACATCTTCAATGAGCTCTGCAGTTATATTTTCTTTCCATTTTATGTATTTAAAATATATAGATAATACACGTTTATCATCTTTGTCCTTTAAGGTATAAATAGTATCACTTTTGTACCATCCTTTAGGTCTCTCTGACGCTAAAACATATTTATTTAGTTCCTTATTATTTTCATATATAATAATTGAGTATCCAGTTTTCCAATTATAAACAAATTCACCCCTTAATCCACTTCCTTTGAAAATATTAATTGTAGAACTCCAAAAACTTTTCTTCTTAATCTTGAAAGAGCTGTTATTGAAAAAAAAATTGGTTTCAGATGTGAATCGTTTTGGTTTTGAGCCTTTTAGAATCACAGAATTATTTTTTAAAACCTTAAAATCTTTTTTATTTTTTTCGATAATTATTTCAATATCCATAAGAGTAAATTAATAAAAGCAAGTTACAATTTTAATTGCTCTTTACAATTAAACTTGTTTTAAATGCCTTAATTGTATAAATTTATTAACTTAATTAAATAAACCAAAGTGATGAAAAAAATTATTATTACAATCTGTTTTTTTATGCTCGCTGCATGTAAAAACTCAAAATCTGAGAATGAGACGCCTATTTATGCTGATGAAGCAGTGTTAATAGTTAATTATAAACTTGAAAATATGACGCTTGAAGAGCATGCAGAACTTGGTGCTCAAGTAGCTCCAAATTTTGTTTCTGATAGTATCCCTGGCTTATTAGGAAAATCTTTCATTGGAAATGTAGACCGTGGAGTCTTTGGTGGTATTTATTATTTTGAAAATGAACAATTTGTAAGTGAATATTTGGATTCAGAATTGTGGAAAGGAGTTGTAGCTCATCCTAATTTAGTAAGATTTAAAACTGAAGTATTTAAAACATTCAATGGTAGTAAGATTGCTAATGGTGAGCACAAAAGCAGAAAAACCTCAACTGATCCTAATGACAGTGAAGGATTAAGTGTTTTAGTAGTAAATTTTGACTCTCAACCCACTGAAGCAGATATTTCAAAGATGATACTTGAAGGAGCAACAGTATTTAATAATGAAAAATTTCCAGGATTTATTGGAAAAACTTTCATTTCAAAATCTGATACAAATAATGTTTTTGGAGGAGTATATTTCTTTGAAAGTATGAGCAGTATTGAAAATTATTTATCTACAGATTTTTGGAATGACTTTGAAAATAGTGAAGGAATTAATGTTTTCAAAAAAGACACTTATGGGGTTGCTTCAATTTCAACTATTTCAAATGGCGTCCCCGTTTCTGAATAGCTTTTAAAAAATTTTAATTGACTCCAAAGCATAATTTACTTTGGAGTTTTTTTTATCTGTTTGAAAATTCAAATTGTGTTTGGATAGGAACGCCATATAACCCTTCCAGTTCTCCAATATTTTTCTTGTAAAACTTGGTTTCAGGTGGAACACTAACATTATTCCAAAAATTTTGATCATATGGTATTTTATATAGAGTCATATCTTTTTGTACCATCTCGCCTTGAAGTTTAATTTTACTATTGGTGTCGTCTAAATCAAGGACAAAAACTTCGTGACGATAAGAAATTGGAATATATTTTCTTTCTTTTTTACCATTTTGTACCATTGCTCTTTTCACATGTTCAGGAGTTTTTACAGCACCTTCCCATTGGCGTTTATGATAACTTAAATAAAGTTTTCCCTTGTTATTATTTTTATAAATATATAAAGCTGTTAAACTTTTACCTACATTCATAGCAATTGTGTTTTTTTCAATTTTATAAATTTTGAAAGTATCAAAACCAATATAAAAAGTAATTGTATTACCATTTTTCATGGTGCCTTGTAAAACAATTACATCTTCATTTTCATAAAATGTATCATCAATTTTTTTCCAAGAATAAGAAGACATTGGAGGACCTCCTCTTAGAGGGTTATTTTGCTCCATAAACTGAATGGCATGTCTGTCTTGCTCATTTTTAATGAATCTGTAATCTGAAGAATTTCTACTGTGTTTAACATCAAAAGCATGGATAAATGATGATGGGCCCCTATCTAAAACATCAATGTATTGTTCTATAAAATAACGGCAAATATTGTCCTCAACTGACCATCGCCTATACAATACTCCTAGTTTATGTTTTTCACTTATAGAATTATCCTTTAATTTTTTTAAAGCTTTTTTGACAATATTTCTTGGACTTTCAATTGAAACTTCACCCAACTCAGTAATCTTTTCCTTTAGTATAAATTTTTTATCTTGAGTATTAACAAAATCTTGAACTGTGATTTCGATAGATTCATATCCAATTGAAGAGATTTCAATAATATCATTCAATTCATTTGTAGAAACATAAAACTTGAAACTTCCTTCTTCAGTACTACTTGTACCAATATTTTTTTGTACAATTCCAATTGAGGCATATGGAATTGGGTATTCATATTCATCATACACCACGCCTTGAATTACAATTTTACTCTGAGAATTAACAGATAATGATTGTAAAACAACAAAGAAAAATAATAGAAATTTTAAATTTTTAAAAATTGATTTCATAAGTAATAAATTTAAAAAAAAAATGCTGTTATCGTCATACAATATGAGTTGAAATTTTGACATTTTAGAACAAGTCTTTAAAAATTCTTATATTAAGTTAATTTAAAAATAAAAAATATGAAATATAAGCTGTTTTTAATTTACCTAATTACATTTACTTTTTTTTACAAATGTGATGACGCTGAAGGTGGAGTCTATCAGAATAATCCCATCGCTGATACATTTTTAAGCATTGAAGATTTTAGATCATCCCTCAAGCCGGATCCATACGTTGAAACTGTTGATCCAGCAGCAACTTTCTCAATTACTGGACCAGGAGGAACTAATATCACTTGCACTGGTAACTCAATTGTAGACAGCAATGGAAATATAGTAAATGAAGATGTTACGATTTCACTTAATGAATTTAACACACTTGATGAAATGATTTTTGCTAAGGCTCCCACAACATCAAATGGAAATCTTTTAGTTACTGGAGGAAGCTTTGAAGTCAGAGCAGTTAATTCAGTAACTAATGAAGAACTTGAATTTGCCCCTTGGAGCTGTCAGTGTTCATTGAATATTCAAACTAATCCTGTGGGATTTGAAAATCAAATGATGCTTTATAATGGAAACACAAGTAATTTAGATAACAATGGACAAGAAGTCGTTGATTGGGATTTACAAAATCAAGGAGAATTTACAGTTTTTAATGAAGTTTTTCAGGCTTGGGGAATTGATATAGGCTTTACAAATTGTGATGTGCTTTATGATATGGCTGGTGAAAACGGAACCCAATTTGAAGTAACTGTAAGTGATGTAACAGACTATACAGATAATGTAGAAGTTTGGTTGATTATTGATGATTTCCCGTCTGTAGTCATGATAACCGATGTAAATTCTACCCCAGCCCTTGAAACTTATGCAGGGTCAATCCCACAAGGACTTAATGGAACACTCTTAGCAATTCATATTGACGATGATAATTTACTAAAATTTGGTTCACTGGAAATTACAGTTGCCGGAGATGATTCATTTAATGTAGATGTTGACTATGGTACTGAGGAAGAATTTATAGCTTTAGTTCAGTCACTAGTGAATTAAAAACGCTTTAAAAAATCCCATATTCGATGATAAAACGCAGGATCACTTTGCTGATTTAGGCTATGGTCTCCGCCTGTTACACTATGAAATCTTATTTCTTTACCAGATTCACAATCAGTATATATAAAAACCATATCATTTTCTAAATTTTCCATAATTGGGTTTATTGAACAATTAAATGCGCTAGCCCAAGCAAGAGCACTGTCATGAGCACTAAGAAAATTATGTCCCATGAATGCCATACCACCATCATATGGAATACTTTGATCATCAGTACCACAAATTTGTAATACTGAAACAGCAGAAGTTGAGCTATTTGGAACAGTACCTTGTATCAGTTGACTGGCTAAAGCTGCAATTG
>JAYNFX010000049.1:0-8159 GCA_038106885.1 Flavobacteriaceae bacterium | reverse complement strand
GTTTTATTGCTGATTCAAAATACACGAGCTCTTTTGAATTGGTGTTTTTAACTTTTTTTACTGCTATAGCTCCACTTTCTTACATGCTGAAAGAAGAATAATTAAAATATCTTTACTTTTAAAAAGCATTAAATAACATAAACCTAAGTATATAAGTATTGTTTTAAAGCTAAAGTACTATGAATAGCCAATCAATTAAAAAAATTAATTTTTCTGATAAATTTGATAAAATATCTAAATATTGGTCTCCTAAAATTATTGGAGAACTAAACGATTATCAGTTTAAAATTGCCAAATTTAAAAATGATTTTATAAGACATAATCATCCAGAAACTGATGAAGCTTTTATTGTTATTGAAGGAGAAATTTATATTGATTTTGATGATAAAACAGAAATAATCACAGCAGGTGAAATGATTGTTGTCCCTAAAGGTGTTTATCATAAACCTTATTCAAAAAAAGAAGCTAAAGTATTAATGATTGAACCCAGGGGTACTGTAAATACCGGCGAAATTGTAAATGAATTAACATTATCTAATGACAATTGGATTTAGTTTTTAATTCATTGTATATTCTTGTAATTCCTTCTTTTTTTTAAAATAGATACTATAAAATTTTAATTAGACTTAATATAAATTAGATGTTTTTATTATTTAATTAACACATATTCATACAATTAACTATAAATTAGTAAAAAATATTACATTATGGATAATATGAAAAAACCAGGAGCTTGTCAATGTGGACAAACTCAAGACCCAAACGGAAATTGTGATGGGTCTCACTCAAAAAATTAGACAAAACCTCACTTAAAGTGAGGTTTTTTTATTTCTTCATTTCATCTGGTACCAAAGGATTAATAATCCTAAACCACAAAGGGGGTATCAAACTTAATAGAATTGATGCTGGATATCCTAACGGTAATGTTGGACAATCTTCAAAACTATTCAAAAGCTGGTATTTTTTTGAAGCTTTATAGTGATGATCACTATGCCTAGTTAGTTCATACAAAACTATCCTTCCAATATTAAAGTTTGAGTTCCAGGAGTGATAAGGCTGAACACGTTCATATCTTCCAGACGGGGTTTTAAACCTTTTTAGTCCGTAGTGTTCAATGTAATTAATAGTTTCTAAAAAGATAAAAGCTAATATGCCAATTGATAAAGCATAAAAAAGTACATCAAATGAAAACATCAAATATATAGATAGTAAATATATAGGTTGAATTAAGTGGTACCAAAAAACATCGTTTTTTATAGAAATGAAACTTTTTTTATTTGCCTTTAAAAGTAATAGTTGACGTTTCCAAGCATCTAAATATTGTTTAGTCACAGACGTAAACCAAAACGAATAAACACTTTGATTGTATTTTGCTGTTGCACCGTCTTCAGGTGTTGCTACATGTAAGTGATGACCATAATTGTGCTCAATAAAAAAGTGCATGTAAAGGCAAGGCATATACAGACATTTGCTTAAAAAGCGTTCATAATATTTAGTTCTGTGTCCAAGCTCATGAGCAACATTTATGGCGTTTGTGGCCAACAAAATACCTCCAGACAAAATTAATCCTATAAACTCATAATTCTCATAAATACCACTATGGACTCTTGAAAATGCAATGTACAATAATGAAAAAACTATAGGTAGATTTAAATAAAGCATAATATCAAAAACCCATTTATTATTTTTAATATCCACCTCTTCTTTATTAAGATTTATTTTTGTTTCACCAGTAATAACATCCAATAATGGTAAAATTATAAAGGCATACATAACTGCAGTATAGCACCAAATACCATTAGATAAAAAAGAAATTAAGGCTGATAACGGAATAGTATAAGCAAAGAGGTATTTTAAATCCTTCATACGCTAAATTTAAAAAATTAAAATTTAATATTAATTAGGGCTTAAATTTTTGAAATCATAATTTTTATTTGCAAGTAATTTTATTTACTTTAGATTCTATTGATAACCAACATAAAATTAAAATGAAAAAAATATTTTTAACGAGTTTAGCATTGCTTTTCTTCTTTAATTGTGAGCAGCCTTATGCAAGTGTGACAACTAACGATGAAAAAACTGAAATTATTAAAACTCTTTTTGAAAAAGTAAGTGAAGAAAATATAGAATATTTAAAAGAAGTTTTTTCTGACAGTATGCTTTTTGTAAATCCTGTAGGAGGCCAATTAAATAAAGCAGGTTTTATAGCTGGAGTTGAAGGACTGTATGAAATGTTTGATGATATTTCTATTGAAGAGATGAATGGTGATGCTATTGGCGCAGAGGTTGAGACTGTTACATATAAAAATGGGATAGTTTGGACTAATATTTGGAACAAATTTTCTGCAAAAGGTAAATATACTGGACAAGAAGTCTCATTTCCTTTTCATCTTTCATACCAATGGGAAGGGAATAAAATTATTAAAGAGGTTCAGTTTTTTGACATGTCAGTAATTGAAAAGGAAATGAATGCCAAACAAGCTGCATTGAATATTTCTGAAAAAGTTGTAGTGAATATTGATTTAAGTGTTAATAAAGGATATTCAAAAAGTGACGTTAAGTCTTTTGTGAAAAGATTGAATGATTTTATTCGCTCAAATGAACCAAATACTTATGACTACAGTTATTTTA
Organism: Flavobacteriaceae bacterium; assembly: GCA_038106885.1. Classification (GTDB taxonomy): domain Bacteria; phylum Bacteroidota; class Bacteroidia; order Flavobacteriales; family Flavobacteriaceae; genus UBA3537. The sequence goes on along the minus strand of JAYNFX010000049.1, from coordinate 5,528 downwards.
TTTCCGATGATGGCAAGCGAGTAACTCTTATTGAAAAATTTAGATCATCTAAAGATCTTATTTTTCATGCTGATAAATTTGAAAGCGGTCCAAACATAGAGACATTTATGAAAATGTTCACTTTTAACTCTTTTGTAGTTGCTGGTAATACTACTGAGGAGCTTAGAGAGAGAATTAAATCTTATCCAGTTGAGTACCGTAGTAATATAGGGGGCTGGATATACTAATTATATAAAATTTTACAAGATAATGAAAACAGAAAAAGACATAATTAAAGTTAGAGTTCACGACGGTATAGTTGGACTTTTATATATTGGATCAATTCTTTTAGGCAAAGAATTTGGCTTAGATTGGTTATACATTGCAATTGGTGTAGCTGTTTTACAAATTATAAGCCCTTTCACTAAATTTTGTCCAGTGTATACAATTTTAAATAAAATAATGCCTCAAACAACCCCAATGCAAAATGGGAAATAAAATTAATTAACCAAAAAAATAAGAAAATGAAAAAAATCAATTTAGTATTAATAATTTGCTTTTTAGCAACAGCATTCATTCAAGCTCAGGAACCAATTTCAGATCAGGACTATAAAGCTTTATTAGAGAAAAGCCCTTTTAATAATGTTTATCCTAGAAATTTTACAAAAGCTGCTGATGCATATTTTGATGCCTCCATGCAGGTTTATACAAAGGGGCCTATTAAGGAAAAAGAAGCACATTTAGCAGCTTTAGCAACTTCTGCTGCAACAAAATGTCAATATTGTATTCCTTATCATACAGCTCAGGCTAAGAGACTAGGCGCTACAGATGACGAAATAAAGTCTGCAATTATGATTGCTGCTGACGTTATGAGAATGAGCACAATGTTTTATGGAAATGAATTTGATTTAGAAGCATTTAAGGCAATGCTGAAAAATTAATTTTATTATTAAATATTTTAAATGAAACCCCAACAATTGTTGGGGTTTTTTATTTTTACATCAAATTAAAAAAAAGATGAAATTAATTAAAGAATTTAGAGATTTTGCTGTCAAAGGCAATATGATCGACATGGCTATTGGAATTATAATAGGCGCATCATTTAATGCAATTGTTAATGTTTTAGTTAAGAATATTATTTTACCACCACTTTCTTTGCTCTCCGATGGAATATCATTTGAAGAAAAGAAAATAGTTTTGAAAGAAGCTACTGAAAATTCAGTCCAAGTTTCTTTAGATTATGGGCTTTTTATTGAAACAGTTTTAGATTTTCTAATTGTCGGATTTACTATTTTTTTAGTTGTAAAGTTTATCAATAAACTAAGAGTCAAAGCTGATGATATTAAGGATGTTTCAGTTCCAACTCCTGCAGATATAAAATTATTATCCAATATTGAAAAGTTATTGGAAGAGCAGAATAAATTATTGAAAAAAAAATAGTTTACTTAGAGTACAATCTAGAAACATACTTTCCGATAACATCAAATTCTAAATTTACTATACTACCTGTTTTAAATTCTTTAAAGTTTGTATTTTGGTAAGTATAGGGGATAATTGCTACACTAAATCCATCTTTTTTTGAATTAACTACAGTTAAACTCACTCCATTAACTGTTACGGATCCTTTTTCAATTGTAATGTTACCTAGTGTTGGATCATACTTAAAATCATATACCCAACTACCATCCATTGATTTTACACCTACACATTCACCTATTTGATCCACATGGCCTTGAACCATATGCCCATCTAGCCTATCTCCTAACCTTAAACCTCTTTCAATATTAACTATTGAACCAATAGACAAAGAATTTAAGTTTGTTTTTTCAAGAGTTTCTTTAATTGCTGTAACTGTGTAACAATCGCTATCGCTTTTAACAACCGTAAGACAAACACCATTATGAGAAACACTTTGATCAACTTTTAACTCCTTTGAAATTGAACTTTTCATTTCAATATGTAAATTAGTGTTATCCCAATTAAGTGATTTTACAACTCCCAAATTTTCAATTATTCCAGTAAACATTTTTTTATTTCGTTAGCTTTGTAAAATCAAAATTACAAACATTATTATTCACTTTTTTGATGTTAGATAAAAAAAATATAAGAATTGGGTTTTCAATAGGAGACTTAAACGGAATAGGAGGAGAGTTAATTTTGAAAATAATTAAAGAAAGAAACTTGCTTAAATCTTTCACCCCAATTATTTACGCCTCTGCAAAAGTTATAAACTTTTTAAATAATCATTTTAAATATTTAATAAATTTTAATGAAATTAATCACGTTGATCAAGCTTTACCTTACGAAATAAATGTGCTAAATGTGTGGACAGAAGACATAGAAATTAAATTTGGAGAGCCAACCAAGGAATCAGGAAAATATGCTGTATTATCTCTTCAATCTTCAGTCAAAGATTTAAGATTAAATTTAATTGATGTTTTAGTAACGCTACCAATCAATAAACATAACATACAGTCTAAAAAATTTAACTTCCCTGGGCATACTGATTATATTTCCAATGAACTAAAAGGCGAAAGTTTAATGTTTATGGTTTCAAAGGAATTAAAAGTTGGACTTTTAACAGATCATGTTCCAATTAATAAAGTTTCATCATTAATTAATGAATCATTGATTTCTAAGAAAATTAACATAATCATTAATTCATTAAGAACAGATTTTGGTATATTCAAGCCAAAAGTAGCAGTATTGGGAGTTAATCCGCATACTGGAGATAATGGTGTTATTGGCATTGAAGATGACACCATAATCCGTCCAGCAATTGATAATTTGAAAAAATCTGGTAATTTAATTTTTGGCCCTTATTCAGCAGATAGTTTTTTTGGATCAAAACAATATCAAAATTATGATGCCATAGTTGCGAGTTATCATGATCAGGGATTAATTCCGTTTAAAACCCTAACCTTTGGTAAGGGAGTAAATTTCACAGCAGGATTAGATAGAATCAGAACTTCTCCTGATCACGGTACTGCATATGAGATTGCAGGTAAGGGAATTGCAAACCCTGAGTCTTTTGAAGAAGCTATATTAACAGCAATAATGATTTATAGAAATAGGGAATCAAACAATTTTTAGCATGTATATCAAGACTAGATTAAATTTTAAAATAAAAGTTGATTGATTAAAATCTAAAACTTAATAAAAATTTATATATTTGCAGCCCTAAATATGTTAGTTAGTGAAGCCCTTGAAAGCATATGACATACAATTTGTAGGACTAAAGCTAGGCAAACATATTTACGATTATGAAATTAATCAGACGTTCTTTGAATATTTTGAATTTGATGAGTTTAATACTATCAATGTTAATTTAAATATTCATCTGGAAAAGAAAACAACTTTACTTGAGTTAAACTTTTCTGGAAATGGATTTGTTAATATTAACTGCGATGTTAGTAACGAGCCTTATGATCAACCAATCAACTTTAATTTTAATTTAGTTGTAAAGTTTGGGCAAGAATATAATAATGAAAATGATTCAATATTAATTATCCCTCATGGATCACATGAAATTAATATTGCTCAGTATATCTATGAACTCATAGTACTATCAATTCCACAAAAAAGAATTCATCCTGGGGTTGAAGATGGTACTTTAAATTCTGAAATTCTTAGAAAGCTTGAAGATTTAAGTCCAAATACTGACTTAAAAGGTGAAAGTTCTAGCAATGATGTTGATCCGCGCTGGAATAAGCTAAAAAAATTATTAACGGATAAAGAATAAAAAATGGCACATCCTAAAAGAAAAATCTCGAAGACAAGAAGAGATAAAAGAAGAACACATTATAAAGCAAAAGCTCCTCAGATAGCCACTTGTCCAACTACAGGAGAGCCACATTTATATCACAGAGCTCATTGGAGTGAGGGTAAATTATATTACAGAGGACAAGTATTAATTGATAATTCTGAATCTGAAGAAAATTTAGCTTAAAATATATTTGCATAATATTTTTTAAAAGCACCCATTAGGGTGTTTTTTTTATTTTAAAAAAAAGGTTTTTTTGCTTTTTTTTGTCCAAAAAGCAGTATTTTTGACACGTTTTTTATTGATTTTGGTCATTTTTTGAAAAAAACGGCCATATTCTAAAAATCAAATATGAGTAAAATTACTGCCGCCATAACTGCCACTGGAGCTTATCTTCCCGAAACAATCCTTACAAATGCCATGTTAGAAAATATGGTTGAAACAAATGATGAATGGATTACTACTAGAACTGGAATAAAAGAAAGAAGAATTTTAAAAACTAAAGGAGAGGGAACTTCATTTTTAGCAATTAAAGCTGCTAATGATCTTATACAAAAAGCTAATTTAGATCCAAATACTATTGATTTGGTTATTGTTGCAACAGCTACCCCTGACATGAAAGCAGCATCTACTGCCTCTTATACTGCAACTAAAATAGGAGCGAATAATGCATTTTCATTTGACATGGACTCTGCTTGCTCAGGATTCCTTTTTGGAATGTCAACTGCTGCTAGTTTTATTGAATCCGGCCGTTATAAAAAGGTGCTTTTGATAGGAGCAGATAAAATGTCTTCTATTGTAAATTATGAAGATCGTGCAACTTGTATTATTTTTGGAGATGGCGCTGGGGCTACTTTGTTTGAGCCTAATGAAGAAGGCTTGGGAATGCGAGATGAATATTTGAGAACTGATGGGAATGGAAGAGAATTTTTACAAGCAACATATGGCGGTTCATCAAACCCAATAACTCATGAAGTATTAGAAAGTGGAGGGCATTACGCTTTTCAGGAAGGAAAAACAGTGTTTAAAAATGCTGTATTTAACATGGCCGAAGCAACTACAAAAATTTTAGAACGTAATAATCTTACAAAAGACGATATTCAATGGCTAGCAGCACACCAAGCAAATAAAAGAATTATAAATGCTACAGCTGAAAGAATGGGTTTGGAATCAGATAAAGTAATGATGAATATTGAAAAATATGGAAATACAACATCGGCAACTTTACCATTGTTATTAAATGACTATGAAGACCAACTTAAGAAAGGAGATACAGTTATATTTGCTGCTTTTGGAGGTGGTTTTAGCTGGGGATCTATATATATGAAATGGGCATATACTAAAAATAAAAACTAACTAATATTAAAACAATTATTATGAATTTAAAGGAAATTCAAAATCTTATCAAATTTGTTGCAAAATCAGGAGCAAGCGAGGTTAAATTGGAAATGGATGATGTAAAAATCACTATTAAAACAGGAAATGAATCTTCAATGGGTCAGGTTCAGCAAGTTGCTTTACCTCTTCAAATGCCGCAAGCTCAAATGCCACAAATGCCACAAGTTACAAATGATGTTGTTACACCAACAAATTCTAACTCAGACAGTGATAAAACAGATGATTCTAAATATATTACCATAAAGTCACCTATAATTGGTACATTCTACAGACGACCTTCACCAGACAAACCTATTTTTGCAGAGGTTGGTCAAAATATTGCTGAAGGTGATATCCTTTGTATTATTGAGGCTATGAAATTATTCAATGAAATTGAATCAGAAGTTTC
>JAYNFX010000048.1:0-8417 GCA_038106885.1 Flavobacteriaceae bacterium | reverse complement strand
GGACGATTTAAAAAATCGTTAGGTCCCATTGATATCCAATCACTTTGGTCATTTAGTGATTGGTTAGAAAGCCTCGCTTGTAAACTTTTTTCTGACCAAACTTTGAATAATTCATCTGCACTTGGTAGAAATCCTTGTTCATCTACATAATTGTGCCAATACGTTTCCCACCTTTTGAAAGGTTTATAACCACTTCCTTTTGAAAATTTATCATGAGTTTCCCAATATTTTTCGCCTGCCATAATAATCGAATTATAATTCAATTTTTCATCTGGATTGATTTTAAGATCTTTAAGCCAAGGTGAATTTAGATTTATTTGTGATAACAATAAATGCGATGAAAATAGTACTGTAATAATGAATATTTTTTTCATTTGTAGATTAATTATTTAAAATTATTTGGGATTGTTTTTCATTTTTGAGTTCAATTTGTTTCATTAAGTTATGATAAGAAATTGACATGTTTTTTTTTAAGCTTCTTACATAAACAGAGTCAGACAAATTATTATTTATAGCATTATGTAATAACAATGTATTAGATTCTAAAACACTAATCCTTGAAAAGATGTTCTTAGAGCTAATGATACTGGGAGGATTTTTTTTAAGATTTTTAAACATCTCTTTAATTTCATCTTTTTTTAAAATCATCATGTTTTCCTCGATACGATTTCCAATAAATAGTTTATCAAATAGTATGTTGTAGGCTGTCCATTCATTGATATATGGCAAAACCTTTTTGTTTAAATTAAAGTTTAAGGAATCTTCTTTAATAGTGTCAATACTAGGAAATAAAACTTTATAGTTTTTATTTGACCCAATGGAAAAAGAGATATTATCTTTTTTACTACAATTTGAAAAAAATGTAATAAAAAGAAAACCAACAACTAATATTTTGTATTTGGTATACATCTGATAAAAATTTGAAGCTGGTTGGTGATCAACAAATATCATAATATTTTAAAGATATTACTAAAAATAATTGTTAATTTCACAAAAAATACATAAAATATTTATGATTCGGGAATTAAAATATTCGAAAGACAATAATAGAATATTAATTCTTGGGGCATTAGGTCAAATTGGATCTGTATTAACAAAAGAACTTCGTAAAATTCACGGTCCATCTAATGTAATTGCAAGCGACATCAAGGAAGATTCTTTTAATCAACTTTGCTCAGGTCCTTTTGAGATAATAGATGCAACTAATATCGATTCAATTGTTGCTTCATTGGAGAAAAATTCTATAAAAACTATTTATCTGATGGCTGCAGTGTTAAGTGCAAATGCTGAGAAAGATCCAAAAAAAGCATGGTCTTTAAATATGAAATCATTGTTTAATGTTCTTGATTTAGCAAAAAAGGGTTTGATAAACAAGATCTTTTGGCCTTCAAGTATTGCTGTTTTTGGACCTTCTACGCCCAAGGTTAATACTCCACAAGTTACTGTAATGGAGCCAACAACTATTTATGGAATTTCCAAATTGGCAGGTGAACGTTTGTGTCAATATTATAGAAATAATTATAATATTGATGTAAGAAGTTTGAGATTTCCCGGAATAATTGGTTGGCAATCAAAACCTGGAGGAGGAACAACTGACTATGCAGTTGAAGTTTTTCATAAAGCTGTAAAGGCTGAAACCTATCACTGCTTTTTAAACTCTAATACTATGTTACCGATGATGTTTATGGAAGACGCAATTCGAGCTACAATTGAAATAATGAGTGTAGAATTAAATTGTTTGTCTATTAGTAGTTCGTATAATTTAGCTGGGTTGTCATTTACTCCAAAACAAATCTTTGATGTGATTAAAAGTTATTATCCAAATTTTGAAGTTGTTTATGAACCAGACTACAGACAGTCCATAGCAGATAGTTGGCCTGATAGTATTGATGATTCTGTTGCTCAATTTGATTTCAACTGGAAATCAAAGTTTGATTTACAGATGATATGTAAAAAAATGATTGAGAATTTAGAAAAATAAAAATCCCATTAGAATTAATGGGATTTGTGGTACCTCCAGGAATCGAACCAGGGACACACGGATTTTCAGTCCGTTGCTCTACCAACTGAGCTAAGGTACCCCGCATAATGCAGCGACAAATATAATGCAATTTTAGTTTTCCCAAAGTAAATTTTTAAAAAAATGGTTTTGTAAATTTACACTTTAATTTATGTTATGAAATTAATAATTGACATAGGAAACACCAACGCAAAATTGGCAGTTTATGATTTAAAACATCAAGTCGATTTTTTTGTAACTCCAAAGGAAGATTTTAATAAAGTAACAAAACAAGTTGTTCTAAAATATGAAAAAATTAAAAAAATAATTTTATCATCAGTTTCAGACTGTGATATTAGTATTTTAAAAAAAAGCTTCACAGAAAAAGAGATTTCAATACTAGACTATAATTTTAAATTTCCGTTTACGAACAATTATAAAACATTAAAAACAATTGGCTTAGACAGACTGGTTTTGGTATCTGCAGCGTTCGATAAATTTCCAAATAAAAATGTTTTGGTCATAGACGCTGGTACATGTATAACATACGATTATATTGATTCAAAGAAAATCTATCAAGGAGGTGCAATATCTCCAGGGTTAAGGATGAGATATGAGTCATTAAATAAACAAACAAAAAATTTACCTTTATTAGATCCTAAACTACCAAATACAATAATTGGAAACTCAACAAAAAATTCTATTCACTCAGGAGTTGTATATGGAATAATTAATGAAATTGAAGGTGTTATTAATCAATACAATAAAGAATTTGTTGATCTGACAGTGGTTTTAACAGGTGGAGATGCTAATTTCTTGTGTAAACAATTAAAAAGTAGCATATTTGTTTTCTCAAATTTTCTATTGGAAGGGCTAAACTTCTTATTAGAATTTAACTCAAAAAAATGATAAAAAAGTTAATGGCATATGCCATGATTGTTTTTTCAACAACTGCAATAGCTCAACAAAGTACAAGTTCACCCTACTCGTTCTATGGATTGGGGAGTTTGAAATTTAAAGGAACAGTAGAAAATCAATCAATGGGTGGAATTAGCGTTTATTCTGATAGTATCCATGTAAACTTAAGAAATCCAGCTTCATATGCTGGTTCAAATTTATCATTTTATAATAATGAATCAAGACCAATTAAATTTTCTATTGGAACAACTTTTTCCAACACCAAAATTGAAACATCATCTGCATCGGATAAATATGGTAATTTTTCAATTGATTATCTAGCATTAGCACTTCCAATTAATAAGTTTGGATTTGGATTTGGGATTATTCCCTATTCTTCTGTTGGCTACAGTCTTCAATCCAGAAATGAAAATAATGATTTGACTTTTCGATACAGAGGAGATGGTGGAATTAATCGTGTTTTTTTAGGTTTTGGTTATCAATTACTTAAGGGTCTAAAGGTTGGTGTTGATACTCACTACAATTTCGGTAATATTACAAACACTAGTATTGCATTTGGATATAATGATCAAGGAGAAATGTTACAATATCAAAGCCGAGATGATAGAAGATCAGATTTAGGAGGGTTTTCATTTAATTTTGGAGTAATATTAGATCAAAAAATTTCTGAATCTTTAGATCTCACAGCTTCTTTTACGTATACTCCACAATCAGAAATAAGTTCAAAAAATAAAAATCAATTTTCTACAATTGCAATTGATGCAAACCAAGTAGAATTTGTTCAATCAACTTATGAAATTGATCTTCAAGCTATCAATTTAGACAATACTAATTTAGTGTTACCATCAAAAATTTCTTTTGGAGCAGGTATTGGTAAGCCTAGAAAATGGTTTTTAGGTTTTGATTATACTTTGCTTGAAGCTTCAAAATTTTCAAATCGATTTGTTGAAATTGAAAACTCAACGTTTGAAGATGCCTCGAGTGTATCTATTGGTGGTTTTTTCATTCCAAAATATGATTCTTTTAGTAGTTATTGGAAACGTATCGTTTTTAGAACAGGTGCTCGTTTTGAAAATACTGGACTTGTTGTTAATAATGAATCAATTGATGAATTTGGCATATCTTTTGGTTTAGGTTTACCAGTTGGTCGTTTATTTTCAAATGCCAATATTGGATTTGAATGGGGTAGAAGGGGAACAACAAATGCTAACCTTGTTGAAGAAAATTTTTATAATATAAATTTGAGCCTATCTCTTAACGAGCGTTGGTTTGAAAAAAGAAAGTTTAATTAATTTTTAAATTGTAAAAGCCATGAAATTAAAACTTATAATATCAATCGCTTTTGTATTATCCATTGTAAACATCCTGTCATCTCAAAACGAGGAAGATATTCAAACGCTATCAATTTTTAGTGAATATGTTAAGTCAAAGAATTATGATGCAGCATATACACCATGGATGGAACTGAGACAAAGAAATCCGAGATTTAATAAGGCTATCTTTATTTATGGAGAAAGGATTTTAAAAAATAAGATTAAAACCTCTGTTGGTCAAGAAAAAATTAATTTCATTAATGACATGTTGAAATTATGGGATGAGCGTAAAAATTATTTTCCATCTTCAACACCAGTTGGAACCTATTCTGCAAAAGCATGTCAATTAAAATACGATTACAGGAGCGAACTTGGGTATAGTAAACAGGATCTTCTAGAATGTTTTTCTATGAGTTATGAATCAGATTCTAAAACTTTTACAAATCCAAAAAGTTTATACACATATTTTTCTATAGTAGTTGATATTTTTGATTTGGGAGAAATCTCTGCTCAAGAACTATTCGAATTATATGACGTAATTACTGAGAAAGTTGAAAGTGAAGTTAAAAATTATACTACTAAAAGAAACTCATTTTTAAACGATGATGGTGATCCGAAGGAATTGTCAAGAAAGGATTCATCAAAGCTTAATTCATATAATAGTTATTTAAGCGCTTATGAGAAAATTTCTTCAAGTATCGATACTAAACTTGGCTCACGTGCAAATTGTGAGAACCTGATTCCTCTATATCAAAGAGATTTTGAAAGTAATAAAAATGATGATTTATGGTTACAACGTGCTATGAATAGAATGTATTCAAAAGGATGTAATGAAGATCCATTGTTTGTGAAAATTGTTGAGCAAAAAAATAAACTTAATCCTGATGCTGACACATCATTTTATGTTGCATTATTGAAAGAGAAGTCAGGGCTAAGCGATGAGGCATTAACATATTACAATCAAGCAATTGAGCTTGAATCAGATGATTTTGCAAAAGCAAAAATATTATTTAAAATTGCCACTAATTTTAAAAATAAAGGACGTTATGGCCAAGCTAGAGGTTACTATATGAAAGCTCTAAAATATAATCCAAGTATGGGTCGTGTATACCTTGCTATTGCAGCTATGTATGCAAAAAGTGCAAATAATTGTGGTGAAGATAATTTTTCTAAAAGAGCAGTTTATTGGTTAGCAGCTAATGAAGCATTAAAAGCAAGTCGTGTAGACCCAAACATGAAGAAAAATGCTTCAAAATCTATTGCTAACTACAGAGCAAAAGCACCTCAGAAAAGTGAAATATTTTCTTCTGGAAGAGCTGGTGAGAGTATAGCCATTGGATGTTGGATTAATAGAACAATTAAAGTTCCTGAACTGCAATAAAAAAATCAATTTGTTTAGATCTTTTGTTTTTTTTGTTTTAAGCCTAAACCTTATTTCGTGCAATGATAGGCTTAAAGTTTTTAAAGTAAGTGGTGATGAATTTATTTTACCAATTTCTGTTGCTGAAAATATAAATACTAAATATGTTGATTCTGGTAAGTTAAAATCAGTTTTAAACAGTCAAAAAATGATAAATTTTTCTAACCAGGAATTTCCCTTTTATGAATTTCCAAATGGTGTTGATCTCTTACTATTGAGTAAAAATAATGACACTAGTAACGTAGTGTCTAATACTGCAGTGGTATTTACAGAGACTGATATTATTGATTTAAGAGGAGATGTTGTTCTTATAACATCAACAAAAGATACATTGTTAACAGACCAGTTGTATTATGATCAAAAAAAGGAATGGTTATTTACAGATTTTCCTGTTAGATTCAGAACTAAGAATTATATAACCAATGGAAATGGATTTGACTCAAATCAGGACTTTACCAACGCACAAGTTATTCAGGTCACTGGACGTGTTTTTGTTGAAGATTAATATGTATATTTACTAAAAGATAATTTATTCACACCAATGAGATTCTTTAGATATTTTAAATATTTATATTTAATTTTTGCATGTCTATTTGTAAGTGATGTTATTATTAGTTGGAGTAATGATAGAAACAGAGCATATTTGTCTTTATTCTTCGCAATCTTTGCAGTTTTTATTTTCTTCTTTAGAAGTAAATATCAAAAGCGTTTTGAAGATAGGGGAAAACTATAATTAAATGAGCTATCAAGCTACTATTATAATATCAAGTCTTATTTTTTCTGCTTTTTTTTCTGGAATGGAGATTGCTTTTATTTCTTCTAACAAAATTCAGTTAGAAATTGAAAAAAAACAAAAGGGGTTTTTATCCGGCTTATTAAAAAAAATAACACAGAATCCATCAAAGTTTATAGCAACAATGCTAATTGGCAACAATATTGCATTAGTGATATATGGCTTATATATGGGAGATTTTTTAATTAATTTATTTTCTACATTAATACCTACAAAATATCCAATTGTAGATTACTTTTTAGTTGAATTGAACCTATTCACTCAAACAATTTTTTCGTCAATAGTAATTTTGATTACTGCAGAATTTTTACCAAAAGTTTTTTTTCAAATATATTCAAATACTTTAGTTAAGTTATTTGCTTTTCCAGCATATTTCTTTTATGTAACATTTTCGTTTTTGTCAAGTTTTGTTATAAAGATTTCTGATTTTGTCTTAAAAAAATACTTAAGTACTAGTAAAGATAAGATTAAGTCAGTTTTCTCAAAAGTTGATTTAGAAAATTATATCAATGAACAAATGGAAAATGTTGATGAAAATGATCAAATAGATAATGAAATAGTAATTTTTCAGAATGCTCTTGAATTTTCCGAAGTTAGAGCAAAAGAAGTAATGGTTCCTAGAACTGAATTAAGTTCAATTGAAATTCATGATTCTATTAATAATCTAAGTGATTTATTTACTCGTACTGGCCATTCAAAAATAATCGTTTACAAAAATACAATTGATGATATCTTAGGATATGTTCATGCTTTTGATTTATTTAAAAATCCAAAATCAATTAAATCAATCATGATGCCTGTAAAGTTTGTTCCTGAAACTATGCTAGCTAAAGATGTTTTGAATTTTTTGACTAAAAAACGTAGGAGTTTGGCTGTGGTTTTGGATGAGTACGGAGGAACATCTGGGATTTTAACTATTGAGGATATTGTTGAAGAATTATTTGGTGAAATTGAAGACGAACATGACACTGCAGATTTGATAGAACAGGTTTTAGAAAATAATATTTTCCTTTTTTCTGCTCGCCTTGAAGTTGATTATGTAAATGAAAATTATAAATTACAATTACCTACTAACGAAAATTATGAAACAATTGGAGGACTAATTGTGTTTCACACAGAGACTATTCCTTCAAAAAAAGAAAGTATAAAAATTGGAGATTTTGAGTTTATTGTTGAAAAAGTTAGCAATACTAAAATTGAACTTGTCACATTAAAAATTGTTTCAAATTAAATCTATTTTGGAACCTATTAAAACAAAACCATAAACCATTTTTAATAATTCAAATTAAATTGGTATTTTCGTCCACTATATTTTTGAATTTATACATCATACAAAATGGCAGTACTAAACAAAATTAGACAAAGATCAATATTTCTTATAATCGTTATTGCACTTGCATTATTTTCCTTCGTTATTGGAGATGTTTTGAATAATTTGGGGTCAAGTTCAGGCTCTGACTCAGTTATCGCAATTATTAACGGGGAAGAAGTTGATAGAAACTATTTTATGAGTAGAGTTGAAAACATGCAACGTCAATCTTCTGGTCAAATGACAAATACACAAGCTATGAATCGTGTTTGGGATAACGAGGTACGCTCAAAAGTAATGAAATATCAGTATGATTTACTAGGTCTTTCTGTCGAAAGAGATTACATGCGAGATCTATTAGAAAATAATCTAGCGTCATTTGATGAATTCAAAAATGAGGCTGGTTTGTTTGATGAATATAAGCTAAACGAATTTATTTCAAATTTAAAAGCAATTTCCCCAGAAACTACTACCCTTGGAGGAACTCCAATAAACTATAAAGCATGGACCGATTTTGAACAAAATGTAGCTGTATCAGGTACTCAACAGGCTTATTTTAATATGGTTAGAGCTGGTATAACAGGTACATTAACTGAGGGTGAATTTGAATATCAATTAGAAAATGATAAAGTCGACATAAAATATGTACAAATTCCATATTCTTC
>JAYNFX010000047.1:0-8605 GCA_038106885.1 Flavobacteriaceae bacterium | reverse complement strand
TGGAGTGAATTCCTTCTAACTCTTTAAATCCAAATGGGAATTTAAATTCAATATCTGCAGCTGCATCAGCATAATGAGCCAATTTTTCATGATCATGAAAGCGATAATTTTCTTCGCCCATTCCCAGAGACAGGTGCCATTTGAGTCGGGTTTCTTTCCAATAATTATACCACTTATTTTGTGTTCCAGGTTTTATGAAAAATTGCATTTCCATTTGTTCAAACTCTCGCATTCTAAAGATAAACTGCCTAGCTACAATTTCATTTCTAAAAGCTTTTCCAGTTTGAGCTATACCAAAAGGAATTTTCATCCTCCCTGATTTTTGAACATTTAGAAAATTTACAAAAATTCCTTGAGCAGTTTCTGGCCTTAAGAACAAATCCATTGTATTTTCAGCAGAAGCACCCAATTTAGTACCAAACATTAAATTGAATTGTTTTACATCTGTCCAATTACGGCTTCCAGTTACCGGATCAACAATTTCTAATTCTTCAATCAATAATTTAACATCAGCTAAATCTTCTTTTTCAAGTGATTTACCTAGTCGTTTTAAAATAGCATTAATTTTTTTGCGGTATCCTAAAACGCGTTCATTTGTTTTTAAAAATTCAGATTCATTAAAGGCTTCTCCGAAGCGTTTTTTAGCTTTTTTAATTTCTTTTTCGATCTTTTGTTCAATTTTGGCACAAAAGTCTTCAACTAAAACATCAGCTCTATATCGTTTTTTGGAATCTTTATTATCAATTAGAGGGTCATTAAAAGCATCAACGTGACCTGAAGCTTTCCATGTAGTTGGGTGCATGAATATTGCCGAATCCAATCCAACAATATTTGAATTCATTTGAACCATAGCCTTCCACCAATATTCGCGAATATTTTTTTTGAGTTCTACACCATTTTGGCCATAATCGTAAACCGCACTGAGCCCATCATATATGTCACTACTTTGAAACACAAAACCATACTCCTTAGCATGAGATATTACTCTTTTGAAAAGATCTTGTTGGTTATTCATTTGACAAAAATAAAAAACCAATCGAATTATATATACTAGAAGTCAATAAATATCCAATTTTTAAGTGATTTTCAATTTTATGTCAATAATAGATTAGTAATTATATTGATCTTGTAGTGTTTTATTAGTTTAAAATATATTGTTTATTTGTAATTGATAATATTTTAGTATGTCTATTAAAATTTCAAGATTAGCCATTTATTGTTGTTTTCTACTTTTATATAAATGCGCTAACCGTGGCACAACAAGTGGTGGTGAAAAAGATGTTACGCCTCCAAAAATAATTAAAGAGGTTCCTGAAAATTTCTCAACTAATTTTAAAAGTGACGAGATAAAAATATACTTTGATGAGTATATAAAACTTAAAAACTTACAAAAACAACTTATTATATCTCCTCCAATGGATCCTCTACCTGAAATTATTCCAATGGGATCAGCAAGTAAATACATCACAATCAAGATTTTGGATACATTACAAACTAATACGACATACACCTTTAATTTTGGATATAGTATTGAAGACAATAATGAAGGAAATGCCTTTCCATTTTACAAATATGTTTTATCAACAGGGTCAAGTATTGATTCCTTGTCAGTTACAGGGGTAATTTCTGATGCATTTGAAATTGAAACACCAGAATTTATTTCAGTTCATTTACACGATGTAGATTCCACTTACAACGACTCAATTATATTTAAACAAAAACCTAAATACATTGGTGTAACAGATAGTCTATCCCAATTCAATATTGAAAATTTAAAGGAAGGTAAGTATTTATTGACAGCACTAAAGGAAGAAAATACAGATTATATTTATCAGTCAAAAAAGGATAAAATTGCATTCAGGAGAGATTTTATTACCGTTCCCTCTGATACTGCTTATTATTTAAAATTGTTTAAACAACTTCCTGATTCTAAATTTATACGAGCAAGACAACTGGCCCAAGGACGTATAGGTTTTGGGTATGAAGGAAGTCCAAACGACATGAATATAAAGAGTCTTTCAAAAGAACTGGATTCTTTTTATTTGATTACTTCCAAAGAGCCAGAAAAAGACACTTTAAACCTGTGGATGAGTCCAAGAAAAATTGAAGTAGATTCATTATTATTTCAAGTTTCCCTTTCAGGTAAAATCGACACAGTTAGTGTTAGAATTAAAAATATGGAAAAGGATTCTCTTACTTTTAAAGCAATTTCAAATACTCTTAAATTGGGAGATCTTTTTAAACTAAAATCTTCAATACCTTTAACTGATTTTAATCATGATAAAGTCTCTGTAATGGATAAGGACTCATTATTTTTGAAAACTAATATGTTTATTGATAGTGAAAATAATACAGAGTTAAATTTGAAATTTGATTTGAATGAAGGAAATCGATACAAAATCACAATGTTGCCAGGAGCTATAAAAGATTTTTACTCTAACATTAATGATACGCTTAATTATAATGTAAACACAAAATTATTATCAAGTTATGGAAACTTAAGGTTAATTGTGCGTAATGGTTCTTATCCATTAATAATCCAAGTCGTTTCTAAAAGTGGAGAACTTAAAGCAGAAAAGATTTCAAATGATAATAAGCCTATTGATTTTATAAACTTAGATCCTGGAGAATATTTTATTCGAGCTGTTTACGATACAAATAAAAATGGTAAATACGACCCTGGCAATTTCCTTAAAAAAACTCAACCAGAACGAGTAAGTTATGCAAAAGAAATATTGGAAGTTAGAGCAGGATGGGATGCAATTGAAGAATTTATATTAGAAGATTAGCTCTTTATATTTGCTTTGATCAATTCTCTATTCATTCTTGCAATATTTTCAAGTGAAATCCCTTTTGGGCATTCAACCTCACATGCACCTGTATTAGTACAATTTCCAAATCCCTCTAAATCCATTTGGGCTACCATATTTTTGACTCGATCTGAAGCTTCAACTTTACCTTGAGGCAGAAGCGCGTATTGTGATACTTTTGCACCTACAAATAACATTGCAGAAGAATTTTTACAAGTTGCTACACATGCTCCACAACCGATACAAGTAGCTGCATCCATTGCTGCATCTGCGGCATGTTTAGAGATTGGGATTGCATTACCATCTTGTGTATTTCCAGATGTATTTACAGAAATAAAACCACCTGCATGTTGTATGCGGTCAAATGCTGATCGGTCAACAACTAGATCCTTTATAATTGGAAATGATTTTGCTCTAAAAGGTTCAACAAAAATAGTGTCCCCATCTTTAAATTTTCTCATATGTAATTGACAAGTGGTAACCCTTCTGTCTGGACCATGGGCTTCACCATTGATATATAACGAACATGAACCGCAAATACCTTCTCTACAGTCATGATCAAAAGCCACAGGCTCTTCTCCGGAGCTTATAAGATGGCTGTTAAGAACATCTAACATTTCTAAAAAAGACATATCGGGTGAGATTCCTTTGATAGGATATTCAACAATTTCTCCTTTTGCTTTAGCGTTTTTTTGACGCCATATTTTTAATGTTAAATTCATAGCATTAATTATTTATACGACCTTTCTTTAACTTCAATATTCTCGTAAACTAATTCTTCCTTATGTAATACAGCGTCTTTTGGTTCACCTTTAAATTCCCAAGCTGATACAAATTGAAATTCTTTTCTTCTTTTAGCTTCTCCTTCTGGAGTTTGATATTCTTCACGGAAATGTCCACCGGCTGATTCTTCCCTTACTAAGGCATCCTTTGCAAATAATTCACCTAGCTCTAAAAAATCTGCTACACGACCTGCTTTAGCCAACTCTTCATTAAATTCATCTGCAGAGCCTGGGACTAAAACATTTTTGTAAAAATCTTTTCTAAGGGCTGATATTTCTTCAATGGCTGATTCTAAATCTTTTTTATTTCTAGCCATTCCACATTTATTCCACATTATTTTACCAAGTTTTTTGTGAAAATAATCTACAGGCTTATCCCCTTTATTATTAATGAAAGAATCAATTTTTTCGCGGACATTTTTTTCAGCCTCATCAAATTCTTTTGTGTCTATCGAAATTGGACCAGTTCTAATATCATCAGATAAATAATTTCCTATTGTATATGGTAGAACAAAATATCCATCAGCTAGACCTTGCATAAGAGCAGAGGCACCCAAACGATTGGCACCATGGTCAGAAAAATTAGCTTCACCAATAGCATACAATCCAGGGACAGAAGTCTGAAGGTTATAATCAACCCATATACCACCCATTGTGTAATGTACTGCGGGGTAAATCATCATTGGAGTTTCATATGGATTTTCATCAACAATTTTT
Organism: Flavobacteriaceae bacterium; assembly: GCA_038106885.1. Classification (GTDB taxonomy): domain Bacteria; phylum Bacteroidota; class Bacteroidia; order Flavobacteriales; family Flavobacteriaceae; genus UBA3537. The sequence goes on along the minus strand of JAYNFX010000047.1, from coordinate 4,296 downwards.
TCATACATTTGGAAGAGGTTCCCGTATTTTCCTTTTACAACTTCTTTTCCAAGAGTGTTAACTAAATTTTCATCATTTTCATCTAAACCTTTAACATGTGCTTGTTCTTTACCATATCTTTTTATCGCCGAAGCAAAGTCAAGAAAGACTGCCTCGCCAGTAGCATTAACGCCAAATCCAGCGTCGCAGCGCTCTTTAGCTGCTCTAGAGGCAACATCTCTTGGAACTAAATTTCCAAATGCTGGATACCTTCTTTCTAAAAAATAGTCGCGATCCTCTTCTTTTATTGATGTCGGTTTTAAACTTTTATTTTGAATAGCTTTAGCATCTTCAATTTTTTTAGGAACCCAAATTCGTCCATCATTTCTAAGAGATTCAGACATCAGAGTTAATTTAGACTGATGGTCTCCAGAAACTGGAATACAAGTAGGATGAATTTGAGTGTAACATGGGTTGGCAAAATAAGCACCTCTCTTGTGGGCTTTCCATGCAGCTGTTACATTGCTTCCCATAGCATTTGTGGATAGATAAAAAACATTTCCATATCCACCAGTTCCTAAAACAACTGCATGAGCAGAATGACGTTCAATTTCTCCAGAAATTAAATTCCGAGTTATAATTCCACGAGCTTTACCATCAATAATTACAATATCAAGCATCTCATGCCGATTGTACATTTTTATTTTACCTCGGCCAATCTGCCTGTTCATCGCCGAATAAGCTCCTAAAAGGAGTTGTTGGCCAGTCTGTCCTTTAGCATAAAAAGTTCTTGAAACTAAAACTCCACCAAATGATCGATTATCTAAAAGTCCTCCATAATCTCTTGCAAATGGAACTCCTTGAGCAACACATTGATCTATTATATTTGTTGAAACTTCAGCAAGCCTGTAAACATTAGCTTCTCTAGAACGATAATCTCCACCTTTTACTGTGTCATAAAACAGCCTGTAAGTTGAATCTCCGTCTCCTTGATAGTTTTTTGCTGCATTAATTCCTCCTTGAGCAGCAATTGAATGTGCACGTCTTGGGGAATCTTGAAAACAGAAGGCTTTGACATTATATCCAAGTTCAGCTAATGTAGCTGCTGCTGATCCACCAGCAAGGCCAGTTCCAACAACTATAATATCAATTAATCTTTTATTTGCCGGATTGACAAGATTGATTTTATTTTTATGATTTGTCCACTTATCTGCTAATGGTCCTTCTGGTATATTTGATTTTAACGCCATAAGAATAAGTTTTAATGAGTATTGTTAAAAAAATGAAAAACAGCTATAACAATAAATCCAAATGGGATTAGAGTTGAGTATATGACACCAATTTTTTTTAATCCTTTTACATATTTATTATTTGCTCCAACAGATTGAAAAGCAGAATTAAATCCATGTAATAAATGAAGAGATAGAAAAACAAATCCAATACAATACAGCAACACACGCCATAAAGGAGAAAATTTATGTTTTAATTCCTCGAAGTAACGAAAATCGCTTCCGTCAGCAAGTAATCCGCTAGTGTCCCCAATAATGTATTTTGTGTTAATTTCTGGTAGCCAAAAATCAATAAAGTGTATAATTAAAAAAATTAAGATAAATCCACCACTGTAAATCATATTTCTACTCATCCACGTTGAGTTTGCATTCCCATTATTAACAGCATAACTTATTTGTCGTGATGCTCTGTTTTTGTATTCCAAAACAAAACCCATGAGAAAATGAAAAATAACCCCAAAAATTAAAATTGGTTGAAGCACAAATTGTACCAGAGGATTAGTTCCCATAAAATGAGAAATTTCATTAAAAAGTATTGGGTCAAATACAGATAAAATATTAATGGTAAAGTGTTGAAGTATAAATACCATTAAGAAAAAAGCGGACAATGCCATTGCAATTTTTCTTCCTATTGAAGACTTTAGAATCTGGGTCATAGAGAGAATATTGAATTAACAAAGCAAAGGTAGTTCACAACTAGCTTTTAGGCAATTAGTTTAAGCATTAATTTTTGATATTTAGAATTTTTTTAATTTAACTTTTAGCATATTTCTGTTTTTAAATTAAATTTTTTAGGTTGTGAGCTAAAATATCTACTTTTGATAAAAGATAAAAAATGAAATACCTACCCATAGATTCGAACTTATTTAAAAGAAATAGATCGAAGTTTATCAGTCAAATGCTTCCAAATTCTATAGCTGTTTTTAATTCAAATGATATTTTTAGTACTGGAGCAGATAGTACTTTGCCTTTTTATCAGCATCGTAATATTTTTTATCTAAGTGGAGTTGATCAAGAAGAGAGCATTTTAGTTTTAAATCCAAATGCTAATAATCCAGCTCACAAAGAAATTTTGTTTTTAAAAGAAACAAATGACCATATTGCCATTTGGGAGGGTGCAAAACTAAATAAAGATCAGGCAAAAAGTTCAACTGGAATTCAATCCGTTTATTGGTTGGATGAGTTTGAAACAATTTTCTCTAAGCTGATGACTAATGTTGATAAAGTTTATTTTAATAATAACGATCATTACAGAAAAGCAGTTGAGATGCAGACCAGAGAGGATCGTTTTCTGGTTTGGCTTAAATCTAATTACCCTAAGCACAAAATTGAATACAGTTTTCCGATTATGGAGAAACTTCGTGGTGTCAAAGAGCCTGAGGAGATTGAATTAATTCAAAAAGCTTGTGATATTACAGAAAAAGGTTTCAGGAGAGTTTTAAAATTTTTAAAACCTGGAGTTATGGAGTTTCATGTTGAGGCTGAATATTCCCATGAGTTTTTGAGAAACAGGTCTAAAGGCTTTGCTTACACTCCAATAATTGCCTCTGGATACAATGCTTGTGTATTACATTATATCAATAATAATATGCAATGCAAAGATGGTGACATGCTGTTGATGGATGTTGGAGCAGAATATGCTAACTATTCTAGTGATATGACTAGGACAGTTCCAATAAATGGTCGTTTTACTGATCGTCAAAAATCTGTATATCAAGCAGTACTTAATGTTAAAAATGAAGCATCAAAAATGTTGATTCCTGGCACTTTATGGGAAGAATATCATGTTGAAGTTGGTAAGTTGATGACATCTGAACTTATAAGTCTTGGATTGCTAGACAAATCTGACATTCAAAATCAAGATCATAAAAATCCAGCATATAAGAAGTATTTTATGCATGGCACTTCTCATCACATGGGACTAGATACTCATGACTATGGTGATCTTAAAACTCCAATGGTTGCTAATATGGTTTTCACTGTTGAACCAGGAATATATATACCAGACGAAAATTTAGGTATACGTTTAGAAGATGATGTGGTAATAAAAAATTCAGGAACCCCAATTAACTTAATGAAAAGTATACCAATTGAAATTGAAGAGATTGAAGAAATAATGAATAGCTGATTTATTATTAACTACAAGGATATTTTTATATTTTCTACTTTGTAAGTTTTTTTATCTCCAATAGATTCAACAGTTGATTTAAGAATATCTTTGTCAATTTTATTTAAATCAAATAAAACTGAAGCAGTTTCATTTTTGAAGTCAACTTTTGCTAAAGATGTACCATCTAGATTTGATAATTTTTTTTCAATTGTTTTAGCACAGCCCATTTCGCAAGTCATTCCTTTAATTTCAAAGGTTGCGGTTGCAAGTTTATTGTTCATCAAAGATTCATCAATGATGTTGTGAACATCATTATTTTGAATATATACGACTTCAGCTTTAGGATCTTTGCAATTTTGAGCAAAAAACAAAAACAAAATCAGCAGATAAATAGGTTTCAAAATTTTAATAGATTATTATTTAATGGTGATTCAAATTTAATATTTTTTTGGCATTGATTGATATTATTTAGTTCAATTTTGTGTCTCAATTTTTTTAAATGAATAACATTATTAGAAAATGGATTTTTTTATTACTTCTATCTTTGATATGGGGAAGTTCATTTATTTTAATAAAGAAAGGTTTAATTGGTCTGACTCCCCTTCAATTAGGAAGTTATAGGATTGTTATATCTTCAATTATTATTTTTCTTTTTGGATTTAAAAGTTTAAAAGGGTTAAATAAAAAAAAATGGAAATGGTTAGCGATATCAGGGTTTTTAGGAAGCTTTTTCCCTTCCTTTTTGTTTGCTTACGCTGAGTTAGAGGTTGACAGTGCAATAGCTTCAGTTCTTAATTCATTAGTTCCTCTTAACACTTTATTATTGGGTTATTTATTTTTTAAAATTAAATCCAATAGTTTTCAAATTATTGGAGTTATTATTGGATTTATTGGGGCTATTTTTTTAATCCTTGAAGG
>JAYNFX010000046.1:0-9233 GCA_038106885.1 Flavobacteriaceae bacterium | reverse complement strand
TAAAGTTCAATCCAATCTGGGCTGTCTCCGTCCTCGTCAAAATAAACAGAATTAGACGATACAACTTCATTTATTCTTATCGATTGGCTGAAAATAATTAAAGGACTAAAAATTAAAAATAATATTATTCTCATATGGATTGAGGAATTATAATTTTGATAAACAAGCTATAAAAATATTCAATTATTTTTAACTTTTACTGTTCTGAAACCTAAATGTTCCAAAGATGTGTTTGGGTCTGTAGCCATTCTAGATGAAACTCTGTAACTAGCGCAATATGAAGCATTACACAAAAATGATCCACCACGAATAATTTTCTCATCTATATAGGGATTATTTGGATTGTATGCTTTGTTAGCGCCAATTGGGTTATCAGTAATATTGTTTTTTTTACATTGGGCGTAGTAATTGACATTGTACCAGTCACTGGTCCACTCCCAAACATTTCCTGAAATTTCATACAATCCATAATCATTTGGAGGAAACGATTTTACAGGAGCGCTTTTTTCAAATCCATCTTTAATAATATTTTCAACAGGAAATTCTCCTTCCCAACTGTTTACGTATTGATGAAGTGAGTTTGATAAATTCCCCCAAAAATATATTTTATTTTTTTTACCTCCTCGTGCTGCGTATTCCCATTCAGCTTCAGTTGGTAATCTTTTTCCTGACCAATTACAATATGCAATTGCATCCTCATATGATACATGAACAACAGGATAGTTTTCTTTACCAACAATATTACTGCCTTTTCCTTCAGGTTCTTTCCAATTTGCTCCAATACTCCATTTCCACCATTGTGAGAAATCATATAGATTTGGAACAGATTCAGTAGTTTTTTTAAATAATAAAGAACCAGGCATTAGAATAGAATCATGTGGCCTTTGAGTTCCAGGTGGAAGTTGCATTTTTATAATATCCCAATCTATTGGTCTTTCAGCAGTAGTAATATAGCCAGTTGCTTTAATGAATTCAGAAAACTGTTTATTAGTAACTTCAGTCTCATCCATATAAAAACCATCTACTTTGACAGTATGACTTGGCTTTTCGTGCGTGAGAGCCATATTATCATTTTCTGAAGCTCCCATTTGAAAAATACCCCCTTCAATCCACACCATACCCTCAATTAAAGGCTTTGTTATGTATGTTTTTTCCTTGGTTTTTTTACATCCTAAAATTAGGATACTTGTAAATAAAAATATTTTGAAAATTGAATTCATTAGCATTTTAAATATTTTAATAAAAATACAATATTAAATATATGATTAATGATTAAAAAAGAGTCTTCTCCATTTATTATATTTTTTGCGTCATAATTCATATTATAAGAATTATTAAAAGTATTAGATTTGATTTATAAATCTCAATGTGTGAAATATATATATAAAATATTATTTATTTTTTTATCCTTGAGCTGTTATTCTCAAGATCATATTGATAACAGGCCCAATATTCTTTTCATTGCAGTTGATGATCTGAAACCGACAATAGGCGCATATGGCGATGAAATTGCTATAACTCCAAATCTGGATAAATTATCAGAAAATGCAACAACATTTCATAATAACCACACTCAACAAGCTATTTGTGGTCCAGCCAGAGCAAGTATAATGACTGGAAAACGTCCTGATTACACCAAAGTTTGGGATTTGAAAACCAAAATGCGTGATATGGTACCTGATATTGTAACCATACCACAATTTTTTAAAAATAATGGTTATGAAACTATTGGCCTTGGAAAAATATTTGATCCAAGGTGTGTGGATCAATTTAGAGATAAACCTTCTTGGACTGTTCCATATCTACCAGAGCATAAAATGGGTTATCCTAAAGACTATGGCCCACCAGCGATGGGTTTTTATCAAAATCCAGAAATCAAAAGTAAAATTTTACAGTTAAGAAATGAGGCAAAGTCAAAAGGTGTAAAGGATCTTGGTAAATATTTAAGAAGTCAATATAAACCCCCTTTTTCAATGAGTGATGCTCCAGATGAAGCATATGTGGATGGAATTCTAGCAGCTTATACTAATAATTGGCTGGATAAGTTGAATTCAAATACAAAACCATTTTTTTTAGCTGTTGGATTTAAGCGTCCTCATTTACCATTTGCAGTTCCAAAAAAATATTGGGATTTATATGATGTATCAAAATTTAGAGTTTCTGAGTATCAAAAAAACTCTAAAAATGGTCCTAATATAGCTTATCACAGTTCTGGAGAGTTAAGGTCTTACATAACTCCAGATATATCTTACGAAGTATCGGATAATAAACGCGTAATTTTATCAGAAGAATTTCAAAAAAACTTAATTCATGGTTACTATGCTAGTACAAGTTTTGTTGATACTCAAATAGGTAAAATAATTAAGAAATTAAAAAAATTAGGATTAGATAAAAATACAATTATAGTAATTTGGGGTGATCACGGATGGCATTTAGGAGATCATGGACTTTGGAACAAACACTCTAATTTTGAGCAAGCTACGCGCTCCCCATTAATAATTTATGACCCTAGAGTAAATAAAAAAATAAAAATTAATTCACCAACAGAATTTGTTGATGTTTTCCCAACTCTTTGTCAAGCTGCAGGATTTGAAGTCCCTGAAAATTTAGATGGGATTAGCTTATTGCCTTTAATAAATGGTGAAAAGAGTTCTGTAAAGCCTTACGCAGTTAGTCAATATACTAATTCTAATAAAACAGGGTATAGTTTCAGGACGGATGATTACCGATACACTGTTTGGATAGAAGGAAAGAAAAGCACCGATCCAATATATGAAAGGGATATCTATGCTGAGGAGCTTTATAATTATAAATTTGACCCAAATGAAACTATAAACCTTGCATATGATAATGATAACAAAAACCTTCTTCTTCGATTTCAAAAATTAGCAGCGAACTATTTTAATAATCATAGTGATATTCCTATGAAAAGTCTTGTTAAAAACTCTCCGAAATTATTAATTGGAGCTACACTAAATCATTACGAACTTGGAAGTAAGAAAGAAAATCTATTTTTAAAAGATTTTAAGTTTTTAACGCCTGCTAACTCAGCCAAACAATCTCGTGTTCATCCAAAGCCTAAGGTTTGGCAATGGGATAGAATAAATGATTTTTTAGAGTTTTCAAATAAACACGATCTTACTGTTAGGATTCATGGACCTATTAGTCCACAAGCCTCAAAATGGGCTAAGGAAGATCACAGAACAGCCCAAGAGCTGGAACAAGTCATGATTGAATTTATGACTGCTTCAGCCAAAAGGTATAATAATGAACCAGCTGTAAGTTATATGGATGTGGTTAACGAAACTATTCTTCCAGACGGAAGTTGGTTTGGTCCTAAACCAGGTACAAATAGTTGGGAAAATCCCTGGCTTGGTATGGGGCTTAATGAAGAAGGCTTTCCAAATTATATTGTTAAAGCTTTTGAAATTGCAACTCAATATGCCCCTAATGTGAAATTGGTATACAATCAGAACGCTGGAGTGCAAAAACCCATGTGGAATAGGGTCAAAGAAACTATTCTATATCTAAGGAGTAAGGGACTTAGGGTAGATGGAATTGGCTGGCAAGGTCATTTGGGATTAAGTAGATCAACTCTAGATTTTATAGAAAAACCTGAAGAGGCTTTTAAAGCTCTTTCTGATATTATAGATTGGGCGCATGCAAATGATTTGGAGTTTCATGTTACTGAGTTAGATTACAAACTAAAGGACACTAGTAATTATTCGAATGAATTAAACTTACAAGCTCAATTGTATCAAAGATTAGTTGAAGTTTTGCAATCTAAAGTAAAAACAGGTGTGGTTACTTTGAATCTATGGGATCTAGGAGTTCGTTTAAAAAAACCCAATATTTATTTTCAGTCAATTTATGATGCTAATTTTAATCCAACCCCTTCATATAATATTATAAAAAATGCAATCAACAATGAGTAAAATAATTCCAAATAGTTTAATATATTTTATTTATGGATTTTCATTTTTAGGATTTTCACAAAATTCTTCGCCAATTTATTTAAACCCAAATGCCTCTGTAGAAAATCGTGTCAATGATTTAATGGATCGAATGACTCTTGAAGAAAAAGTGTATCAAATGAACCAGTTTGTAGGATTGGATCACATGAGACAAGCTGAAAAAGATTTAACAGAAGAAGAACTGCATTCTAATGACTCTCAAGGGTTTTATAAAGGCTTGTTTAGCGATGATGTAGCACAAATGACACGCCGTGGAGAAATAGGCTCATTTTTACATGTTTTAACAGCTGAGGAGTCTAATTTACTACAAGAACTTGCCGCACAATCTAGATTGAAAATCCCACTACTTATAGGTATTGATGCTATTCATGGCAATGCTTTAGTTTCAGGTACAACAGTATATCCATCTCCGATAACACTAGCTTCAACTTGGACTGATTCATTTTTAGAGGTAATAGGAACTCAAACAGCAAAAGAAATGCGTGCAACAGGTTCACATTGGACATTTACACCAAATATTGATGTTCTTCGCGATCCTAGGTGGGGGAGAGTAGGTGAAACATTTGGCGAAGATCATTTCCTTGTTGGTAATTTGGGCGCTGCAATGATTAGAGGGCTTCAGCAAGAAGATTTTACAGGAACTGATAAGGTAATTGCATGTGCCAAACATATGATTGCTGGGGGAGAGCCAATTAATGGTCTTAATGCAGCACCCATGGATGTTTCATTACGTACTTTGAGAGAAGTTCATCTTAAGCCTTATAAGCAAGCTATTGATGCTGGGGTTTACTCAATTATGGCAGCACATAATGAGCTTAATGGTATTCCCTGTCATATGAACACTTGGCTTATGACTGATTTATTTAGAAATAAATGGAATTTTGAAGGATTTTTTGTTAGTGATTGGATGGATATAGAGAGGATAGATGATCTACACAATGTTGCCAGTAATTTAAAAGAAGCTTCTTTATTTGCAGTTAGAGCAGGTATGGATATGCATATGCACGGGCCAAAATTTCCTGAGGCTATTATAGCTTTAGTAGAGGAGGGGGTATTACCTTTGGAGCGTGTTAATGAAGCTTGTGAAAAAATTTTAACAGCGAAATTTAAGCTTGGTTTGTTTGAAAACAGAACAGTTGATTTAAACTCAATTAAAGATAAAATTTTTACATCTGAGCATCAAAAAGTAGCTCTTGAAGCAGCTCAAAAAGGTATTGTTTTATTAAAAAACCAAGGGCTTTTACCATTAAAAAAAACAACATCTAAAAAGCGAATTTTAGTAACTGGACCAAATGCCAACAACCAAACTATACTAGGAGATTGGCATTCGGCACAGCCTAACGAAAATGTTACTACAATTTTAGAAGGCATAAAAAAAGTTGGAAATCAAAAAGGATATGAAGTTGATTTTTTTGATTCAGGAGAAAACATCCGAAAAATAAATGACAACGCTATATCAAAGGCTGCTCAAATAGCTTCAGATTTTGATTATGTTGTTGTTGTCGTTGGAGATAATGCCATGCGTTATCGCTGGAAAGATAAAACCGCAGGAGAAAATATGGGACGCGCAGCCTTGGATTTACCTGGTAAACAATTGGCTTTAGTAAAAGCTATAAAAGCAACTGGCACTCCTGTTATAATTGTATTAGTTAATCATCGCCCAATTTCAGAACCATGGTTACATGATCAAATTCCTGCTATTATCGAAGCTTGGGGACCAGGTTCTTTTGGTGGTCAAGCAGTTGCAGAAATTATTTTCGGTAATGTTAATCCTAGTGGTAAATTGCCTTTAACAGTGGCTCGTGATGTAGGACAATTAAGAATGATTTATAATCATAAGCCATCTGCTTATTTTCATAAATATGCACTTAATAAATCAACACCACTTTATCCATTTGGATATGGATTGAGTTACACGAATTTTGAATACTCAAAACCAAAATTATCCAAGTCTATTTTAAATTCAGATGAAATTATTTCGGTTTCAGTTTCAGTAACAAATACAGGTAATTACGACGGAGATGAGGTAGTGCAAATGTATATTAGAGATAAAGTGAGTAGTGTTACCAGACCTGTTAAAGAACTCAAAGGTTATCAAAGAATTTTCCTCAAAAAAGGAGAAACAAAAAAAGTTGATTTTAAGATAAATAAAGAGACTTTGGCATTTTATGATATAAATATGAAGTATTGTGTTGAGCCAGGTGAATTTAAAATAATGACAGGATCCTCTTCAGATGATAACGACTTGCAATCAATAATTTTAGAGGTAGAAAAAAGAATTGAAGTAGATGATTAAAATTTTAAAATATTTAATAATTATTGCTTTGGTTTTTGAAGTCGATGCACAAAATCAAGAACCACCTAAAAATATACTTTTTATTATGGTAGATGATTTAAGACCTGAACTAAAGGTATATAATAAGAATTATATCAAAAGTCCAAATATAGATCAATTGGCTTCTGAAGGTGTGACATTTAATCGTGCTTATTGTAATGTACCAGTTTGTGGTGCTTCAAGAGCAAGTTTATTATCTGGAATACGACCTACTGAAGATAGATTTTTAAATTATTATTCAAGTATTAATGAAGCTGGACCAGAAGCAATAAATATAGTTGATTATTTTAACCAACGAGGATATGTGACAATAAGTAATAATAAAATTACACACCTAAAAAACGATATAAAGTCATGGGATGAGGAGTGGTATCCACAAGATGCGAGCTGGAGGAATTATCAAGACCCTGTGAATCGAGCTTTGAATGCAAATAAGAAACCAGCAGCAGCATATGAGAAATTAGACGTTGATGACTCTGTTTATTTTGATTCTCAGACGGCAGAAAAATCAATAAGAGACCTAAAAAAATTAAAAAATTCTAGCACTCCATTTTTTTTAGCAGTTGGATTTGTAAAACCACACTTACCCTTTACAGCTCCAAAAAAGTATTGGGATTTATATGATAGAAACCAGATATCTTTACCAAAAAACCAAAAATTTCCTGAGTCAGCTCCACTAATTGCGAATCATAAATGGGGTGAGTTACGTCACTACAAGGATATTCCTAAAAAAGGACCAATCCCTGAAGATTTAGCTTTAACACTTATTCATGCATATTATGCTAGCGTAAGTTATGTTGATGCTCAAATTGGAAAATTAATTTCTGCTTTAGATGAATTAGGTCTTAGAAAAAATACTGTAATAGTATTAGTTGGTGATCATGGATGGAGTCTTTCCGAACATGGTCTTTGGGCTAAGCATAGCAATTTTGAAGTTGCTCTTAGAGTTCCACTGATTATTAGTTCACCTGAATTTGAAAAAAATAAAAAAACAAATTCAGTTGCTGAATTGATAGACTTGTATCCAACACTTTGTGAGCTGAGTTCAGGAGAAAAGCCTAAACATTTACAGGGTAATTCTTTGGTTGAAAGCATGATTTTTCCGGAAAAAATTTTTAAAAGACATGCACTTTCTCGTTGGCAAAAAGGAGATACTTTTATCAAAGACAAACTTTTTTATACAGAATGGAATTTACCCAATCGTAAGATTAAAATGTTATATGATCACTCTGTAGATCCTGGAGAAACCATTAATCTTGCTAGTTTAACTCGATATAATGATATTGTCAATTCACTGGGAATTGAACTAGAACAATTTAAAAAATCATTCAAATGAATAATGTCAAATATTTCTATTTAACTTTTATTTTACTTTCAGTTAATTTATTTGGTCAAAACGATTCGATTTCTGAAACTGAAAATAGTAGGCCAAATATTGTGTTTATTATGTCTGATGACCATGCTGTTAGTGCTGTCAGCGCATATAATGATTGGTTAGCAAAAATAGCACCAACACCAAATATTGATAGAATTGCTGAAAACGGCATGCTAATGAATAGAGTATTTAATACAAATTCAATTTGTGGACCTAGTAGAGCCTCAATTTTAACAGGTAAATACAGTCATGTTAATGGATTTTTTAAAAATGAAAAGGGTGGTGATTTTGATGGTACACAAATTACATTTCCAAAAATATTACAAAAATTTGGTTATCAGACAGCAGTTATTGGTAAGTGGCATTTAGGTACTGCACCAACTGGTTTTAATTATTCTAAGGTTATGATTAACTGGGGCGGTCAAGGGACTTATTTCAATCCAGTATTTTTGGAAAATGGGAAAGATACAATTGTAGAAAAAAATAGACATTCTACCGCTCAAGTTGCATATGATGCTATTAATTGGCTAGAAAAAAGTCGTGATAAAAGTAAACCTTTTATGTTAATGTATCAATTTAAAGCTCCTCACCGTCCATGGGAGCCAGCAAAAGAATTTAAATCACTATTTAAAGATGGAGATTTACCACATCCTGAAAATTTTAATGATGAATATGTTGGAAGAGAAGCAGCGAAAAAACAGTGGATGGAAATAGAAAATCATATGAATCGAAGAGATTTAAAAATTCCAGCTCCAAAAGGGTTATCAAAGTTAGAGTTAAATAAATATTATACATATGGAAATAAAGGTGAATTTTGGACTCCAAATGATAGTTTAAAAGGTAAAGAACTAAAGAATTGGAAATATCAACGCTATATTAAAGATTATTTGAGATGTGTTGCTGGTGTTGATAAAGCAGTAGGTCAGATGCTCGATTATCTTGAAGAAAATAAATTAATGGACAATACTATTATTATTTATACTTCTGATCAAGGTTTTTATTTAGGAGAACATGGTTGGTTTGATAAGCGTTGGATGTACGAAGAATCATTTAGAATGCCATTTGTGATTAGTTACCCAAAAGTGATTAAACCTAAAACTACAAATTCAAATTTATTACTCAATATTGATTTTGCACCTACATTATTAGATTTAGCAGAAATAGATATCCCAAAGGATATTCAGGGAACTAGTTTTGCACCTCAGCTAAAATTAAATAATGACAATGTGCGAGATGCAATTTATTATCATTATTATGAATACCCAAGATGGCATATGGTTGAACCTCATTATGGAATTAGGACTAAAAGATTTAAGTTGATTCATTTTTATTATTCAATGGATGAGTGGGAATTGTATGATCTTGACAAAGATCCTAATGAAATGAATAACTTATACAAAAATTCCATGTATAAAACACTCATAAAAAAATTAAAAATTAAATTAAAAGAACTGCAAAAGGAATTTGATGATGATATGAGTCTTAACGAAATGAGAGAAATGACTGATGTTGTTATTGAAAGAGTTTATAATGAAGATAATTTAAAAAC
>JAYNFX010000045.1:0-9339 GCA_038106885.1 Flavobacteriaceae bacterium | reverse complement strand
ACGATTCTTGGATAAGATTTTGAAATTTCTGGGTTTATTCCATAGGCCTTCTTAATTTCAGTTATCAATAGATCAATCAATTTTGATTTTATGGATTCATGGGCCAATATGAAGTCAGGAGCAATGCATGTCTGACCTGCGTTTAAAAACTTTCCCCATACTAGGCGTTTTGCGGATAATTTCAAATTTGCAGTTGAATCTACGATACATGGGTTTTTACCTCCAAGTTCAAGCGTACAAGGAGTTAGATGTTTTGATGCAGCTTTTGCTATAATTTTACCTACTTCAACACTTCCAGTAAAAAATATATAGTCCCAGCGTAAATTTAACAATTGAGTAGTTTCTGGAACTCCACCTAGTACTACTTTGAGGTGGTTTTCTTCAAAAATATCATTCAATAATGTTTTTATTATTTCACCAGTGTGTTTAGTTATTTCACTCGGTTTTAAAACAACTGTGTTTCCTGATGCAATAGCTGATATTATTGGGCTTACAGCAAGTTGAAATGGGTAATTCCAAGGGGCAATGACAAGTGTGCATCCATACGGTTCCGAAATAATGAAGTCATTTGAAGGAAAATTTAACATTGATGAACGAATTTTTTTAGGCTTACTCCATTTGTGAATATTTTTTATGACTAAGTCAATTTCACTTATTAAAATACCAATCTCACTTATGTAGGCTTCAAATTTTGATTTTTTAAGATCCTTATACAGTGCAGAATATATAACTTCTTCGTTCTTAAGAATGCTAGTTTTGAGTTGTTGTAGTTTTCTTTTAATGAAATTTATATCCCTCGATTTTCCAGATTCAAAAAACTTTTTTTGATTTTCTAATATTTCCTTCTGTGTAATCATAAAATTTATTTAGATGCAGTTTTTCCAAAGAATATCATCTGGCAGATTTGCTTCAATTGAAATTATTTTTTTTGATACAGGGTGTAAAAGTTTAATTTTTTTAGCATGTAAATGTATACCGCCATTGTGATTACTCCTGTCGAAACCATATTTTAAATCACCTTTTATGGGTGAACCTATAAAGCCAAGTTGACTTCTTATTTGATGGGATCTCCCAGTTTCTAATTTGATTTCTAAAAGGAAATGAGATTTTAGATTTTTAATTATGCTATAATGCATTACGGCTTTTTTACTACCGTCAACTTCTTTATTGTATACCTTAGTAATATTATTTAGAGAATTTTTTTTCAACCAATGTTTTAATGTATTTTTTGATTTTTCAGGTTTATTTTTAACAATAGCCCAATAGAACTTTTCAATTTCTTTATTTTGAAACATTTTATTTATTCTTTTGAGAGCCTTTGAAGTTTTTGCAAATATTACAATTCCAGATGTTGGTCTATCTAATCTATGGGTTACACCCAAAAACACATTTCCTTTTTTATTAAATTTATTTTTTATGTATTCTTTAGCAATTTCAGATAATGGTTTGTCATTAGTTTTATCACCTTGAACAATATCTCCAATTCTTTTATTGACTATTAACAGATGATTATCTTGATATAAAATCTGTAAATTGGAAGCATTTGAAAGTATTCTTTTGGACATTTTTAGTATTGTTCATCACTATTTGGAAATTCTGAGGTTTTTACATCGTTAACATATTGTCCAATCGATTTTGTCATGGATTCATACAAATTCATATATCTTCTTAAAAAGCGAGGATTAAACTCGTTTGTCATGCCAATCATGTCATGTAGCACAAGCACTTGACCGTCAACACCAGATCCGGCGCCAATACCAATTACGGGGATTTTTAGGCTCTTTGAAACTTTTTCAGCTAGTTTTGCAGGAATTTTTTCTAGAACTAAGGCAAAACAACCTAGTTTTTGCAGCAGAAGAGCGTCTTTAATTAGCTTTTCAGCTTCTTCGTCTTCCTTTGCACGTACAGTGTATGTCCCAAATTTATAAATCGATTGAGGTGTTAGTCCTAAGTGTCCCATTACAGGAATTCCAGCGTTTAATATCTTTTTTATAGAATCTTTAATCTCTTTACCTCCTTCGAGCTTTACGGCATGTCCACCACTTTCTTTCATTATTCTTATAGCTGAACGTAACGCTTCTTTTGAATCGCTTTGATATGTTCCAAATGGTAGGTCAACTACAACTAATGATCTTTCAATTGCTCTAACAACTGATGAAGCATGGTATATCATTTGGTCTAGAGTTATTGGAAGCGTGGTTTCATGACCTGCCATGACATTACTCGCAGAGTCACCAACTAGAATAACATCAATTCCTGCACCATCAACAATTTTAGCCATGGTGTAATCATATGCTGTTATCATTGCAATCTTTTCGTCATTACTTTTCATCTCAACCAGAGATTTGACAGTAACACGTTTATATTCTTTAGGATTAGTCATTTAAGTATTAAATTTTGGTAAAAATAGTGAAAAAAGAACGGATTGAATATGACACCTTGTCATATTTTATGTCATGGCACAATGATTGACATAGTGATTGTGAATGAATATAAATTCAAAAAAAATTATAAGTTATGAGTAAAATAATAGGAATTGATCTTGGAACCACTAATTCATGTGTTTCCGTTATGGAAGGAAATGAACCTGTTGTAATAACAAATGCTGAAGGAAGACGTACAACACCATCTGTTATAGCTTTTGTTGAAGGAGGAGAAATTAAAGTTGGTGATCCAGCTAAAAGACAAGCTGTGACTAACCCTCAAAAAACAGTTTATTCAATTAAACGATTTATGGGTAACAAGTTTTCTGAATCCAAAAAAGAAGTAGGTCGTGTACCATATAAAGTTGTTAAAGGCGATAATGATACTCCTCGTGTTGATATTGATGGTAGATTGTATACTCCTCAGGAGTTGTCTGCAATGGTACTTCAAAAAATGAAAAAAACTGCTGAAGAATTTTTGGATCAAGAGATATCAGAAGCTGTTGTAACTGTGCCTGCATACTTTAATGATGCACAACGTCAAGCTACAAAAGAAGCTGGAGAGATTGCTGGCTTAAAAGTAAGAAGGATCATTAATGAGCCTACAGCTGCTGCTTTGGCTTATGGTTTGGATAAAAAAGGTAAAGACCAAACTATAGTTGTTTTTGATTTTGGTGGTGGAACTCATGATGTTTCAATACTTGAACTCGGAGATGGTGTTTTTGAAGTTTTAGCAACAGACGGAGATACACACCTTGGTGGAGATGATGTTGACGAGAAGATAATCAACTGGCTTGCTGAGGAGTTTAAAGCTGATGAAAACATGGATTTAAGAGAAGATCCAATGGCTTTACAACGTTTAAAAGAAGCTGCGGAAAAGGCTAAGATTGAACTTTCATCTTCAGCTCAAACAGAAATAAATTTACCATATGTTACTGCCACATCGAGTGGGCCAAAGCACTTAGTTAGAACTTTATCTAGATCAAAATTTGAGCAATTGATAGACGATTTGGTTAAAAGAACTATAAAGCCATGTGAAACAGCATTAAAGGCTGCAGGAATTTCTAAAAGTGATATTGACGAGATAATTTTAGTTGGTGGCTCAACTAGAATACCAGCTGTTCAAGATGCTGTTGAGAAGTTTTTCGGTAAAAAGCCTAATAAAGGAGTTAATCCTGATGAAGTTGTCGCAGTTGGTGCTGCAATACAAGGTGGAGTTTTGACTGGAGATGTTAAAGATGTTTTACTTTTAGACGTTACTCCTTTGTCTTTAGGAATTGAGACTATGGGTAATGTAATGACAAAGCTCATTGATGCTAATACAACGATTCCAACCAAAAAGTCTCAGGTTTTTTCTACTGCCGCTGATAATCAACCATCAGTAGAGATTCACGTATTACAAGGAGAACGTGCTATGGCAGCAGATAATAAGACTATTGGACGTTTTCACTTGGATGGTATTCCACCAGCACAACGAGGTGTTCCTCAGATTGAGGTAACATTTGATATTGATGCCAATGGAATTATTAAAGTTTCCGCAACAGATAAAGCAACAAATAAATCACAGGATATAAGAATTGAAGCTTCATCTGGTCTTACTGAAGATGAAATTGAAAAAATGAAAAGAGATGCCGAAGCAAACGCTGAAGCTGATGCTAAAGCAAAAGAAACAGCTGATAAATTAAACAGTGCTGATGCAATGATTTTTCAAACTGAGAAGCAGCTCAAAGAATTTGGTGATAAATTGTCAGA
Organism: Flavobacteriaceae bacterium; assembly: GCA_038106885.1. Taxonomy (GTDB): domain Bacteria; phylum Bacteroidota; class Bacteroidia; order Flavobacteriales; family Flavobacteriaceae; genus UBA3537. The sequence goes on along the minus strand of JAYNFX010000045.1, from coordinate 5,164 downwards.
TGATAAAAAACAACCAATTGAGAATGCTTTAGAAGAATTAAAAAAGGCATATGCAACTAAGGATCTTTTGGTTATCGATCCAGCTTTAGAAAAAATTAACGAAGCATGGAAAGTGGCAAGTGAAGAAATGTATAAAGCTCAACAAGAAGCTCAGGCCAATGGAGCTGCAGAAAATCAAGACAACGGGTCTTCAAGTTCTGAACAAGCTGGAGATAATGTTGAAGATGTAGATTTCGAGGAAGTTAAATAAATAGTTAATTTTTTAACTAAAAAAAGCACAGTTTATTAAAGCTGTGCTTTTTTATTTATTAGATTTTTTTGTAAACATTGACATCATTACAATAGCGTGCGGAAAAGTAACTGCGGCAATGAAAGCGAAAAATAAACTGTAGAAATGTTTTTCATCTTTAAAAATATAAAAAAGTATAATTATTCCAATAATTGATACGAGCCAATAAGGGAAAGCATTTTTAATATATTTTATAATATTAATTTTTTTAAGATCACCGTAAATAAATGAAATTTGATCTAATAGAGATGGTATGCTATGCCATAAGATGAAATATATTGAAAAACCCCATATCAAACTTGATGAGTTGAAAATAACTGCTAAAATAATAATTGAAAAAATTTCTTTAAGGATTGATTTTATATTTAAACTTTTGCTGTAATAAGCATAAATCAAAATAGTTGATAAAATTAAAAAAACACTTGTAATGATCTCATTACAATAAATCGTAAGCAGTTCAATACCAGTTATCTCGTAAATTATGTCAATAACACCTGATTGGTTAAAAAAGAAAATTAAATATAAAATCAATAATCCATAGCAAAAAAAGAAAATATTTTTTAGATTATTATTCATTTTAGACAATAAATGCTCCCAATGTTGTTCTCCAAAATGATATGCGCTAAAGCAAACAAATAAAATCAAAGCCAGTACAGGTACAAAGTAAAAAACAAACACTGCAAGTGATACAATTGTTAGGTATGTTAACAGAACTTTATAAAAATTATAGTTAGAATGCTTTTTTATTTGACTTATAATTAGGATATCATTTGAACCATGTATCATTCCAAAAGTAAATATCAACAAGAACCCTAGAGTGAGTTCAAAACTCTCTGGTAGGAGTGATGTGATCCACAATCCTAAGAAGCTAGATACGATTGAGAATCTATAAATTATTTTCATAAAAAATTGTTAAATTAGTAGGATTGAGTTAAAAAAAAATAGAATTGATAAGTATTTACCTAAAAAATTGTACATTTGTTTAAACAAAACTAACAAAAATTAGAAAAAATGACAAATTTATTCTTACCACTAATCGCTGATGTTACAGGTAACGTTAACGATCCTGTGAACTTTACATTCTTCATTGGATGTATGGCAATGATGGCAGCTTCTGCCTTCTTTTTCTTATCATTAAACCAATTCGATAAAAAATGGAGAAATTCTGTTTTAGTATCTGGTTTAATTACTTTTATTGCAGCAGTACACTATTGGTACATGCGTGATGCAGCTATGGCTGGATCGCTTGACAATGTAACTGCTTTCCGTTATGTTGATTGGATTTTAACTGTACCATTAATGTGTGTAGAGTTTTATCTGATACTTAAAGTAGCGGGTGCAACTAAAAATCTAATGTGGAAATTAATTGGATTATCAACTGTAATGCTTGTTACTGGTTACTTAGGTGAAACTGGTGATAGTGCTGTTATGTGGGGTACAATTTCTGGACTTGCATATTTTGTAATAGCTTACATGATATGGTTTGGTGAGGCTAAGGCTCTTGCTACTGAGGCTGGAGGAGATGTTCTTCAAGCTCACAAATACCTTTGCTGGTTTGTACTAGTAGGTTGGGCTATTTATCCATTAGGATACATGGACGGAACTACTGGTTGGTATGATGCATTACCTACTGAAGGTTTACTGGACATTAATGTTTGGTACAACATCGCTGATGCAATCAACAAAATTGGTTTCGGTTTAGTAGTATATTCTTTAGCATGTAAGAAATCTGCATAATCCAAATTATCGATATAAAAAAGTGCAACTTATTGTTGCACTTTTTTTTTGATTAAATTTAACTTAAACGGCCCAGTGGCCGTTTTTGGTTTTTGTACTTTTGTTAAAACTTAAATTTCTTATGGATATTGATAAAAATGATATTTTAAAAAAGGCTAATAAATCATGTGTTGGGAGTTTAATGGAAACTCTTTCGATTGAGTTTATCGACGTAGGTCAAGATTTCATTATTGCTAAGATGCCAGTTAATAAAAAAGTTCATCAACCTGATGGGGTATTACACGGAGGCGCAACAGTTGCATTAGCTGAGACAGTAGGAAGCTTTGCAGCTCATATGTTTTTAGATACTCAAAAATATTTCGTTCGAGGAATAGATATTTCAGCACAACATGTTAAAAGTATTAGGAGTGGATTTGTTTATGCGTGTGCAAAATTTGTTCACAGAGGAAGAACAACTCAGATTTTCAATATTAACGTTACCAACGAGGATAAAGAACTAATTTCAATTTGTAAGCTAACAACAATAACTCTCCCAAAATAAATACCAATGTCAATTCTTAATCTACTTAATCAAACTAAAGATCAAATCGCTTTAAGTAGACCTTTTGTTATTTATTCAGATTTTGGTAAAAAAGATTTAAACTGCTTATTTCAAAATACTTCAAAAATCTACAATACTGTAAATTACACAGAGTCTGGATTTATATTAGCTCCATATAACTCAACACATTTGACTTATTTAATTCCTGAATCTGATTCAGATTTTTATCATTATGAATTTAATTCAGAGATCGACATTAAAAATATTATTAAATGCCAAAAATCAGATTCAAAAAAACATAAAGAATTGGTTAATAGATGTATAGATGAAATATTAAATTCAGAATTGGAAAAAGTCGTTGTTGCTCGTGATTTAAAATTAAAAATTAAAAAAATAGATGTAATTAAACTCTTTTTATCAATTGTAAATAAATATAGTGAAGCTTACAATTTTTGTTGGTATCATCCAGAAACAGGTTTTTGGTTAGGTGCCTCACCAGAGTCTTTGATTAATTTAAATGGAAATAATATAAAGACCATATCATTAGCAGGTACAAAGCTAAAAGATGAAAACATCGAAATCAAATGGGATATAAAAAACTTTGAGGAGCAAGAAATTGTAACTTCCTATTTGAAAAATACATTAGAGCCACACTTAAATAGTTATGTAGTTAAAGGTCCAAAAACAATTCAAGCTGGTAATCTTTTGCATTTACAAACGATATTAACAGGTAAACTTAAATCAAATTCTAATGTTTTAAGTAATTTAATTAGCATGTTACATCCTACGCCTGCAGTTTGTGGATTTCCCAAGCAACTGGCCATGGATTTTATCAAAAGAAATGAGTTAATAGATAGAAAATATTATTCTGGTTTTTTAGGTGTGATAAATCAATGTAAAACTAGCAAAGTAAAGTATTCAAATTTAGTTGTAAACCTAAGATGTATGAATATTGATTCTGATATAATTACTCTTTTTGCAGGAGGTGGAATTACTGATAAATCTGATTCTGAAAAAGAATGGGAAGAAACAGAATTGAAAATAAATACGCTAAAAACTCTTCTTTAATTTTTGATATCTATTTGATTTTGATGTTTAAAGTAGTAAAATCAATATCTTTGCAAACTAATGGTTTTTACTGATAAAAAATTAGCTCAATATGTTATACAGCTTTGTAAACACAAAGAAATTAAACATGTTGTTATATCACCTGGAAGTAGAAATGCGCCTTTAACGATTGGTTTTACAAACCAATCATATTTTAAATGTTATAGTATTGTAGATGAAAGGTCTGCAGGTTTTTTTGCTCTAGGTATCTCTCAACAATTACTTGAACCTGTTGTTGTTGTATGTACTTCTGGAAGTGCATTGTTAAATTATTACCCAGCAGTTGCTGAGGCTTATTACAGTGGCCTTCCCTTAATAGTGATTTCTGCAGATAGGCCTAAACATTTAATAAACATTGGTGATGGTCAAACGATTTTTCAAAAACATGCTTTTGGTAAGCATATCATTTTTGAGGCTAATCTTGGTACATTTTCAAATCAAAAATCTATAAAATTAATTAACAAAGCCCTAAATATTTCAAAAAATCAATATGGTCCTGTTCATATCAATATTCCTTTTGATGAACCATTATATGGTTTGACAAAAAATATTTTTAAGATTGATTTACCAAAAAATAGTCATGATAAATCTATCAATCCAAGAATTGGCTTTTTGAAAATGCAAATATGGAAAAATGCTAAGCGAAAACTTGTTTTAGTTGGAGTTAACCATCCAGATTCAATTGATAATTCAATAATTGAAAAACTAGCTAATGATCCTTCAGTTATTGTTTTAACTGAAACTACATCAAATCTGCATCACCCTAATTTTTTCCCATTTATTGATCAATTAATTATTCCATTGTTAGATTCTCAATATGAATCTCTTAAACCTGATATATTACTTACTTTTGGTGGGTTAATTATTTCAAAAAAAATAAAGGCTTTTTTAAGGGAATTTAAGCCTAAACATCATTGGCATGTAGATACTCACAAGGCTAATGACACCTTCTTTTCATTGAATAAACACTTTAAGTGTAGACCAAATCAGTTTCTTAAAATTTTATATGATAACTATTCCTTTTGTAATAGTAACTATTTTAATTTTTGGAATTTTATAAAACTACAGCGATTAAAGGATCATAAAGATTATATCAAGTCTATTCCTTTTTGCGATTTTAAGGCTTTTGAGTTGATTTCGTCTTCAATCCCTAATAATTACATGGTTCAATCATCAAACAGCTCTGTAATACGTTATTTACAGTTATTTGAATTTGATAAATCAATTAAATTATTTTGTAACAGAGGTACTAGCGGAATCGATGGTTCTACAAGTACTGCTGTAGGCGCATCAAACATTTCAATAGATCCAACTTTACTGATAACAGGCGATTTAAGCTTTTTCTATGATAGTAATGGTTTGTGGAATAATTATATTCCAAAAAATTTCAAAATTATTGTAATAAACAATGATGGTGGAGGTATCTTCAGGATATTACCTGGAAATGACAATTCTGATATTTTTAAAACATTTTTTGAAACTAAACATGG
>JAYNFX010000044.1:0-10102 GCA_038106885.1 Flavobacteriaceae bacterium | reverse complement strand
GATATGTGTTGAAAATATATTCTTTCAAAGTTCTGAAAACGGGTTATTGATACTTTACCCTCAAAACCTGAAATATTAGTTTTTGTTTTTACAAAGTTAAAAATTGTGACTCCAACTATAGGCTCACGACTGTTTTCATCAACAATTATAACCTTTTGTGCAGAAAGGTTCCAAAAAAATAAGCTCAATAAAAAAGAATATAAAAACTTCATTATTAATTAAATACTTGTTTTAATACATCAAGAGATTTTGGTGATTTAAAGCCTTGCAAATGTAACTTAAAATAGAGTAAAATCATTTCCAAAAGTTCTTGTTTTTGAGAGCCATTCAATAGTTCCCCTTTTGACTTATCAAATTCCATACCTAACGTAGTCTTAAACAATTTTAATTTATTACCAGAAATACTATAGCGGCTGGAATGTGCACTCTCATAACATCCAGATTCTAAATTAAAAAAGGGGAATTCAGAGTTCGATAAATCTGGGGAAAACCCAATATATCTTGTTAGACCCATCAAAAATTGGTAATGAAAATATGGATTAGAGTCAATACTATCAAACATTAATAGAGCAGTTTCAAGAAATATAAATAAATCATTGTTAGCTTCTTCTTCTTTTAAAACCATAGCTAAAATTTCAGATAGAAATAATGCAACTGAAGATTTAAATATTGCAGTATGTAATGAACTGTAATTATTACTAATTCTTGCTCCTTTAATGTAATGTAATTCCCTGTTTTCTTTAAAATCTATTTCCAGTTTAAGCATTGTCAATGGCTGGAAGTATGCAGACTTTAATTTGCTTTTCTTTGAAGAAAGAACTCCCTTTACCAAAAAACTCATAATACCATTCGATGCAGTGTAACATTTAACAATAAGATCGTTCTCTTTAAATTTGATTTTTGAAATTACAATGCCTTTTGTAGATATAATCATTGGCGAATAATCATGATTTTCAAAACCTTTGTTTCAATTGTATTCAAGTCTGAAATTAAAACTACATATACCCCTGAAGCAACTGTTCGATTAGCTAAATTTCTACCATTCCAATACGCAGTACCTCCATCGACTTCTAAATTATATCCCTTAAATCGCAAGTTTGTATTGGACTGAGCTTCGGCTACTAAATTTCCTTCAATATCAGTAATTTTTATATTTACATTTTCACTTAAATTTTTAATCTTAATTTTTTCAATCTGTAAATTAAATTCTGGCCGTACAGGATTAGGGTATGCATATGCTTCTGATAAAGAACTGGAAGGAGTTGATCCACCTGCACTAAATGAAACTAAACCTCTAGTTGTCCCGAAATAAATCATCCCGTTTTCTTCATTTTGAACCATAGAGTTAACACTATTAGATGGAAGTGGTGAGTTATCTTTTGTAAAATGATAAATCGTTCTTTGACCATCAGCACTCAAATAAAAAACTCCTGCATCAACTGTTGAAATCCATTTATTATTTGAACCGTCAACAATAATAGCAGTAATAAACTGAAGCTCTAATAGCTCTTTAGGGATTCCGTCTTCAAGAAAAATTATTGGTGAAGTTGTTATCGAGTCTTCATTAAAAAAATTAGTAGTATTGTATAACAACCTTAATCCTTTGTAGGTGCCAATCCAAAGAACATTGTTGTTATCTATAGCTAAGGATTTAATGTGATTAATTGGAAGATTTGCAACATCCTCTCCTTCAATTTGACGTATTAAATTACCATTATCGTTAAATGCAATAACTCCATTTCTGTAGCTTCCAACCCATTTAGTGCCATCACTACCAATTACCAGTGCCCCAAATCCATTCTCGTCTAAAATAGGGTCATCAATAATCGCATCAAAAGAAAATGTTTGCCATTGATTGGTTGCAACGTTATACTTTTTCAAGGGATCATCAACTAAGCTAGTTAAACTCCATAGCATACCTTGGTCATCAAACTTTAAATCAGAAACTCGAATACTTTGATAATTACTTCCTGGTAATACTAATGACTGTAAAGCACTGTTAGTATCATCCAATAATTCTATTGATGAATCCTTGACAAAATTAAGCATGCCATGCTGAAATGAACTTATAAAAACCTGGTTCGAATTCACTGGATTAATCGCTACAGCATTTAAATTATACACTGGTTTCCCAACATTTTGCTGAATACTATCATAACTAATATTACTCCAAGCTCCATTACTTAAGAAACTAAACCCATACTGTCTATTTGGGCTTGGATTATAATCTTCATCGTAATCCCCAAAAGTAACGTATAAATCGCCATAGCCATATTTTAAAGAAAATGGATTATTTCTCAAAGGCCCGTCTGGATATATTTTTTGAAAACTATTAAAAGATTCTGAACTTGCTTTTAACATCCCAGACATTGAAGTCCCAACATAGACAACATCGTCAAAAACTTCTGAGGCAGTTACAGATAATAAATTTTCTGTAAGATTATAATTGTTTAAAAGAGATAAATTATAATTGTAATTCTGAACTGTACTTTGTGTTGATAACGTAAAGGTGTCTGAAAATGCTTTAATATTAATAATTTCTTCTGCAAAATTAAAAATGGCCTCTAAATTAGAATTGTTAACACGATAAAGAGTATTGCCAGATTTAAATGTAAATATTTGGTCTTCATTGGAAATAACTCCTAAAAAATTACCAACAAATAACGTATCCCAAAATTGAAAATCAATTAAATTTGGATTGTTCAAGTCTGCACTTTTTAATCCAAAATCTGTAGCAGCATAAATTTTATTTTGATCGATAGTGATTTGATTGACCTTCAACTGTGTACCGTTATTCCCAATGTAATAAGTATCACCAAATTCTAGCAAGTCAAGGTCATAGATAGAAATACCATAATTTGTGGAAATATAAATTACATTTTCATTTTGAAAAAATGAATTTATTTTTCTATTTTCTGGTGGTATACTTACCTTATTTAAGATGTCAACAACTCTTAAAACAGTTTTGGTATTTAAATCAAAAACTTCTATTAATCCAGTTTCATATCCAATAACTAACAAATCATAACCATCGGCATATTTAATTGAAGTTATGTATTCTCCTGAAAGACCATCAATTGTTGAAATTGTTTCTAAACTATTTGTGTATGGCTCATAAAAAAATAATGAATTTTCACTTGCTACATACAATGCATCAGGCCCACTATCAATATCTTTAATTGAGTTATAAGAAAAATGCCCTTGCCAAGAACTGCTTGGGGAGTTTTGTGCAAAAGCAATTCTAAATAAAACTAGAGTAAGAGATAAATATAATATACGGTTCAATAGTGAAAAGTTTGTTCCAAATATATTTAATACAAACGACATTTCAACCGAATATTATGTGTAAAGAAAAAGAGTTCTCATAAATGAGAACTCTTTAAATATTCTAAAATTAAAAATTGTCAAACAATCCCTTGGGCAAGCATAGCATCAGCTACCTTTACAAAACCTGCTATATTAGCCCCTTTGACATAATCAATGTAACCTGTTTTTTCATCTTTCCCGTAAGCAATACATTTATCATGAATATTCCCCATTATATCTTTTAACTTTTCATCAACTTCTGATCGACTCCAATTATATCTCAGAGAGTTTTGGGTCATTTCTAACCCAGAAGTAGCAACACCGCCTGCATTTGAAGCTTTACCAGGTGCAAATAAAATTTTTGCAGATTGAAAAAGCGCAACTGCCTCTTTTGTTGATGGCATATTTGCACCTTCACTAACACATATGCAACCATTTTCAAGAAGGGTCTTCGCATCTGAGCCATGAAGTTCATTTTGAGTAGCACACGGTAAAGCAATATCACATGGTTGGTCCCATGGTGTCTTGCCTTCAAAAAAAGTTGCCTTTGGATATGATTTTACATATTCCTTTATTCTGCCTCTCCTATTATTTTTTAAATCCATTACAAAAGCTAATTTAGCTTGATCAATTCCATCTGGGTCTAACACATACCCTGAAGAGTCTGATAATGTAATTACCTTTCCTCCTAGCTGAATGATCTTTTCAGCAGCAAATTGAGCAACATTCCCAGATCCTGAAATTACAACTGTTTTGTTCTTGATATCATCGCCTTTAGTTTGTAACATGTTTTGAGCAAAATAAACAGTGCCATATCCAGTTGCTTCAGGCCGAATTAATGAACCACCCCATGTAACTCCTTTTCCGGTTAAAACACCTGTAAATTCATTTTTAAGTTTTTTATACATCCCAAATAAAAAACCTATCTCTCTGCCTCCGACTCCTATGTCTCCTGCAGGCACATCAGTATTTGGCCCTATGTGCCTAAACAGCTCACTCATAAAGGCATGGCAGAATCGCATTATCTCATTATCACTTTTACCTTTAGGATCAAAATCACTTCCTCCTTTTGCTCCACCCATTGGAAGAGTTGTTAAGCTATTTTTAAAAACCTGTTCAAAAGCCAAAAATTTTAAAATACTCATATTAACTGACGGGTGAAATCGAAGGCCCCCTTTGTATGGCCCAATAGCAGAATTCATCTGAATTCTATAACCACGGTTAACTTGAATCTCACCGCTATCATCTACCCAGTTCACTCTAAAAGTTATTGCCCTCTCAGGCTCAACCATTCTTAAAAGAATATTTTTCCCATGATATATATCATTTTGTACAATATATGGGACAACAGTTTCTGCAACTTCTTCAACAGCTTGAAGAAATTCTGGTTCGGATCCATTTCTTTCTCTTACCAAATCTAAAAATCCTTCGACTTTTTGTTTAATTACACCGGGTTCTAAAATCATCTTAAATTTAATTTACTATACAAATATATGATTTCTTTAAAAATAATTTAAAAAAATTTTAATATCATAATTTTATAAGCATATAGAGCTAAATTATTACGAATAATTCAAAAATTAGCCTTCCAGTGCTTGCTTTAAATCAGCGATAAGATCGTCAGCATCTTCAATTCCTACACTCAAACGAATCAAAGAATCCACTACACCTGTTTTTTCGCGTTCTTGTTTTGGGATACTAGCATGTGTCATACTTGCAGGGTGTCCAGCTAAGGATTCAACCCCTCCAAGAGACTCAGCTAGAGTAAATACCTTAAGTCTCTCAACAACTTTAATAGCCTCACTAAAATTATTCCCTTTAGTAGTAAACGATAGCATACCTCCAAAATCTTTCATTTGAGTAGCAGCTATAGAATAATTTGGATGAGTTTTAAGACCTGGCCAATACACTTTTTCTACCATAGGATGAGATTCTAAAAAAGTTGCAACTAAAAGACCATTTTCACAATGCCTTTGCATTCGAACATGAAGAGTTTTAATCCCTCTTAAAACTAGAAAACTGTCTTGAGGCCCACACACTGCTCCACTTGCATTTTGAATAAAATACAGCTGATCTGCTAAGTCTTTATCTTTAACAACTAAGGCTCCCATTACCACATCGCTATGTCCGCCAAGATACTTTGTAGCCGAGTGCATTACAATATCTGCACCTAAATCTAGAGGTTTTTGAAGGTATGGAGTTGCAAAAGTATTATCTACTGATAAAAGTATATTATGTTTTTTTGCAATATTAGAAACTGCTTTAATATCAATAATATTTAACATTGGATTAGTTGGAGTTTCAACCCAAATTAATTTAGTTTTTGAATTGATGCATGATTCAATATGGCTGATATTTTCCATACCAACAAAATGAAACTTGATATTAAATTTTTCAAAAACCTTTGTAAAAAGCCTGTATGTGCCTCCATACAGATCATTAGTTGATATAACTTCATCACCAGGACTTAATAACTTAATGACAGCATCAATAGCTGCTAGACCTGACCCAAATGCTAATCCATAATTCCCGTTTTCTATGCTAGCAAAAGAATTTTCAAGAGCATTTCTGGTAGGGTTATGAGTTCTAGAATATTCATATCCTTTGTGCCCTCCAGGAGTTGTTTGAGCATAAGTAGATGTTTGATAAATGGGAGGCATCACAGATCCAAAAGCCTTATCTGGTGACTGACCTCCATGAATCGTCTTAGTATTAAATTTCATTGAAACTTTAATTTATTGTTTGTTCGGAAATGATTTTCTTTGTAAAAATAACGAATCAATCCAATGAAAAAAATCTATTTTCTCAAAACTTGCAGCACCTGTCAGAGAATATTAAAATCTTTAAACTTATCATCAGATTTTCAAATTCAGGACATAAAAGAAACTCCTTTAACAGCTGAAGATTTAGAAAAACTTAAATCAATTGCAGGTAGCTATGAAGACTTGTTCAGTAGAAGGGCTAAGTTATATAAAGAAATGGGGTTGAAAAATGAAAAACTAAGTGAAAGGGACTACAGAAACTACATACTTGAGCACTATACATTTTTAAAAAGACCAGTAATTGTCTATGGCCAGGAAATTTTTATTGGAAATAGCTCAAAAACAATTGAAAGAGTCAAAATAGCGATAAGTAATGAAAAGTAGATATTTAGCGCTATTTGCTCTTGTACTGGTGCAATTATTCTACGGAGTTACATTCACTTTTGCGAATGATGTAATTGATGGGGGACACATAATGCCATTTGGATTTATTGTTCTAAGAGTCACTTTAGCTGGAGCGTTATTTTGGATTGTTTCGCTGTTTGGCTCATCAAAAAAAATTGAATTAAAAGACTTTTCTAAATTAATTAAAGCTGCATTTTTTGGTGTGGCTTTAAATATGCTAACATTTTTCAAAGGTTTACAATATACAACTCCAATAAATGGATCTGTTATTATGATTACTGTACCTATAATCGTACTTGTATTATCTGCAATTTTATTAAATGAGAAGATAAATAAAACCAAAGTTTTTGGAATTAGTTTAGGATTATGTGGTGCGCTGGTGCTAAGTCTTTACGGACAGAGCTCTGAAACCGGAAACAATATTTTACTCGGCAACTTCTTGATCTTCATTAATGCTGCATCATACAGTTACTATTTAATTCTAATAAAAAAATTAACTAATAAATACCACCCTTTGGACTTTATCAAATGGCTGTTTTTATTTGGGTCATTGATGGTTATTCCTTTTGGATATCAAGAACTTGCTATTGTGGACTGGACTAATTTACCTAACTACATATGGTTCTCTGTGACATTCGTGATTCTTTTTGCAACATTTGGCACATATTTTTTAAACCCCCTAGCGCTTACAAATTTAAAAGCTACAACAGTTAGTACATTTTTATATTTACAACCAATTTTTGCAGGAATTTTTGCAATAATAATGGGGAGTGATAGATTAGATATGATTAAAGTAAGTGCGGCTACTTTAATTTTTATTGGTGTATATTTAGTATCTAAAAAATAGCATCTTTTGATCATTAAAGTTCACGATACCATCGCTGATTTAGAATCAGATTTTTTAAAAAAGATTAACAGTGAAAATAATATTTACTTTAACAAGCCTGTTCTAGGTAGTTTTGAATACTCAAATCCAAATATAGATATGCGATATGTTTGTATTTCTGAAGATGGAAATCCAAAAGCTATTGCTGTTGTACAGATTATTAAACTTAGTGTAGATGTAATTTTAAAAAACATAAAAGTATCTTCTCTTATGAGAAAAATACTAAATATGTTTTTTTGCAATGATCATATCAAAATCTTGTTTTGTGGTAATATTTTCTTAAGTGGTGAGTATGGAATATGCTTTTCAGATGATAAAAAACAAAAAAGCATTATAAATCATGTTGCAATTGCCCTTGATAATATTAAAAAAACGATAAAGCCATTGCACGCAATTTTTATAAAAGATTTTGAAAATAGCAGCTTAATCTACTCCAAGGGATTTGAAAACTATGGGTATACAAATATTAATGTTGAACCTAATATGCTTATCTACTTGAACGAAAAATGGAAAAGTTTTGAAGATTATAAAAACGCACTTAAATCTAAATATCGCATTAAAGCAAACAAAGCAGATACCAACAGCGAAAAATTAAAGAGCAAATTATTATCAAAAACTGATATCGAAAATTTTCAAGATCAATTGCAAAGTCTTTACCAAAACACCATTGATAATGCAAATTTCAATGCCCAAGTTTTAAACCTGGACACCTATGTAAAGCTAAAATCCAAATTTAAAAACAATTTTATAGTAAAAGGTTACTTTCTTGAAGGCGAATTGGTTGGATTTTTATCTGCACTAAAAAATAATAAAAGCTTAGACGCTCATTTTATCGGCTTGAATTACTCACTAAATAAATTACACTCAATATATCCAAGGATTCTAAATGACTATGTTCGCCTTGGAATTAAATTTAAAGTCAAACGAATAAATCTAGGTCGTACAGCATCTGAAATTAAAAGTACCATTGGAGCTAGGCCGGTTAAATTAACATGCTATATTAAGCATAAAAACAGATTTATTAACCTATTAATTCGCCCTTTTCTTAGAAAAATACAAATCAAAAGCTTCAAGCAACATAGCCCTTTCAAATAATTACCGCTTTTCTGTATCTTTGAATCATATTGTAAGTAGTAAAAAATGATATACTCAATGACTGGTTATGGAAAGGTAGTTTTAGAGCTTAACGCCAAAACCGTAAGAATAGAAATAAAATCTCTCAATAGCAAGTCGCTTGATCTTAACGTGAGAATGCCTAACGATTATAGGCCAAAAGAACTTGAGCTTCGTAAAATTATTGGATCACGCTTAAAGCGAGGTAAAATAGATGTTTCGTTTTATGTTGATATTGAAAAAGCAAAAAATCCAACAAAAATTAACACTTCTATTGTCAAAAACTATATGGATCAGTTAAGTAATATATCTGGGGGTGGACGAAATTTAGATTTATTAAAAATGGCTATTAAAATGCCCGATTCTGTTAGTGCTGAAAAAGAAGAGATCGATGAACAAGAATGGTCATTGATCATTAGTGGCGCTGAAGACGCTTTAAACAAAATAGAAAATTATCGTAAAGACGAAGGAAAAGCCCTTTACAGTGATTTTTCCAATCGCTTAAATAATATTAAATCTCTTCTAAAAAAAGCTGTTGAGATTGACCCAGAAAGGATTAAGAAAGTTAGAGAGCGGTTAACTAAGTCAGTTTTAGAATTAAAGGAAAAAATTGATCAGAACCGATTTGAACAAGAGTTAATTTATTACATTGAAAAACTTGATATAAATGAAGAAAAGATTCGACTTGATAATCATTTAGATTACTTTTTTAAAACATTAAATCAAAACCAATCTAATGGAAAAAAATTAGGGTTTATAGCTCAAGAAATAGGTCGTGAAATAAATACAATAGGCTCAAAAGCAAACTACGCCCCAATGCAAAAAATAGTAGTTCAAATGAAAGACGAATTAGAAAAAATTAAAGAACAATTACTCAATGTCCTGTAATAATTTTAACGGTAAGCTAATTGTATTTTCAGCACCTTCTGGCGCAGGCAAAACTTCGATCGTTAAGTACTTAGTTGAGCAAGATGAATTGAATTTAGGTTTTTCAATTTCTGCCACGTCAAGAGAAAAAAGAGGTGAAGAAATAAATGGAGAAGATTATTATTTTTTGTCAACTGATGAATTTAAATCACATATAAAAAGTGATTCATTTCTAGAGTGGGAAGAAGTTTATCGCGATAACTTTTATGGAACACTAAAATCAGAAGTTGAACGCATATGGGGGCTTGGGAAACATGTCATATTTGATATTGATGTTTCTGGAGGATTACGCATAAAAAGAAAGTATCCGGAAGACACAATTGCTATTTTTGTAAAACCTCCAAGTATTGACGAATTAAAAATTCGATTAAAAAAGCGTAAAACAGAAACAGAAAATAAAATTAATATGAGGATTTCAAAAGCTTCTGCCGAGATGGCTACTGCAGATCTTTTTGATCTTGTGATAGAAAATAAAATTTTAAAAAGTGCTCAAAAAGAAGCTCGTAATATTGTGTTAGACTTTATAAAATCTTAAACCTAATCTATTGATGAAAGTTGGTCTTTATTTTGGAACGTTTAATCCAATTCACGTGGGTCATTTGATAATTGCAAATCACTTTGCAGAATATACTGACTTAGATCAAATTTGGTGCGTTGTTACTCCACAAAATCCATTTAAAGCTAAACAAAGTATTTTAGATAA
>JAYNFX010000043.1:0-10195 GCA_038106885.1 Flavobacteriaceae bacterium | reverse complement strand
GAAGGTATGAATTTATCTGCTGCATTGTATCAATTGCAACACCAACCATAATTAATAAAGATGTTCCACCGAAAAATAAGGCCCAACCTGCTTGGATATCCATTATTTGCATAATTATTGCTGGGAAAACAGCTATAATAGCTAAAAATATAGATCCTGGTAATGTGATTTGGGACATAATTTTGTCGAGATACTCAGAAGTTTCAGTACCAGGTCGAATCCCTGGTATAAAACCTCCACTTCTTTTTAAATCATCTGCCATCTTATTTGTAGGCACAGTAATAGCTGTGTAGAAATAAGTAAAAACTATTATCAGTATTCCAAATACTATATTGTACCACAATCCAAACATACTATTTCCTCCAAAGTTAGCAACCAACCACTGTCCGACAGTAGAGTCTTTTAAAATATCTAATCCGCCTATAAGACCAGGAACAAACATTATTGCTTGTGCAAAAATTATAGGCATAACACCTGATGCATTAAGTTTTAGTGGAATATATTGCCTAGAACCCATGATATTTTTTTCATAACTACCTGAAGCAGTACGTCTTGCGTATTGCACAGCAATTCTACGAACTGCCATAACGAGCAATACAGAAGCAAGTATGATTGCAAACCAAATTACTATTTCAATCAAAATTTTAATAAGCCCTCCTTGAGATTGATTTACAGCAGAATCAAATTCTTGTGCAAAAGATAAAGGCATTGTTGCGATAATACCAACCATTATGAGTAAAGAAATACCATTTCCAACTCCTTTATCAGTAATTTTCTCACCCAACCACATAGCAAAAATACATCCAGTGACCAAAATAACGACAGATGAAAAATAAAAAACACCACTTTGACCAAGAGTAAAAGCTTGAGTTCCGCCCATTAAACTTGGCAAACTCGCCAAATAGGCTGGAGCCTGAACTAAACAAATACCAATAGTTAACCACCTCGTAATTTGAGTAATTTTCTTTTGCCCACTAGCACCTTCCTTCTGTAGCTTTTGCAAATAAGGAATTGCTATACCCATTAATTGAACTACGATGGAAGCAGATATGTATGGCATAATTCCAAGGGCAAATACAGAAGCCTTGGCAAATGCACCTCCGGTAAAAGCATTAAGTAATCCCAATAATCCTGAATCAGTGTTTGAAGCCAAAGAGCCCAACTGAGAAGCATCAATACCAGGAAGTACGACCTGAGCACCAAAACGATAGACTAACAATAATCCTAAGGTTAGGATAATTCTATCCTTAAGTTCTGTTATTTTCCATACATTTTTTAATGTCTCTATAAATTTCATATAATTATGATTTATATCATTATTGCCTCTCCACCAGCAGCTTCAATAGAAGCTTTTGCTGAAGCAGTAAATTTGTGAGCAGAAATCTTAAGTTTTGCTTTAAGCTCACCCCTACCCATAATCTTTACTAATTCATTCTTTCTAGCTAATCTTAATTCAACAATAGCATTGAAATCTAAAGCTGACTTAACTTTTTTATTATCAACAAGTGATTGAATAGTATCAAGATTGATTCCTTGATACTCCTTTCTGTTTATATTATTGAAACCAAATTTTGGAACACGTCTTTGTAATGGCATTTGACCACCTTCAAACCCTATCTTTCTAGAATATCCAGAACGTGATTTGGCCCCTTTATGACCTCGAGTAGCTGTTCCACCTTTGCCAGAACCTTGTCCACGACCAACGCGTTTGCCTGGACTTTGAACTGAACCTTTTGCTGGTTTTAAATTACTTAAATTCATTTTCAGTTTAATTTTTATATTTCAGTTACAGAAACTAAATGTTTTACTTTATTAACCATTCCTAATATGTTTGGAGTGGCTTCGTGTTCAACAGTTTGCCCAATTTTCTTGAGCCCTAAAGCTTCCAATGTTAGCTTTTGCTTGTTGGTTCTGTTGATTGCACTCTTTTCTTTTGTTACTTTAATCTTTCCCATGACTAGTTATAATTAACCGTTAAAAACCTTTTCAAGTGAAACTCCGCGATCACGTGCAATTTTATGAGCATCTCGTAGCTGTAAAAGAGCATCAAATGTAGCTTTAACAACATTATGAGGATTTGATGAACCCTGAGATTTTGACAATACATCATGCACACCGACAGCTTCAAGTACAATACGAACTGCACCTCCAGCAATAACCCCAGTACCAGGTGCAGCTGGAATCAAATTTACTCTGGCGCCACCATATTTACCTTTTTGCTCATGAGGAAGAGTTCCTTTCAAAATTGGAATACGTACAAGATTTTTCTTTGCATCTTCAACTGCTTTTGCTATCGCACTAGCAACATCTTTTGATTTCCCTAAACCGTGACCTACAACACCAGCCTCATCTCCAACGACAACTATAGCTGAAAACCCAAAGGCACGACCACCTTTTGTTACTTTTGTTACTCTTTGAACTCCAACAAGTCTATCTTTTAATTCTAAACCGCTTGGTTTAACGAGTTCTGCACTTTTGTATTTTTGATACATATTTTTAAAATTTAAGTCCGGCTTCTCTTGCGCCTTCTGCTAATGATTTTACTCTTCCATGATATAGGTATCCTCCTCTGTCGAAAGAAACCTCAGTGATACCGGCTTTGATAGCTTTTTCAGCAACTAACTTACCTACCATCGCAGCCAACTCAGTCTTAGTTCCTTTTGAAGAACTCAAATCTTTGTCTCTAGTAGATGCCGCAGCTAAGGTAATCCCTGTATCGTCATTAACGACTTGAGCATAAATTTCTTTGTTACTTCGAAACACTGCAAGTCGTGGTTGTTCTTGAGTACCAGAAATTGTTTTCCTGATTCTATTTTTAATTCTTTGTCTTCTTTGAGTTTTTGTAAGTGCCATAAATATTATTATTATGCTGATTTACCTGCTTTTCTTCTTATTTGTTCACCAACAAACTTTATACCTTTTCCTTTGTATGGTTCAGGCTTTCTGAAACCACGGATTTTAGCAGCAACTTGACCAACTAATTGTTTATCCAAAGATGTAAGTTTTACTATCGGATTTTTACCCTTTTCAGAAATGGTTTCAACTTTAACCTCTGGAGCAATATCCAATATAATGTTGTGTGAAAACCCTAAAGCTAAGTCAAGTTTATTCCCTTGATTTGAAGCTCTATAGCCAACTCCTACGAGTTCTAATTCCTTAGTCCATCCTATACTAACACCTTTAATCATGTTGTAAACTAAAGATCTGTACAATCCGTGTTTAGCTCTGACATTTTTATTTTCAGAAGATCTTTCTACAGTGATGGTACTATCTTCAATTTTAAATGAAACCTCAGAAAACTCCTGAGATAATTCTCCAAGTTTACCTTTTACTGTTATTACACTTTCATCAATACTAACAGTTACTCCCTCAGGGATTATAATTGGATTTTTTCCTATTCTAGACATTTCTCAATTATTTAATATTAATAAACGTAACATAAAACTTCACCACCAACATTTTCACGCTGTGCTTGCTTTCCAGTCATCACTCCGTGAGAAGTTGATACTATAGCAATACCAAGACCGTTTAAAATTCGTGGCATTTCACTTGAGCTTGCATATTTACGCAAACCAGGCTTACTTATTCTTTGGATCTTCTTGATAACTGATTCCTTTGTGTCTTTAGTATATTTCAAAGCGATTTTGATACTACCTTGACTAGTAGAATCATCAAACTTATAACTTAAAATATAACCTTGATCAAAAAGAATTTTAGTCATTTCTTTTTTTAAATTAGATGCAGGAATTTCCACAACCCTGTGGTTTGCTCTTACAGCATTTCTAATTCTTGTTAAATAATCCGCTATTGGATCTGTATTCATATCATTTAAATTTCGGTTTTGGTTTTCCATATTTGGAACCTTAAACCAGTTTATAATTTTAATTTAACTTACCAACTTGCCTTTTTAACACCTGGTATCAAGCCTTTGTTAGCCATTTCTCTAAACATGACTCTAGAAATTCCGAACTGTCGCATGTAGCCTTTTGGTCTCCCTGTCAATTTGCACCTATTATGCATTCTAATTGGAGAAGCATTTTTTGGAAGTTTTTGAAGACCTTCAAAATCTCCTGCTTCTTTGAGTGCTTTACGTTTAGCAGCATATTTAGCAACTGTTTTCGCACGTTTTATCTCACGTGCTTTCATTGATTCTTTTGCCATAATTAATTCTTTTTAAAAGGTAGCCCTAGTTCTGTTAGTAATGATTTAGCTTCTTTATCTGTTTCTGCGGTTGTAACAAAAGAAATATCCATACCTGAAATCTTGTTTACTTTATCAATATTTATTTCTGGAAATATAATTTGTTCAGTGATACCTAAATTATAGTTACCACGTCCATCGAAACCATTAGCCTTAATTCCTCCAAAATCTCTTACACGAGGTAAAGCAGATGTTACTAATCGATCTAGGAATTCATACATTCTCTCACCTCTAAGTGTAACTTTCACACCAATTGGCATTCCTTTTCTTAATTTAAAAGATGCAACATCTTTTTTAGAAATTGTAGCTATAGCTTTTTGACCTGAAATGGTAGTTATTTCCTCAACAGCATGATCAATTAGTTTCTTATCAGCAACAGCTGCTCCAACTCCTTTTGATATAACGATTTTAGTTAATTTAGGAACTTGCATAACGTTCTTATACCCAAATTCTTGAGTAAGATTAGAAATTACTTTGTCCTTGTATTCGCTTTTTAATCTTGGTATATACGTCATAACTCTTAAATTACTTCGTTTAATTTTTTTGTGAAGCGTACTTTTTTTCCGTCTTCTATTTTATAACCAACACGAGTAGTCTCTCCTTTGGAATTTAAAAGTGAAAGATTGGAAACTTGTATAGGCGCTTCTTTTTCAATTATACCCCCTTGTGGGTTTTGCGCATTAGGTTTCATATGTTTTTTTACCATATTAATACCCTCAACAATGGCTTTATTCTTCTCTGAAAATACAGATAATACTTTTCCTTCTGAGCCTTTATGATCTCCTGTAATCACTTTAACTGTGTCTCCTGTTTTAATTTTTAGCTTTCCCATGTATTTTTATGTTTAGAGCACTTCAGGTGCTAATGAAACAATTTTCATGAATTTTTTATCTCTTAACTCTCTCGCAACTGGACCAAACACACGGGTACCACGCATTTCGCCTGCAGCGTCTAATAAAACACATGCATTATCGTCAAACCTAATGTAAGATCCATCAGGACGCCTTACTTCTTTAACTGTTCTAACAACTACAGCTGTTGAAACAGCTCCCTTTTTAATATTTCCGTTAGGCGTTGCGTCCTTAACAGAAACTACAATTTTATCTCCAAGTGAAGCGTATCTACGCTTTGTCCCTCCTAAAACGCGGATAGTTAATACCTCTTTAGCACCAGTATTATCGGCTACTTTTAATCTAGATTCTTGCTGTACCATAATTACTTAGCTCTTTCTATAATTTCTACTAATCTCCAACACTTTGATTTGCTTAAGGGTCTTGTTTCCATAATCCTTACAGTATCGCCTTCGTTGCAATCATTTTGTTCGTCGTGTGCTACGTACTTTTTCGTCTTTAGTACGAATTTTCCATACATCGGGTGTTTAACTTTTTTTACTTCTGAAACCACTATAGATTTCATCATTTTGTTACTTGTAACGATCCCGATACGTTCTTTTCTTAAATTTCTTTTTTCCATCTCAGCAAATACAATTATTGGTCGTCTCTTTTAGTTAATTCTGTAGCCAATCTAGCAACGGTCCTTCTGATAGTACGTAACTGAATTGGGTTTTCTAAAGGTGAAATAGAGTGAGTAAATTTCAAATCTGAAAATGACTTTTTCATTTCACTTAATTTTTCTTGTAATTCAGCAGTAGATAATTCTTTAATTTCTGATTGTTTCATGATTAAAATTAATTATGCCTCGTAATCTCTGGCAATTACAAATTTAGTTTTAACTGGAAGTTTTTGAGCAGCTAAACGTAAAGCTTCTCTTGCTATTTCAATAGGAACTCCACCTACTTCAAACAAAATTCTTCCTGGTTTGACAACTGCAGCCCAATATTCAACCGCACCTTTACCTTTACCCATACGAACTTCTAATGGCTTCTTTGTAATAGGTTTGTCTGGAAATATTTTAATCCAAAGTTGTCCCTCTCTTTTCATGTAACGCGTTGCAGCGATACGTGCAGCCTCAATTTGACGGGATGTCAAAAAATTTGAGTCTAATGATTTTATACCAAACATTCCGCTAGATAACCTGTGTCCTCTGCCAGAGTTACCCTTCATGCGTCCTTTTTGAACTTTACGGAATTTTGTCTTTTTTGGTTGTAACATTTTTTATTATTTAAAAAATTACTTTCTACGTCTATTTTTTGAATTTGAGCGACCACCACGATCACTCTTTTTAGATAAACCTACTAAAGGAGATAATTCTCGCTTGCCGTAAACCTCACCTTTCATTATCCAAACCTTAATACCTAAACGCCCATATGTTGTATGCGCCTCCACTAAAGCATAATCAATATCAGCTCTAAATGTGGAAAGAGGAATTCTGCCTTCCTTGTAATGTTCGTTTCTAGCCATTTCAGCTCCATTGAGGCGACCACTAATTTGAATTTTAATTCCTTCAGCATTCATTCTCATAGTAGCTGCTATAGCCATTTTTATAGCTCTTTTGTATGAAATTCGATTTTCAATTTGACGAGCTATGCTTGCAGCAACTAAGTGGGCATCAAGCTCAGGTCGTTTGATTTCAATTATATTTAATTGAATATCTTTTCCTGTTAGCTTTCTCAACTCTTCTTTGAGCTTATCAACTTCCTGACCGCCTTTACCAATTATAATTCCTGGACGAGCGGTAGTTATAGTGATAGTAACGAGTTTAAGCGTTCTTTCAATAATTACTCTAGAAACACTTGCTTTAGCTAAACGTACAAAAATATACTTTCTGATTTTGTCGTCTTCAGCAAGTTTATCGCCATAATCATTTCCACCATACCAGTTAGACTCCCAACCTCTGATGATTCCTAAACGATTTCCAATCGGATTTGTTTTCTGTCCCATGTATTAATTACTTTCAGTATTGTTAATAGCTCCAAGCACAACTGTAACGTGATTAGAACGTTTTCTAATTCGATGAGCACGGCCTTGCGGTGCTGGTCTAAGTCTTTTTAGCATTGTTCCACTGTCAACTCTTATCTCTTTAATAAACAGAGAAGCAGCTTCCACATCGGAATCTTCGTTTTTTGCTTGCCAATTGGCAACAGCAGATAAAACTAATTTCTCTAATCTACGTGAAGCTTCTTTTTGACTAAACTTTAATATATTTAATGCCTTTTCTACTTTTTCACCACGTACTAAATCTGCAACTAACCTCATTTTTCTTGGTGATGTTGGACAGTTATTTAGCTTTGCAAAAGCAATGTTCATTCTGTTTGCTTTGATAGTTTCAGCCATTTGTTTTTTACGACTTCCCATAGCTTCTATTTTTTTCCTTTGTTCTTAGCACCGACATGACCTCTAAATGAGCGTGTTGGCGAAAATTCTCCCAATTTATGACCTACCATGTTCTCTGTGACATATACAGGAACAAATTGTCGTCCGTTATGAACTGCAATTGTTTGGCCAACAAAATCTGGTGTTATCATACTTGCTCTTGACCATGTTTTAATTACAGTTTTTTTGTTCGCTTCAACATTTGCAGCAACTTTTTTTTCTAATTTATAATGAACGTAAGGTCCTTTTTTTAATGATCTTGCCATGTTTTAATTATTTCTTTCTACGTTCTACAATATATTTATTACTTGATTTCGTCTTTGATCTTGTCCTGAAACCTTTTGCAGGAATACCATTTCTGGATCTTGGATGACCACCAGAAGACTTACCTTCTCCACCACCCATTGGATGATCAACAGGATTCATAACAACTGGTCTAGTCCTTGGACGTCTTCCTAGCCATCGACTTCGTCCAGCCTTACCTGAAACCTGTAGTTGATGATCAGAATTAGAAACAACACCAATTGTAGCAAAACAATCTAAAAGTAGTAAGCGCGTTTCTCCTGATGGCATTTTCACAGATGCAAATTTTCCGTCTCTGGCCATTAACTGAGCAAACGCACCGGCACTCCTTGCAATAACAGCTCCTTGACCAGGCCTTAACTCAATACAAGAAATGATGGTTCCCAAAGGAATTTGACTCAAAGGCATAGCATTTCCAACTTCTGGGGAAACTTTATCGTTTCCTGAAAGCAGCTTCTGGCCAACTTTAAGGCCGTTTTGCGCTATAATGTATCTTTTTTCTCCGTCTTGATAATTTAGAAGAGCAATAAAAGCTGTTCTATTTGGATCGTATTCAATGGATTTCACTTCAGCAGGAATTCCTGTCTTATTACGTTTGAAGTCAATTATACGATATCTTTTTTTATGACCGCCACCTTTATAGCGCATTGTCATTTTACCTTGACTGTTTCTACCACCTGAACGTTTTTTCGGAGCCAAAAGGCTTTTTTCCGGCTTATCAGTAGTAATAGCGTCAAATCCATTTACTACTCTAAATCGCTGTCCTGGTGTTATTGGTTTTAATTTTCTTACTGACATTTTCTAATTATATATTAGCGTATAAATCAATTGTTTCACCTTCCGCCAGTTGTACAAATGCTTTTTTTGTAGCATTAGTTTTACCATGCTGAATCCCCGTTTTAGTATATTTGGTTTTTCGATCTGGACGGACATTTATTGTTCGAACTTTATCAACAGAAACACCATAAGCAGCTTCAATTGCTTTCTTTATTTCCACCTTGTTTGCTTTAGTATTCACTAAAAAACTATAACAATTCCTAACCTCGCTATCGAGAGTAGCTTTTTCTGTGATTATTGGTTTAATTAAGATACTCATTGTGTTCTTATTTACTTAAATTCGATTCAATCCCTTCAATTGCACTTTCAAAAAGCACAACTTGATTAGCGTTTAAAATCTTGTAAGTACTTAATTCTGAGTTTGTTACAACTTCAGAGCCTTTTAAATTACGCGACGACAAATATACATTATTATTTGGCGCACCCAAGACAAACAGAGATTTTTTAGCTTCTAATTTGAGAGCTTTCAAAACAGCTGTGAATTCTTTAGTTTTAGGCTCTTTAAAATCAAAGTCTTCTAAAACAACAATTGCCTTTTCTTGAGCCTTTATTGTTAATGCTGATTTTCTGGCTAAACGTTTTACATTTTTATTTAATTTGAAACCATAGTTTCTTGGTCTAGGACCAAAAATACGTCCTCCTCCTTTAAATAGGCCAGATTTAATACTACCAGCTCTGGCAGTTCCTGTACCTTTTTGCTTCTTTATTTTTCTTGTACTACCAACAATTTCTCCACGCTCTTTAGCTTTATGAGTTCCTTGTCTCTGATTTGCTAAATACTGTTTTACATCTAGGTAAACTGCATGATTGTTAGGCTCTATAGCAAATACCTTGTTAGAAAGGTCTGCCTTTCTACCAGTATCTTTTCCGTTAATATCTAAAACTGCTACTTTCATTATTTCTCAATCTTTAAATAAGCATTTTTATGACCAGGAACACACCCTTTGACAACGAGTAAATTTTGATCTGCTATTACTTTTAAAACTTTCAAGTTTTGAACTTTAACCGTATCAGTACCCATACGCCCAGCCATTCGCATACCTTTGAATACACGTGCTGGATATGATGCTGCACCAATAGAACCAGGGGCTCTTAAACGGTTATGCTGTCCATGAGTAGCTTGACCAACTCCTGCAAAACCGTGACGTTTTACAACTCCTTGAAAACCTTTTCCTTTACTTGTTCCTGTGATATCCACAAATTCACCTTCTTCAAAGTGATCAACTGTAATCACATCTCCTAATTTATACTCCGAATCAAAACCTTGGAATTCAATAACTTTTTTCTTGACAGAAGTACCAGCCTTTTTGGAATGCCCAATTTCAGCTTTATTAGCACTTTTTTCAGTCTTGTCATCGAAACCTAGTTGAACGGCATCATATCCATCCTTATCCTCAGTTCTGACTTGGGTAACAACGCATGGTCCAACTTTAATGACAGTACACGGCAGATTTTTTCCGCTTTCGTCAAAAATGCTGGTCATTCCGATTTTTTTTCCTATTAACCCAGACATATTATTTATTGTTTAATTATTTATTGTTTAATTATTTATTTAAAAAATTAAGGGTCAAAATACTTTTCAA
>JAYNFX010000042.1:7896-10584 GCA_038106885.1 Flavobacteriaceae bacterium | reverse complement strand
TATCAAGAATAGCTTTGAATCCTCCAACACCTTTGTATGCTCCAGTACTTGGTGAGGCTATTAATTTTAGCTGAGCCCAATAAGATGAAACTGTTGAAATAAATTTATCAAATCCAACACCAATGCTTTGCGCAAAAGTGTAATTCTGAATTATAGTTTTATAAAATCCTGCGCCCTCAAAATCTTTAGGAGATAATTTATGAAATAATTCCACTTTACCATCATTGTTAACTGCAAGACTTCTCTCTAAGATATCATTAGAACGTCTAATTTTAATTTTAATAGTTTGTCCTTTATTTGACTCAAACAAAGGCAATACTTGATCCTTGAATTTTGCTGGTTGATCATTTACAGAAAGTAATAAATCACCATCCATAATATCAACCTCAGAGTTAATTGAACCTTCCGAAGCACCAGAAAAAACAAATGGAGTTCTTAACTCAACAAGTCCTCTAGTCTTTGAAGAGCTTAATTTGCCAAGGAAATCAACAGGAAAATTTAAAGTTTTTAAATTACCATCCCGTTCAATCTTAACAGTCTTAGCTTCTATAAGTTTGGGTGTAATTTCAGAAACATATTCAATTTCTTCTCCATTGATAGATACAATTTTGTCACCTGTTTCAAGCCCAATTTCGTTTAATACAGGATTTGAAATTTCATATCCTCCAACTAGACTTTTAGCGTCTATATCAGCACTACCATAAACAAAAGCCATTAAAATATATATTAACGCAGCAAGAATAAAATTTACAGTTACACCGCCTAACATAATTATTAGTCTTTGCCAAGATGGCTTTGATCTGAATTCCCAGGGTTTTGGCTCTTCTTTCATTTGGTCTGTATCCATACTTTCATCGATCATACCTGAAATTTTCACATAACCTCCTAGTGGTAACCAACCAATTCCATAAACAGTATCTCCTATTTTTTTCTTGAACAAGGAGTATTTAACATCAAAAAAAAGATAAAACTTCTCAACTCTAGTTTTAAAGAGTTTTGCTGGAATAAAATGCCCCAACTCATGTAAGACAATTAGCAACGAAAGGCTGAGAATAAATTGAGAAATTTGAATAAAAAGATCCATAATCAAAAATAAAATTTGGAGAACAAATGTACCAGTTTTTAGAGTAACAAACAAAACCGTTAAACAACCTATTTGTTTTGTTAATTTATTCCAATTTTAAGCTTTGTGTTGTAACTTTGCATAATTAATATGTATATGCAAAAGATTATCAAGAAATACAGAATTTTTATTGTAACAATGTCTATTCTTTCAATTGTTATCTTGACAGCATTCTACAATATTTTAAAACCCAAAAGAGTACTGCCGATCTATCAACCAGCAGAGGTTAATTCAGAGCTAGTCGATAGCAGTCTTCATTACAAAAAGAAATACCATAAAATTTCAGATTTTGAACTTATCAATCAGAATGGTGATATAATAACTCAATCTTTTTACGATAATAAAATTTATGTTGCAGATTTCTTTTTTACAACATGTCAAACAATTTGTCCAATAATGACAGATCACATGTACGAAATCCAACAAAAAACTCTTAATGATCCTAATGTTTTACTATTATCACATACTGTAACACCTGATATTGATTCTGTAGAACAACTTAAAAAATATGCTATAGAAAAAGGGGTTAATTCAAATAAATGGAACTTGGTTACTGGTGAAAAAAAACAGATTTATGACCTTGCCAGGTTATCATATTTAGCCGTGAAATCTTCAAATGTCATAGATCAATATGACATGATCCATACTGAAAACTTTATGTTAATTGATACCAAAAAACAAATCAGAGGTTTTTATGATGGTACAGATCCAAAATCAATTGAAACTCTTCTAGAAGATATAAAAGTGTTAAAAGAAAGTACTTATAAGTGATCTTTTATTACTTTTGCTTGATTTAAAATGAATCTAAATAACATGGGGTTAACAATTGCAGACTTGAACAAAGGAGAGCGTGGTGTCATAACTGATTGCTCTTCAAATGGGATACCCCTTAAGTTATTAGAAATGGGATGTTTACCTGGAAATGAAGTCACTTTACTCCATTTAGCTCCATTTTCTGACCCAATGTATCTTAATATAAATGGAAGTTTCCTGGCTATAAGAAAAGAGACTGCTAGGCTAATTTTAATTCAAAAGATCAATGAGTAAACAGATCAAAGTAGCGCTCATTGGAAATCCAAATACTGGTAAAACATCAGTATTTAACTCACTAACTGGACTAAATCAGAAAGTTGGTAACTATCCAGGAATAACTGTTGATAAAAAGGAGGGAGTATGTAAATTATCAAGGGGTGTAAAAGCACACATCCTAGATCTTCCTGGAACATACAGTTTGAACGCTTCTTCAATAGACGAAAATGTAGTTATTGAATTATTATTAAATAAAAATGACAAAGATTTTCCAGATTTGGCAGTTGTTGTAAGTGATGTTGAAAATCTAAAAAGAAATTTATTACTATTTACTCAAATCAAAGATTTAAAAATACCCTGTATTCTTGTTATCAACATGAGTGATGTAATGTCTCGAAAAGGTATCACATTAAACATTCCAAAATTAGAAGAAAAATTACATACTAAAATTGCACTTGTTAGTACCCGAAAGAATACAGGTATAGATGATTTAAAAAATTTAATTGAGAATTACAGAGTTTTGCCAAAAAATCAAT
>JAYNFX010000042.1:4495-7796 GCA_038106885.1 Flavobacteriaceae bacterium | reverse complement strand
AGAAATATTGCTAGAAACGAATTAGATATTACAAAATTTCAAACAAAAACAGCTTCTGAGCTAAAAAGACTTCAGCAAAAAGAAGCAATCAAACGCTATCAGTTTATTAATGAAGTTTTAAAAGAAACCCAAATAATTGATCGTAGCAAATCAAAAGATTTAAGATCTAGATTAGATCGAATTTTGACGCATAAAGTATGGGGATATCTTATTTTTTTCACAATACTTCTAGTAATTTTTCAAGCAATTTATGATTGGGCAACAGTACCAATGGACTTGATTGATAGTACATTCGCAAACCTAGCTGAATGGATAAAAAATACGTATCCAAATGGAGGCAAAATAACTGATTTAGTGGCTGAAGGTATAGTTGCAGGAATTGGTGGAGTGGTAATTTTCATTCCTCAAATTGCATTCTTATTTCTGTTTATCTCCATTCTCGAAGAGAGCGGATATATGAGTAGAGTCGTTTTTTTAATGGATAGAATAATGCGACGATTTGGGATAAGTGGTAAAAGTATCGTTCCGTTAATTTCAGGAACTGCTTGTGCCATTCCAGCTGTAATGGCCACACGTAATATAGAAAATTGGAAAGAACGCTTAATTACTATACTAGTTACTCCATTTATGACCTGCTCCGCTCGTCTTCCTGTTTATTTAATAATAATTGCATTGGTAATACCCAGTGGTGACTTTTTTGGAGTGAGTTATCAAGCTTTAACTCTTATGTTACTTTACATAATTGGTTTTGTTATGGCTATATTTTCGGCTTATGTTTTAGATAAGGTATTGAAAATTCAACGCAAGACTTTCTTTGTTGTAGAAATGCCAAGTTACAAACTGCCATTAATTAAAAATGTTATAATTACGGTTATTGAAAAAACTAAAACTTTTGTATTTGAGGCAGGTAAAATTATTCTAGCTATTTCAGTCATTCTATGGGTAATGGCATCTTACGGGCCTGGTAAAAAATTTAATAATGCTAAAGAAATTGTGACTAATGAAAATGTTTCTATTTCAGCTTCTGAACTTGAAGATAAAATCGCAGCATATCGCCTTGAACACTCCTACATTGGAATAGTTGGAAAAACAATTGAGCCAGTTATTAAACCTCTTGGATACGATTGGAAAATTGGTATTGGCCTAGTAGCTTCTTTTGCAGCAAGAGAAGTATTTGTTGGTACACTTGCTACAATTTACAGCGTAGGTAGTGCATCAGAAAATGAAAATATCAATACAATAAAAACAAAAATGTCTAATGAGCGTTATTCTAATGGAAGTAAAGTATTTACATTTGCTTCTGGAATTTCCTTGCTACTTTTCTATGCATTTGCAATGCAATGTATGAGCACTTTGGCTATTGTGAAAAGAGAAACTAAAAGCTGGAAATGGCCTTTAATTCAGCTCTTAGGAATGACCACGATTGCATACTTTTTTGCATTATTAGCATTTCAATTACTGAAATAATATGAACAAGATTATAGAAAATATTGGCATTTTAACAATTTTCGCAGTTGCCGTTATCTATGTTATAAGAAAATACTTTTGGAATAATAATGACAAATCCTGTGGTGGAAAAAACTGTGATTGCTAATTTAACCCAAAGCAACGTCTAAAGTCATCATCACTATAAATCCCCCTATAAATCCAAGAGTCGCTACATCAGTATATTTATCCCTTTGCGTTTCAGGAACAACTTCCTCAACTACTACAAAAATCATAGCCCCTGCTGCAAAAGCCAAAGCGTAAGGTAAAATTGGAGTGAAAAAGGTAACTGCCAAGGCTCCAATTACAGCAGCTATAGGCTCAACAATAGCCGATAATTGCCCATACCAAAAACTCTTGAAGCGACTAACCCCTTGTCTTCTTAACGGCATTGATACAGCAATTCCTTCTGGAAAATTTTGAATACCTATGCCTAATGCCAATGCCACTGCACCACCTATAGTAGCTTCTGGAATTCCAGCTGCAACTCCGCCAAATAAAACTCCAACTGCTAAACCTTCAGGTATATTATGCATTGTAATGGCTGAAACAAGAAGAGTTGTTCTATGCCAAGGTGACTTTACACCTTCTTTTTCACTCTCTTTAAAATTTATATGAAGATGTGGTAAGACTTTATCTAAGCCATACAGAAATAAAGCTCCTAATCCAAAACCAACTGCAGCTGGAACGACTTTAACAAACCCTTCTCCAGGGCTCATCTCAATACCAGGAGCTAAAAGACTCCAAAAACTAGCAGCAACCATAACTCCACCAGTAAAACCTAACATACCGTCCAATAAGCCACGATTCATCCCTTTAAATAAGAAAACTAAAGAGGCCCCTATAGCCGTTAAAATCCAGGTAAAAAGAGAAGCGTAAAATGCAGCTAAAACTGGACTGATAGATTCAAAGTAATGTATTATTTGTTCAATCATATTATTTTATTTTGATAAGTATGTTATTAGCAACTTCTTTAGAAATACTTTTCCTACTACTATTAATCATAACTAACATTGATTCGTCAAAAGGCTCTTTTGAAATTACACTAATTTGGGTTCCTAATGTAATTTTGTACCTGTCCAAATATTGTAAAAAACTAGCCGATGAATCTTTTACTCCAACGCATATGCAATTGTCACCAGGGTTTACCATTGAAAGTAAAACTCTTTTTGTATTTGGCATTTCACCTTCTGAGTTTGGAATTGGATCTCCGTGAGGATCTTCAGTTGGAAAATCTAAAAAAGCATCTAACTCATTGATTAGTTTTTCAGATTTAATGTGTTCTAACTGTTCTGCCACTTCATGAACTTCATCCCATGAAAAATTGAGCTTTTTTACAAGAAAAACTTCCCACAAGCGATGTTTTCTAATTACTGATATAGCTGCCAATCGCCCCTTATCAGTTAGATTAACACCTTTGTATTTTTGATAATCAACATGCCCTTTGTCAGATAATTTTTTAATCATATCTGTTGCTGAAGAAGCTTTAGTTTTCATTTTTTTTGCAATAGAATTTGTACTCACCAACGTGTTATCTTTAGTTGTTAAGTGAAAAATTGCTTTTAAATAATTTTCTTCTGAGAGAGTGGCCATTTTTAAATTATTTATACAAATATAAATATTTTTTTAGTCTTGTCTAAATTTAGACTTATATTTGCAAAAATAGATCTAGATGCGTTCAATAATAATAACTATTTTCTCAATATTATCACTTGGTGCTCAAGAATTCAAAATTGAGGGTCAAATTAAATCCTATGGTGAAAATCTACCTTATGCTAATGTTATAATTAGAAATATTGAAAAAGGGACTATATCA
>JAYNFX010000042.1:0-4395 GCA_038106885.1 Flavobacteriaceae bacterium | reverse complement strand
AGCTTGTCAGATGGATTAAAATTTCAACCTGGATTGCGCGTAGAAACCGATTGTCAAACTTGCAATTACACTCAATTAAGAATGAATGGATTGGCAGGTGGTTATTCACAAATAGTAGTTAATGGAAGACCTGTAATTAGCCCATTAACTGGGATGTATGCCCTTGAACAAATTCCAGTTAACATGATTGAACGAATTGAAACAATTCGTGGAGGAGGATCAACTTTGTATGGCTCTAGTGCAATAGGTGGAGTAGTAAATATTATAACAAAAACACCCCAATCAAACAGATTAGAATTTAGCTACACTAATCAAATTATAAACAAAACTACTAATGATCAAATTTTTAACTTAAATACATCTGTTGTTTCAAAAACTAAATCTCATGGTATCTCATTTTTTCTTAACAAAAGAGATAGGGAATATTATGATGACAATGGAGATAATTTTTCAGAGCTTCCATCAATTGAAAATATTTCATTGGGCACCAATTTTTTCTTGCTCCCAAGTGAAAATCAAAAAATAGAAAGTAGTATTAGTTTTATTGACGAATTTCGCTATGGAGGTGAGATGATAAGCGGATCTCCTCATCTTAATCAACAAGCTGAAGAGCGTAATCATAAAGTTTTAATGGGAACTTTAGACTATCAGATAAACTTCAATGATGGAAATAGCTCAATCATTTCATATTTGGCTACTCAACTCACAGACAGAAGTCATTACACTGGTATTTTCCCTGATGAAGAAGATGAAATAAATACTCATCTTAATAATCCTCCTTACGGAACTTCTACTGCAAACACCTTTCAAGTTGGAATACAACTTAACCATAAATTCAATAACTTCTTTAATGGAGCAAATGTGATAACACTTGGTAGTGAAATATTAGAAGATAAAGTACTTGACGAAATAAGTTCTTACAATTATAAAATTGATCAGACTTCTAAATCCATTGGATTTTTTCTACAGAGCGATTGGGAGATTAGCCCAGAAATAAATTTACTTTCTGGAGTTCGAGTAGATAAACATAATTTTTTAGAAAATCTTATAGTTAGCCCCAGAATTTCAACTCTTTACAAACCAATATCAAATTTGCAATTTCGAGCTAACTGGAGTACTGGATTTAGAGCACCACAAGCTTTCGATACAGACCTTCACATTGCTTTTGCAGGAGGAGGTGTGTCAAGGGTTAGTCTATCAGAAAATCTTAGAGAAGAACGATCCAATAGCTTGAGTGCATCAATTAATTACGATTATCCAACAGAAAATTTCATATATGGATTTACAGTTGAAGGATTTTATACCAAATTGAATAATGCCTTTTTATTGACTTCTGTTGGGGAAGATGATTTTGGTGAAAGATTCGAAAAACAAAATGGTGCTAATGCAATTGTAAAAGGCTTCACTTTTGAGTTAAGAGCAAATTATAAAAAGAAAATACAACTTGATGGTGGTTTTAACATTCAATCAAGTCGTTATAAAAATGCTGTTGAATACATTGAAGGCTTAAATCCTGTTAGAGATTTTTTACGAACCCCTAATACATATGGCTTTGCTAATTTGAATTTCACTCCAAATTCTTCTGTTAATGGAAATGTCAATTTAATTTATACTGGTCC
This sequence comes from Flavobacteriaceae bacterium, assembly GCA_038106885.1. Taxonomy (GTDB): domain Bacteria; phylum Bacteroidota; class Bacteroidia; order Flavobacteriales; family Flavobacteriaceae; genus UBA3537. The sequence continues at coordinate 2,776 of JAYNFX010000042.1, read as the reverse complement.
TATGAAATTAGCTCATTTCTCTGGCGCTCCAGAACAACAGTTTGATGAGATTCTTAATTCTAGATCATTTTATGAAATGAGCTTTAAACTAAGTTATAAATTCAAAGAGATAATTAAAAAATCTTCAATTGAGATGTTTACAGGGATGAAAAATATATTTAATGCATTTCAAAAAGATTTTGATAGTGGTAAAAATAGAGACAGTAATTATGTCTATGGCCCTGCAAATCCCAGAACTATTTTTATAGGGTTTAAAATGAATATTCTTTAAAAACCAATTTCTTTTTGAAGCTGCTCATAAGCTTCTTGGACCTTTCTAAATTTTTCTTCAGCTCCATTTTGATGCTCTTTACCTAAATGTTGAACTTTATCTGGATGAAATTTTTTGACCATTTTTCTATATGCCTTTTTTATTTCTAAAGGGCTAGATTCAGGCTGAATTTCTAATATTTTGTATGCATTATGTTTCGTCTTATAAAACATTGCCTTGATGCTTTGAAAATCATTTTGATTTATTCTTAAATACATTGAAATTTGTTCAATGAGATCAACCTCTTTTTGCGATACATGATTGTCTGATTTTGCTATGCCAAATAAAAAATGAATTAATTGAAGTCTAGCCGAATGGTCCATCATTTGCTGAATTTGAATACAAACTTGCCTTAAAGAAATATTAGATTGTTTATTTATTGCTTTAAATAATTTAAAAGCTTGATTTGCACGTTCTTTACCATACATTTGAACAAAATGACGGCGAACAAAATCCAACTCCCTTTTATCTTGTTTACCGTCAGCTTTTATCACTAAAGAGGATAAAATAAGTAAGCTAATTTCAAAATCTCCAGGCTGCGTCTTTTTAAATATCTTTGGCCTTTTGGTTTGATTTCCTGAAGAATCAACCATACTACCTATTGCTAATCCGATTATTGCTCCTATAGGACCTCCAAATGACCAGCCAATTGAAGCTCCAATCCATTTCGCGAAACTCATAATTAAAAATTATTTTTATAATTCAAACCTACATAATTTTACAATTTCATTTATAATTATTTTAAAATTATTCAAATAAAATTGCTCTAATAATTAAGCTTGATTATGTATATTTGTAGACTAATTTTTAAATTAAATATATGTATCCAGCTGAACTAGTAAAGCCGATGAAAGAACAACTTACACAAGTTGGATTTGAAGAACTATTTAATGCAAGCGATGTTGATAATGCCTTATCAAAATCTGGGACAACACTTTTAGTTGTAAATTCAGTTTGCGGATGTGCTGCAGCTAATGCACGACCAGGGGCGATTAAAAGCTTAAATAATGATAAACGCCCAACTCAAACTGTTACTGTTTTTGCTGGAGTAGATAAAGAAGCTGTTGACAAAGCTCGTGAAAGAATGATTCCTTTCCCACCTAGCTCACCATGTATGGCACTATTTAAAGACGGTGAATTGGTTCACATGCTTGAGCGTCATCATATTGAGGGAAGACCAGCGGAACTTATAGCTGAGAATTTAATTGATGCTTACAACGAGCATTGTTAAATTCAATAAACAGTTAATACGCTGTTTTAAAGATGTTCTATTAAGTCCTCAATCTTTGAAAGTAAAATAATTTGAATCTTCTTAGCTTTTGAGCTTAATTTATTTTGTTTAGAAATAAAAATAGCATCAAATCCTAGCTTCTCAGCTTCCATTATTCTCTGCTCTAAACGTTGAACTGGACGAATCTCCCCTGAAAGCCCAACCTCACCTGCAAAGCAATAATTTTTTATTAATGCAGAATCATTATTTGAAGATAAAATTGCAGCTACTACTGCCAAATCAATAGCTGGATCGTCTACTCTTAGTCCTCCTGTAATATTTAAAAACACATCTTTTGCGCCTAAACGAAAACCAGCTCGTTTTTCTAAAACAGCCAACAACATATTAAGCCTTTTGGAATTAAATCCTGTTGTGCTGCGTTGGGGAGTCCCGTAAACAGCTGTGCTAACTAGAGCTTGAACCTCCACTAGTAAAGGTCTCATTCCTTCAAGAGTTACAGCAATTGCATTCCCAGAGAGGGACTTATCCTTCTTTGATATTAAAACATCTGAAGGATTTTGAACTTGTCTCAAACCATCACCAAGCATTTCATATATTCCAATCTCATGTGTTGATCCAAATCTATTTTTATGTGATCTTAAAATTCTAAAAATGTGATTTCGATCCCCTTCAAACTGTAAAACTACATCTACCATATGCTCCAAAATTTTAGGCCCTGCAATAGTCCCATCTTTTGTTATGTGTCCAATTAAAATAACTGGAGTAGATGTTTCTTTAGCAAACTTCATTAATTCTGATGTGGTTTGTTTAATTTGAGATATACTACCAGCAGATGCTTCCAAAAAATCGCTTTGTAAGGTTTGAATTGAATCAATTACTACAATATCCGGTTTTAATGACTCAATCTGACTAAATATTAATTGAGTGTTGGTTTCAGTTAAAACATAACAATGATTACTATCAGGAGATATTCTTTGAGCTCTTAACTTAATTTGTTTTTGACTTTCTTCTCCAGAAACATATAATGTTTTAAAAGGAAGTTTTAAAGATATTTGAAGCATTAAAGTGCTTTTACCAATACCTGGCTCACCACCTAGTAAAATTAAAGATCCAGGGACTATTCCTCCTCCTAAAACTCTATTAACTTCTGAGTCTTTTGAGTCTAATCTAGGATTTTTTGTAGTATCAATTTCTGAAATCTTTAGAGGCTTGGATATCCTTTGTTTTTCTTGCTT
>JAYNFX010000041.1:0-11459 GCA_038106885.1 Flavobacteriaceae bacterium | reverse complement strand
ACAAGTTGTTTTGACACAACTTCATTTAATTTAAATGTTTTTGATACTCCTGTGGGCACAACAAATATTGAATATTATCAATGTGATTACAATAATCCAGGAGACTACACTGAAGTATTTGATTTATCCTCTCTAAATTCTGAAATTATTAATGGTCAAAATGTTACAATTTCTCATTACGAAACATTTAATGATGCAGAAAATGAATCAAATCCAATTACAGGACCATACACTAACTTATCAGCTGACCAAAGCATATATTACTTATTGATTAGTAACATTTACTCTGAATGTAGATTTATTGGAACATATACAATTGGAGTTGATCCATTACCAAATGTAATTGAAAATGTGCCGCTTGTTCAATGCGATATTGATGGTGTACAGGACGGTATATCTATTTATAATCTTGAAGAAGCAGCTGAAAATATTGTTGTTGGTGACGATCCTGAAAATTATTCGTTAACATTTCATACATCACAAGAAGACTTAGATGCTAATTTAAACGCAATAACTAATCCAAACAGCTACGTCAATTTAACACCGTTACAAACAATCTATACAAGAGTTGAGAATATCAATACTACATGTTACACAACATCTTATTTTTATTTGGAAACTATTTTTAATCCTATTCCTGAAGATGCCGGACTAATAGTATGTGACAATAGTGAAATGAATGGTAATGATTATGATGGTCTTGGATTATTTACATTAAGTGACGCAGATGACTACATATTATCAATGATTGTTGCAAATCCTAACAATGACATTACTAGCCCAGACCAATTAACAGTAAAATATTATGCAAGTGAAAATGATGCATTGTTAGAACTAAATCAATTACCTGACCAATATATCAGTGAGGTTCCAAATCAACAAACTTTATATATTAGAGTTGAAAGAGAAAATGATTGTTTTGGTATAAATTCAATGTTACTTCAAGTTTTTTCAGTACCTGAGTTTAATGACATACAAGATGAAATTTTATGTACAAATACGCCTGGTGAAGCCGAGGTCGATCTTTTAGATTACAACGAAATTATCCTTGGGTCACAAAATGAAAATGATATTATAATTTCTTATCATTCATCACAGGAAGATGCTGATAATGGAGTCAATAGTTTAAATAGTCCATATACAGTTGTTGACCAACAAACTATTTATGTAAGAGAAGAAATCCAAAATAATGATCCTGATGTAACTGGTTGTTTTATTACTAATGTCAACTTCACTTTAACTGTTGAATCCATACCAGACTTTTTTCAACCAGAAAATCCAGAATTGTGCGACGATGATTATGATGGAATTCAAACATTTGATTTAAGTGAACTTGATCAGCAAGTTATAGGCGGGCAAACTGATTTAACTATTAGTTATCATCTCAGTATTGAAGATGCAATAGAAAATATTAATTTATTACCAATTATCTTCACTAATACTATCCAAGATAACCAAACAATTTTCATTAGAATTGAAAATAATATTACTGGATGCTATGAGACTGGAAGTACTAATTTAATAGTTAATCCAAAGCCATTTATAAACACTCTACAGCCCTATGAGGTTTGTGATGATAATGTAGATTTAGATGGTGATTCTACCAACAACAGTGTTGAATTTGATCTTTTAAGTCAAAATTCTGCTGTTTTAGGTGGCCAAGATCCACTTCTTTTCAATGTAACTTATTATTTAACTGAAGAGGATGCATTAAACTCAAGTAATTCACTAAACTCACAATATACTAATGAAATAAATCCACAAACCATCTATACAAGGCTAGATAACCTAGTAAACGGATGTTTTGAAGTAGCTCCTCTAACATTAAAAGTAAATCCTTTACCAGTTGTTTTTATTGATAATGAGTACTTATTGTGTGTTAATACGAATGGAACAGAAATTATACCACCACTAGAAATTGATACTGGTCTTGAAAATTCAGCATACACATTTATATGGTCAAATTTAAATGGTGAGATTGTAGGAACAGATTCATCATTTTTTCCTAGTCAAGGAGGTGATTATTTCCTTGAAGTATTTGATTCTACTCTCGATACTCAGTGTGCTGCACCAATAGAAACTTTTACTGTTTTTGAAAGTTCACCACCCATTGTAACTGCAGAAGTAACTACACCTGCATTTGCAAGTATTCATATAATTGAAGCCATTGCTACAGGATCAGGTGTTTATGAATTTTCATTAGATCAAGGACCATGGCAAGATTCAGGACTATTTTATGACATTAGTCCAGGTGAACACACTGTCACAGTAAGAGATATAAATGGTTGTGGTGAATCCAAGGAAACTCTATATGTAATTGATTATCCGAGATTTTTCACTCCAAATGGAGATGGATACAATGATTTATGGAATATAAAAGGAATATCTAATCAACAAGAAGCAAAAATTTATATTTTTGATAGATATGGAAAATTATTGAAGGAAATTAGACCTTCAGGAAGAGGCTGGGACGGTACATACAATGGAAATTTAATGCCAACTAATGATTATTGGTTTACATTATATTACAAAGATCCCACAACAGGAGAAAATAAACAACTTAGTGCACATTTTACGCTAAAAACTTAATCTAAAGTGAGGATATTAATATTTTGTTTAATAATTTCAATAACAAAGTTTATATCTGCTCAAAATGTAACTTTATACGAACAACACAATGGCAGATTTGATTACACTGCAATTGGAAATACATTAAATATTATAGAAAATGGAGCATATTTTGAGTGTTCCATCCTTACAAGTTCAGATGCAAATTTGTTTATAGAATCAAATCAAATTGTGAGAGCCGCATATTTGTATTGGGCAGGATCAGGAGAAGGTGATTTTGATATAAAACTTAACGATAATGACATTTATCCAATCAGAACTTTTAGCTACAGCCTGGATGCTAACAGACAGTTTTTTTCTGCGTTCTCAGACGTAACTGAAATTGTTCAAGAGCATGGAAATGGATCATATATTCTAAGTGAACTTGATAATATTGACATCTCTGAAAATTATTGTTCAACAGGGACTAATTTTGCTGGTTGGTCAATAATTGTATTATTTGAGGATGAGGATTTACCACTTAATCAAATAAATATCTATGACGGATTAGAAGCAGTTCCAAATGAAATAAGCATAACTCTCGATAATTTAAATGTTTTAGACGTAGAAGGAGCAAAAATTGGATTTATTGCTTGGGAAGGAGATGTTAGCCTTGCTGTTGAAGAATCTTTGAGTATAAATGGATATGTCTTAAGTAATCCTCCTTTAAATCCATCAACAAATGCGTTTAATGGTACAAATAGTTTTACTGGTGAGTCAAATATGCATAATATGGATATTGATGTCTATGATATTCAAAATACGATTAATGTTGGTGATACATATGCGACAATTCAACTTACTTCAGGTCAAGATTTAGTAATGGTAAATTGTATAATCACAGTTTTAAACAGTCAGTTGGCTGATGCTACAATTAAAATTAATGAAGTAGAAACTAATTGTTTTTCAAGAAATATAATATTGAATTATAGTGTATTTAATTCAAATTCTACAGATGTACTCCCAGCTGAAACTCCTATTTCATTTTATATAAATGATATACTAGTTGCCCAAACTTTAACTGATCAACAATTAGACATTGATGAATCTTTAAGTTCAAGCATAGAAATTGAAATTGACGTAGATGTTCCAGAACAATTTGAAATTTTAGCTGTTGTAGATGATATTGGGAATGGCTCAGGAATTATTGATGAAATATCAGAAACTAATAACACTCAATCTATAGAAATTATATTATCTAATGAGGGATGTCCAATATTAATACCTGAGGGGTTTTCTCCTAATGGAGATGGCGTAAATGATTTTTTTAACATCCAAGGTCTTTATGATGTTTTTGTAAATCATAAATTGTTCATTTATAATAGAAATGGGGCTTTAATATTTAGGGGTGATAATAATACTAAATGGGATGGAACTTCAAACAATGGTTTGGGATCAAAATCAGTTCTACTGCCTGTAGGGACATATTTTTATGTTTTGTATTTAAACGAAGAGAATTACAATCCTGTAAGCGGTTGGGTTTATTTAAATTATTAATTTTATTACATAATGAGATTTAAAATTTCGTCAGATTTTAAACCAACTGGAGACCAGCCAAAAGCTATCAATGAACTTATTGGTGGAATTGAAACTAGTGAAAAATTTCAAACACTGCTTGGAGTTACGGGATCTGGTAAAACTTTTACTGTAGCAAATGTTATTCAACAGGTCCAAAGACCAACTCTTGTTTTGGCGCATAATAAAACTTTAGCTGCTCAATTATATTCAGAATTTAAACAATTCTTTCCCGAAAATGCAGTTGAATATTTTGTTTCATATTATGATTATTATCAACCTGAGGCATACATTCCCGTTACGGGTACATATATTGAAAAAGATTTATCAATTAATGAAGAAATTGAAAAACTTAGACTAAGCACCACTTCTTCACTATTATCTGGTCGAAGAGATATTATTGTTGTGGCTTCTGTTTCATGTCTCTACGGGATTGGAAATCCAATAGAATTTCAGAAAAATGTTATCTCATTAAAAACAAATCAAATAATTTCGAGAACTAGCTTACTACACAAATTAGTACAAAGTTTATACTCCAGAACTGAGGGTGAATTTTTTAATGGAAATTTTAGAATTAAAGGAGATACAGTAGATGTATTTCCAGGCTATGCAGATTATGGAATTAGAATTCATTTTTTTGGAGATGAGATTGAAACAATTGAAGCTTTTAATGTTGAAGACAATAAAATAATTGAAGTTTACGAAAACATAAACATTTACCCTGCTAACATGTTTGTTACCTCTCCAGAAATTTTACAAAATGCTATTGAACAAATTCAAGACGATTTAAAAAAACAGTATGACTATTTTAAAGAAATTGGTAAACACTTAGAAGCAAAAAGACTTAAGGAACGTACAGAGTTCGATTTAGAAATGATAAAAGAATTAGGCTATTGTTCGGGAATAGAAAACTATTCACGTTATCTGGATGGTCGTGCTCCAGGAACAAGACCATTTTGTTTATTAGATTACTTTCCAAAAGACTACTTAATGGTTGTTGACGAAAGTCATGTTACAATTTCACAGGTTCATGCTATGTATGGAGGGGACCGTAGTCGAAAAGAAAATTTAGTAGAATATGGATTTAGACTACCGGCAGCAATGGACAATCGTCCATTAAAATTTGAGGAATTTGAAAGTCTTCAAAATCAAGTTTTATTTGTAAGCGCTACTCCAGCAGATTATGAACTAAGTAAATCTGATGGAGTGTTTGTAGAACAAATTATAAGACCTACCGGATTACTAGATCCAATTATTGAAGTTAGATCAAGTGAAAATCAAATTGATGATTTAATAGAAGAAATACAAAAGAGAGTTGAAAAGGATGAGCGAACACTGGTTACTACTTTAACAAAAAGAATGGCTGAAGAATTAACAAAATATCTTAGTCGTATTGATATTAGATGCAGATATATTCATAGTGATGTAGATACCCTAGAAAGGGTAGAAATCATGCAAGATCTTAGAAAAGGACTATTTGACGTTTTGGTAGGTGTAAATTTATTAAGGGAAGGGCTTGATCTTCCAGAGGTTTCACTTGTAGCTATATTAGATGCTGATAAGGAAGGATTTTTAAGATCAAATCGATCATTGACTCAAACCGTTGGTCGCGCTGCTAGAAATTTAAACGGCATGGCTATTATGTATGCAAATAAAATTACAAAAAGTATGAAATTTACAATTGATCAAACACTTGAAAGAAGAAACAAACAAATAGAATATAATAGACTGAATAAAATCAAACCAAAGGCACTTAATAAAAGCCTAGATAATGCATTGACGAAGAACTCTGTAAGTGCTAGTTATTATGAAAAAGAGCAACGAAAAAATAATGAAAATGAGATTTCTAATTTAAATATACCACAAATTGAACAAAAGATTCGTGACAATAGAAAACTTATGGAATCAGCAGCTAAGGATTTAGATTTTATTATGGCTGCAAAATTCAGAGACGAAATTTCAGCTTACAAAAAAAGATTAGAAAATCTAAAGCGGTAATTTCACAATTTAAATCAATACAGCCTGAACTTTGTCAGCTGCTTCTTGAAATTCTACAGCGCTTTCAACATCCAAACCTGAATTGTCAATTAACTCTTTGGCTATATCAGCATTTGTTCCTTGAAGTCGAACGATAATAGGAACTTTAATCGAATCACCCATATTTTTATAAGCGTCAACAATTCCTTGTGCTACACGATCACATCTCACAATACCTCCAAAAATATTTATCAGTATGGCTTTGACTGCTGGGTCTTTTAAAATTATTCTAAAAGCAGCTTCTACACGAGATGCATCTGCAGTTCCACCAACATCAAGGAAATTTGCAGGATCTCCTCCAGCCTGTTTAATTAAATCCATAGTAGCCATAGCTAAACCAGCACCATTAACCATACAACCGACATTTCCGTCTAAATCAACATAGTTTAATCCCATTTCACTAGCTTCAACTTCAACTGGATTTTCTTCTCTTTTATCACGCAGATCTAAATAATCCTTGTGTCTAAATAGTGCATTGTCATCAATTGTTACTTTAGCATCTACTGCAATAATCTTTTCATCAGAGGTTTTTAAAACTGGATTTATTTCAAAAAGTGAAGCATCAGATTTAATGTAGGCTGTATATAAAGAAGATACAAATCTTGTCATATCTTTAAACGCAGCGCCTGAAAGTCCCAAATTAAAAGCAATTCGCCTAGCCTGGAAAGGTAATAAGCCAGTAGCAGGGTCAATTTCTTCATTAAAAATAAGATGTGGAGTTTGCTCAGCAACAGTTTCAATATCCATACCACCCTCAGTTGAATACATTATCATATTTTTACCCGTAGATCTATTCAATAAAACTGACATATAGAATTCATCAGTTTCTGTTGGACCAGGATAATATACATCTTCAGCTATTAAAACTTGGTGAACTGTTTTTCCTTCAGAAGATGTTTGAGGAGTCACTAACTGCATACCTAAAATTTTATCCGAAATTGATTTAACTTCATCTAAAGATTTTGCAAGTTTTACACCACCACCTTTGCCGCGTCCACCTGCATGCACTTGAGCTTTTACAACAAACCAATCTGTACCAGTCTCTTGATTAAGTTGTTTTGCAACTGAAACGGCTTCCTCACTAGTAGAAGCTACAATTCCACGCTGTATTTTTACACCAAATTGGCTTAAAATATTTTTTCCTTGATATTCGTGTAGATTCATTTGTAATTAACAATTTAGAAGTTAGGTCAGTAAGAAATTAAATTTGCGATACAAAAGTAAATAACACTATCGGTTTTAGCAATATTTTTTAAAGATGATTCTTAACATTTATTGTTTATAAAAATCGATAGTTTTAAGTCGTGAAATAACAGAAAAAGCCTTTTCAACTAAATGGTCTTCAACTACAATTATAAACTCGTTGGTTGTGGAAACAACTTCGTATAAAGTAATATTTTCCCAGGCTAAAAGTCTAAAAATCTGATAGTACAGACCAACAATTTTTGTATTTCCACTGGGTAAATTGATACTTATGGATGATAAATTATTTTGCTTAGCTAACAAAATCTCTTCAGGGAATATTGATTCAATGATTTGAGCTTTAGAACTTGATATGATTAAATTGCTTTCATGAATTCCTCTAGTAAAAGCATAAAATACATGTCGATCTTTATCAATTTTTTTTAAAACCTTTGAATGATTATTAATCAATGTATTTGAATTTTGGAATGTATAATCAATCAAATTTGATCGCAACGTAATATCACCAAGATCGCTAAATATATTAGATAATGAAGATTTTAGTTTTGGTGATATTGGAGAATTATACCTTCTTAAAGCCATCATTATAGCACCAGACTTAACTTGTTTTTTTAGAAGTTTTGAAATTAATGGATTTAAATCTTCAGCTAAAGCAGAATAATTAATTATGTGTCGCGATAGAGCGTCTTCTAAAAATGGTCTTGAAGATAATATGTCCTTAACGCAAGAGGATATAGTTTTCAAAATGTAAAATAATTAACAATTTGTGTAAATTTAATACAAATTTTTAAATATTCAAGGAAAGAAGGTCATTAAGAAATAGATTTGCAAAAAAAATTAAATGAAATCAAGTATTCTTAAAGAAATCGCAAAAAAGCACGGAAGTCCAATTTACATCTATGATGCTGAAAAAATAGAAAATCAATACTTAAAACTAAAAAAAGCATTTAGCGAGGTTCAAGAACTAAAAATATATTATGCTGCAAAAGCATTAACCAATATTTCTATATTAAAATTTATATCAAGACTCGGATCTGGTTTAGATACAGTTTCAATACAAGAAGTAGAAATTGGATTATTAGCAGGATTTAATCCAGAAGATATAATATACACTCCAAATGGAGTATCAATTAAAGAACTTGAATCCGTAGCAAAACTTGGAGTTCAAATTAATATTGACAACCTTGACACACTTGAACAATTTGGAAGTAAATATCCGAACATTCCTGTTTGTGTTCGTATAAATCCACATGTTATGGCTGGTGGAAATACTAATATTTCAGTTGGTCACATCGATTCAAAGTTTGGAATATCAATACATCAAATACCATTATTGTTAAGAATTGTTGAAAATACAAAAATGAATATCAATGGTATACATATGCATACTGGAAGTGACATACTAGATATTGATGTATTTCTTTATGCTAGTGAAATACTATTTGACACTGCAAAAAAATTCAAAAACTTAAGTTTTATTGACTTTGGATCTGGTTTTAAAGTTCCATATCACAAAAAAGACATACAAACAAATATTAATGAACTAGGAAAAAAACTTTCAAAACGTTTTAATTTATTTTGTAAAAATTATGGTAAATCACTTAAGTTAGCTTTTGAGCCTGGTAAATTTCTTGTAAGTGAATCAGGAAATTTTATAACTCAAGTGAATAGTATCAAGCAAACTACATCAACCGTTTTTGCGCAAGTAGATTCTGGGTTTAATCACTTTATAAGACCTATGTTATATGGAGCTAAGCATGAAATAAAAAATATTTCTAATCCAAATGGTAAAGAGAAATTTTACTCTGTAGTAGGATATATTTGTGAAACAGATACATTCGCTCATAATGTAAGGATTAATGAAATTTGTGAAGGAGATTTATTGTCATTTCAAAATGCTGGTGCCTATTGCTTTATGATGTCAAGTAATTATAATTCACGTTTTAGACCTGCTGAAATTTTATATTACAAAGGACAATACCACTTGATTAGGAAAAGAGAAACAATTGATGATATTTTATCAAACCAAGTTGAAATAGAAATTTAAAACCATATTTAGGGATATATTAACAAAATTATTAGTTTAGTTTATATATATAGCCTTACCTTTGATTTTTAATTAAATCTTATAAAGTGAAAAACGGTACAGTAAAATTCTTCAATGCATCTAAAGGTTTTGGATTCATCACAGAAGAAGATTCAGACACAGAGCACTTCGTGCACGTTACTGGGTTAATTGACGAAATTAACGAAGGTGATAATGTTGAGTTTGAATTAAAAGAAGGTAGAAAAGGCATGAACGCTGTAAATGTTAGAGTTGTCTAACATTTTAAGACATTATTTTTTTACAAAAAACCTTTCCTATTGGAAGGGTTTTTTTATTCAATTCCATCTACATATTTCTGCAAATAGGAAAATTTCGGAGTAAGCTTGCCATTTTCAGTCATTTTTGACCTAGATAATATGCCATCAGAATCACCATTAAAAAATGCTGGTAAAATTTTATTTATGAATGTTTTCCCAAATTCTTCGCTAGAATCTTTTGGTAATTCACAAGGTAAGTTATCAACTGCCATTACAGCAATTGAATTCTTAGTATTATAGTCAGTCTCTGATTCTGTTTCAGGATCATATCCATAAATAGGTGAGCTAATCGTAGATGAACGTATAGTAGATCCAACTGGTCCATTAATATCGCAACTAATATCAGCTACAACTTTAATTTTAAATCTTGATGATTTAGCATCATCTCTACTAAAAAAATATGGGGAGCCTTTACCATAAAAATGACCTGCAATAAAAACATCTGAAACTTCAGTGAATTTTGAAAAAATTGATTGATAATCAAATGGATTTTTAAAAAAATCTGATTTTGATAATTGTAAACCATCATTTCTTTTGACATAATCTAAAACATCCAATTGAACATAAACAGTTTCATCATAATCTAATGATAAAAAATCTTGAACATTAACCTCTCGAATCTGCATATGATCAAGTATTTCTTTAGCACCTTGACCTACTCGACCAGTTCCGGTTAGAACTATTTTTAAATTTGGAAGATTAACATCTTTTAAAATTTCATCTAGCTCATGTCTTCCATCTAAGTCACAAGCTTTGGGAATATTAAAGCAATTCATTTTTAATCCAATAGTTCTCACACAATTGTAAGCTCCAACAACTCCTGCATAATAGCCAAATCCAATTAAACGATTATTATTGTGGTCTACTAAAGTTTCGTGATCATAAAGTGTAATATTTTTCTCTAAAATAGCTTTTAATAATTTTCTATTGTAAGGCTGCTTTTTTATGGTGTGACTAAAGAAAAAATAACTTTTATTTGGTATTAAATATTCTATTGGGACTTCCTTAACTCCAATCATAATATCTGCATTTTTAATATTATTTGATACTTTTAAACCAACAGATCTATAATCTTTGTCAGAAAACGCTCTAACATCAGAAGATTCTACTAAAATCTTAGCTTCTGGAAAAGATTCAATAAAAGATAAACATGATTTAGGAGTTAATACAACTCGTTTATCTGGTGGAGATTTTCTTTCTCTAATAATAGCAAATGTAATATTCATGAAATTTAGAATTGATACTAAAATAAAGGGATTTGAAACTGTACACAAGTTTTTTTGTAACTTTACCAACCATTTATTGGATACATTTACTTAATGGGGTCGACTGGTATTGACAGCAGGATCTCTGAAATTGTAAGCACGTCGTGTAATGGTATTGAATCACGTAAAAAACTATCCCAAAATTTAAACGGCGAGAATAACTACGCTTTAGCTGCTTAATCTGAATTATAGTAGGATTAGCCTAGGCACACAAGGTGTGCAAGCTTTATGTCTCTTGAAAGCCTTGATTCATGGCGTTCTAATTTGAGGCATCGTAAAAATGGATCTAGAAATTTTAAGGCTTCATTAAAATTTTGAAATCTGAGAAGCTAAGAAGTAAATAGATGGTTTTTAGTCGGTTTGCTTTCGAAAATTAAATAAAAACTAAACGTGTAGAAAGCATTTTTATAGCTTGTTTGGACGAGGGTTCGATTCCCTCCGACTCCACGGCATTATTCCCTAAAATAA
>JAYNFX010000040.1:0-12763 GCA_038106885.1 Flavobacteriaceae bacterium | reverse complement strand
CTAATCCCTATGCAGAAATGGTTAAGGGTTATAAAGATAGATTTTCAAATACAACTTTAGCTCAATTTTCGGTTGAACAAAACCTCGATGCAATCACAGAGGGGCTAAGACTAAGAGGTATGGCCTCAGTTAGAACTTATCTTTCTAATGAAAACTCTAGAAGTTTCACTCCATTTTATTATGGTCTTTCTGAAATCCAAACCGATGAGGGTGTTGACTACTCATTGTATAATATTCAAGAAGGTACAGAATATCTAAATGCTCCATCAGTATCTAATGTAGGTAATAGTAACTTCTATTATGAACTAGTTGCAGAATATAACAGAGAGTTCAACGAAAAACATGAAGTAGGAGGTTTACTCGTTGGAAACTTTACTGAAGCATTAAATACCATTGGTGGAGGAAATACATCATTTTCCACTCTTCCATCTAGAAATATGGGTGTTTCAGGGCGTTTCACTTATAATTATGGAAAAAGATATTACACAGAATTTAATTTTGGATACAATGGATCTGAAAAATTTTCTGAAGAAAACCGATTTGGTTTTTTTCCTTCCTTTGGTCTAGGTTATATAGTATCCAATGAATCTTGGTTCGAAGAGAAACTTCCAGCTGTTAATTTATTAAAATTAAAGTATACCTATGGATTGGTTGGTAATGACGGAATATCCTCACCTGAAGATCGATTCTTTTATTTGTCAGATGTTAATCTTGACAACGGTGGTACTGGATATGCTTGGGGAGCTGATTACAATAATTATTATAATGGATATTTTGTAAACAGGTATGACAATCAAAATGTGACATGGGAGGTTGCAGAAAAATCTAATTACGGTCTAGAACTAGGTTTATTTAATAAAATGACATTACTTGTGGATTACTTTACAGAGCATAGAAAAAATATCTACATGCAACGCGATTACATCCCAGAAACTATGGGGTTAACTACTACAATAAGTAGTAATGTTGGAGAGGTAAAATCTAGTGGTGTAGATTTGTCAATTGATTATAATCATGTTTTTTCATCTGGTTTATATATTTCTGGAAGAGGAAATTTTACATATGCAACAAACGAAATTCTAGTAAATGGTGAACCAGAATACCAAAATCAAAATTTAAGTCGAATTGGTCACCCTATCAATCAACAGTGGGGTTATATTGCAGAAAGGCTTTTTATTGATCAAGAGGATATTAATAACTCACCAGAACAATTCAATGGTTTTTCATCGAACAATGCTTATATGCCAGGAGATATAAAGTATAAGGATGTAAACAACGATGGTGCAATAAATGAGTTAGATATGGTGCCAATAGGGAAACCATATGTTCCAGAAATTGTATATGGTTTTGGTTTTTCTGCTGGATATAAAAACTTTGACTTTTCAATGTTCATGCAAGGAGTTGCAAGAACATCTTTCTTTATTCAACCAGAAAATATTTCACCTTTTGTGAATGAGAGAAATGCATTGAGTATAATTGCAAATAATTATTGGTCTGAAAATAATCCTGATCCAAACGCTTTCTGGCCTAGGTTATCCACCAATGTGGTTGAAAATAATGAGAAACCTTCAACATGGTGGTTAAGAGATGGAGATTTTCTTAGATTAAAAAGTGTTGAATTTGGATATACTATCCCTGAAAAATATGGAAACTTCTTTTCTGATGTTTCCGCCAGAATTTACTTCACTGGATTAAACCTTTTATATTTTTCAAAGTTTGATTTATGGGATCCTGAAATGGCTGGAAATGGATTAGGTTATCCTCCACAAAGAGTTTTTAATATTGGTTTACAAGTTAAATTTTAAGATATGAAAAAGAGTATTTTAATTAGAAATGTATTTTTATTATTCTTCACTTTAGTAACATTTAGTTGTGACGATTATTTGGATATTGTTCCGGATAGAACACAGGAAATAAGTTTGCTTTTTAATAGGCGAGAATCAGCATTCAATGCTTTGGCTAATTGCTACAGTTATCTGCCAAAGAAAGATGATATTTATGCTAGTTTTGTTGTTGCATCGGACGAAGTAACAACTCCTATTCAAAAAGAGCCTAATGCTATTAAATTAATGAAAGGAGAACAATCTGTTTCAAATCCAAAGATGAGTTTTTGGTCAGGTTTTTCTGGAGGTGCTTATCAAGGATCGATTTGGGAAGCTATTAGAAGTTGTAATATTCTAATTGATAATATTGATTTGGTTATTGATATGCAGCAACAAGAAAAGAACGAGTGGAAAGCAGAAGCGAAATTTCTAAAGGCTTATTACCATTTTTTATTATTAACATATTATGGTCCAATTCCAATAGTTGATGTTAATATTCCAATATCAGCTGATGACTCAGAGGTTAGAATAGAAAGAGAGCCATTTGATGATGTTATAAATTATATTGTAGAAACCATAGATGAGTCAATTCTTAATTTACCCTTACGTGTAACAGGCAGTAATGATCTTGGTCGTGTAGATCAAGTAATAGCTAAGGCAATTAAGTCAAGAGTTTTGTTGTATAGTGCCAGTCCATTATTTAATGGTAATTCTGAATTCTATTCTGGTTTCACTAACAATGACGGAGAAAATTTATTTAATTTAAATTACGATGTTCAGAAATGGCAATTGGCTGTTGATGCTACAGAAGAAGCTATTATGGCGGCAACTGGTCAAGGGGTTTCAATTTATCAGTACACAGGAGATATTCCAACATTTGATGAAACAAATTATATAAATCCTTTTATAAAGACTCAATATGATTACAGATATGTGGTAACTGATCCATGGAATTCAGAATTAATTTGGGGAAACTCTAGTCCTGTTAACAGCTGGTGGAGATTACAATCAGGAGCACTTATGAAAAATCCTACTGCATCATCAGGAGAAGCTGCTTGGCAATGGATAGCTCCAACTATGCGAATGGCTGAATTATTTTACACAAAAAACGGATTGCCAATTGAAAATGATTTATCATTTGATTATAACAATAGGTATGATGTTACTCCAATTTCATTTATTAATCGCTATGTAGCTCAATATGGACAAAGTACAGCTAAACTTAACCTTGATCGTGAACCAAGATTCTATTCTTCACTTACATTTGATAGGGGGCTTAACAGGAGTTGGGGTGAGTTATGGAATCTAAAAATGCGAAAAGGTGAGAGTCATGGAAGAAACGCAAATACTGGTGACTATCTTATTACAGGCTATGGACTAAAAAAAATTGTTCATCCTGATTCTGAGGGAGATACATATGATAAACTTATACGTTATCCATTTCCAATTATAAGATTGAGTGAATTATATCTTAATCTTGCAGAAGCATTGAATGAATTAAATGGACCTAGTCAACAAGTATATGACGCATTAAATGTGATTAGAGATCGCGCTGGAATCCCAAATGTTCAAGAAAGTTGGAGTGACTCAAGTTTAACATCTGAGCCAGGAAAACATAATGATCAAGTAGGTCTTAGAGAGATTATTAGACAAGAACGACTTATTGAACTTTGTTTTGAAGGTCACAGGTACAATGATATACGCAGATGGAAACTTGGTCTTGAATATTTTTCTACTTCAGTTAAAGGTTGGTCAGTTGATGAAGATAATCAATCTGATTTCTATAATGTAATTGATGTAGGTTTGAGAGCTTTTAATTCACCGAGGGATTATCTACACCCGATAAGTTTTAATGAACTGAATATTAATCCAAATCTAGTTCAAAACCCAGGGTGGTAAATTTTAAATAAAAACATAATTATGAAAAAATTACTTTTTTTAACGATTTTAATTTTTGCAGTAAGTTCTTGTTCTAAACAAGATGACGGTGATACCACACCACCTTCAGTTTTAACTGTTAATAGTGTTACACCAACTAATGGTGGAGGTATTATTTCTTACACACTTCCAAATGATGATGATATCCTATATGTAAGAGCAGAATATACAAATTCTAATGGTGTTGATGTAAGTAGAGCTTCTAGTAGTTATAACAATTCAATTGAAATTGATGGTTTGAATCAAACAACAGCGTTGACAATAACTCTTTATGTTGTTGATGAAAATTACAATCAATCAGCACCAATATACGTTGAACTAGTGCCATTAGAGTCGTTCATATATTTAGTTCAAGAGAGTATTGAAGTGAATACAGATTTGGGAGGATTTAGAATTAATTGGGAAAATATTCAGTCAAAAACTGTGTATGTATTCGTTCATATTAATAATGGTTCAGAAGAAGAGATAAGAATACTTTCATCTAATAATTCTAGTGAATCAATTGCTGTAAGAGGTCTACCTTCTGAAGAAATAACTATTTCAACTCGTATTGAAGATTTTGATGAAAATTCAACCACTCTTGAAGAAAAAGGAACATTAACTCCGCTTTTTGAGCAAGTCATTGATAAATCAACATGGACTTTGGTTGCTTCTCAGTCAGTGAATGGAAATGCTTGGGAAGGTGCTTCAGTTAATTTTTGGGATGATGTGATTGATACCACAAACAATAATTCTGATAATAGTTATTTTATGATATGGAGAGATCTTAACGGAGGATCACTTAATTGGCCTTTAGATTTAGTTATTGATCTCAATAAAAATGTAAAAGTAACACGATTCACAGTGTGGCAGCGTGCTTATTGGTATAACGGTCCTTCTGACATACCTTATTATTTTCAAGAGGAAAATATGAAGAGTTTTACTATATACGCAAGTAATGATGCTCAAGTTTGGGAAGAATTAGGTCAGTTTGATATCGGTGACCCTAGAGATTCAGAAGGAAATATTCCTCAATCAGCACTAGACTCTGCTGCTAACGGTCACGAGTTTGAACTAGATGAAGTTTCAGAGTCATTTAGATATCTAAAATTTAGCGTCACATCTAATTATGGTAGTGAAGCCTATGTCAACGGTTCAGAAATCACCATGTATGGTTTAGATGATATATAATAAATAGCTTTTATGAGAATTTTATTTGTCCTATTTCTAATATTTAACTTTTCTAATGCTCAGATGCTAACCACATCTGGTTCTCAAATTATTGATGACAATAATCAACCAATTCTTCTTCGAGGAATAGGACTGGGAGGTTGGATGTTACAAGAAGGTTATATGATGAATTCAAACGGTGGTGCTGATACTCAATACGAATTTAAAGAAAATTTAATTCAACTAGTAGGTGAAGAACAAACTCAGATTTTTTATGATAATTGGTTAGATAATTTCGTTACAGAAACAGATATTGAAGATCTTGCAAATCAAGGATATAACAGTGTACGTTTAGCTATGCATTATAATTTATTTACACTTCCAATACAAGACGAACCTGTCGAGGGTGAAAATACATGGCTTGATAAAGGATTTGAAATGGTTGATGATTTATTGGATTGGTGTGAAGCGAATCAAATTTATTTAATTCTTGATTTACATGCTGCTCCTGGAGGACAGGGTTATGATTCTGGTATCTCTGACTACAATCCAGATCTTCCTTCTTTATGGGAAAGTGAATTCAATAAAAGTAAAACAGTTGCTCTGTGGGGTGAGTTAGCTGATAGATATAAAGACGAACCTTGGATCGGAGGTTATGATTTGATAAATGAAGTGAATTGGAATTTGGGTACATATGAACTAAGAAATCTTTACATTCAAATAACTAATGCGATAAGAGCTGTTGATAACAATCATATTATATTTATTGAAGGGAATTGGTTTGCAAATGATTTTACAGGGCTAACACCTCCATGGGATGACAACTTAGTATATAGTTTTCATAAGTATTGGTCCTACAATAACGAAAATTCGCTTGATTGGGTTTTGGGTATTAGAGATCAATATAATGTTCCTTTGTGGTGTGGTGAAACAGGAGAAAATTCTAACACATGGTACAGAGATGCTTTTAAATTATATGAAGATAATAATATTGGATGGTCTTCATGGCCATTTAAAAGAATTGAAACTATCGCTGCTCCATATTCGATTTCATCAAATCCAAATTATGAATCTATAATAAACTATTGGAGAGGAGAGACTGCGGCACCAAGTGTTAATGACGCTATATCGGGGTTAAACCAACTAACTACGGATGTTTTAAATACAAACACTACTTTCTTTAAAGATGTCATTGATGCTCAGCTAAGGTTGCCGCAGGATTCTTCATTGTTACCTTATAATAATCATCAAATTCCAGGAATTCTTTATTTATCTGATTATGATATGGGAATTGTAGGAGTAGCTTACAACGATGACGATTTTGTTAATTATAGTTTGGAAACTGATGAATTTCAAGCTTGGAATTCAGGCTGGAAATATAGAAATGATGGTGTTGATATTCAAACAAACAACGACTCTTTTAACTCAAATGGATATCATATTTCATATGTAAATGATGGCGAATGGATGAAATATACTACTTACATTTCAGAAACTGGATTTTATGACCTTAATATCAGATACGCTTCTCCTCAGGCAGGTGGTAAAATTAAACTTTATTCAGACGATGTTGATGTAACAGAGCTAATTTCAATTTATAATAGTGGGGGATGGGGTAGTTTTGTTAACGGTTATTATGAAGGTGTTTATCTTGAGGCTGGATCACATGTATTAAAACTTGAAATAGTTGGTGATGATGAATTTAATTTGAGCAGTATTGAATTTTTGAATTCTTCTCAAAATATTCCAGGCTTTTCTCCTATTGGAGCAAATGTTTTAGAAGATGAAAAAACAATTCGATTGGTCTTAAATCACCCTGTCATTGAATCTCAAGAATTGTCAATCAACGATTTTAATGTTAACATTGATAACATATCGGCTTCAGTTGAATCAATCGAGCTTGACTCGTCAAATAATCGTGTACTTTTATTAGAAATGTCTGAATTTTTGAACTTTCAACAAAATATTACTATTGATCACACAGGCGGAGTAATCTATTCAATTTTTAACAATAACTTATTATCTGAATTTTTAGATTTTCCAGTTACTAATTCACTTCCTCAAAGAGAAATAATACCAGGAAAAATTGAAGCTGAAGATTATTATTATCAGTCCGGACTAAGTGTAGAGGACACTCAGGATGTTTTTGGGGGTCAAAATATTGGATCTACTGATTCTGGTGATTATTCAGAGTATCTAGTTTTGGTTGAGCAAACTGGGATTTACGATTTAGACATAAGATATGCTTCAAGTTTTCAACAGGGAATTTTACAGTTAGAAATGGTTGGAAATGATACTTCTCAAAGCTTGGGATGGTATCCAATTCCTATTACAGGAGATTGGCAAAATTGGTACACACTTTCAAATGAAATTGAACTTACAGAGGGCGCATATACTTTGAAAATGACCGTTTTACAACCAGGGTTTAATATCAATTGGTTTAACTTCAATTATTCAGATCAAAATTTAAGTATTAGTGATGTGTCAAGTGATTCATCAATCAATTTTTATCCTAATCCAACTAACAGCATATTACATTTGAATTTATCATCAAACAGGATTATAGATTCTGTGACTGTTTTTGATGTTAATGGGCGTGAAATTTTTCATCAGAATTCAAAAAATAATAAATCTTCACAAGATTTAAATTTATCTAATTTTTCATCTGGTATGTATGTAATTCGTGTTCGTTCAGGATCTGAATTATATCATGGTAAAATTTTTAAAAAATAATATCAATCAAAATAACATTCAATGCGAATAAGTAATTTTTTCATCTATTTAATATCATTTACTACTTTTATTCAATTTAATTCATGCAAAGATATTACAGCCCCTTCTTCAGAGATTTGGGAAGTTGATTTTTTTGATGATTTTAAAAAATTTGACACTAATAACTGGCAAGATCAGAGAATATGGGTTAATGACGAAACTCATTGCTATGTTCCGGATAATGAGTTTAATACACGTGAGGTTAGCAATGGTACTTTAAAGTTAAGAGTTGTAAATATCGGTAAAAAGCGTCCATGTGATAATTTTGACAAGCAAGGGAAACAACACCCTGATACTGAATATGTAGCTGGTCGTATTGCTTCCAAAAACCGCAAAGAATTTATTAAAGGAAAGTGGACTGCAAGATTAAGATTAAATAGCAATGGTGAGGCTAGTATGTTTCCAGCTTGGTGGTTACTAGGATCTCAAAACAACGAGCCCCCTGTCCAAGAAGCAGATGAATACATATGTTGGCCAACTACCGGATCTGGTGAAATTGATATTTTTGAACATCATGGTGATCATCAAAAAGATCATTTTACAACAGGAGCTATTAAAAATCTTGGAGAATGTGGTAAAGGCGATTGGTGGAGTTTAAGAAAAGGTTTTGATTCAACTTTAAATGAATATCATGAGTACTCAGTAGAATGGGAAGGATCTGATTTGATTTACAGACTTGATGGAGATGAAATATATAGAAATGAAAAGTTAGGTGATAATTATCCTGAACCAATGTTTGCGATTTTGAATTTTGCAAAAATAACCGACTCACCAATGAAAGGTGAATGGGTTATGGAAGTGGATTGGGTTAAGCATGAACACAGAAAATAATCGTTTTATAAATTTTATGATGACTGATCATCGAAATATATTTTTACCGAGTTTTTTCATATTATTTTCAATAGGTTTATTTGGGCAAAATTCTGTTGTAGGAACTTTTGATACTGATATATCCAAAAACAAAATTAAACTTTACACTACAGCTAAGGATACAGATTTAAGGCTAACTAGAGGAGATGATCACTTTTTTTCAAATCTTGTTCAGCCATTAGAAACAGAAATTGCAATTTTTGTCAATCCAAAAAAGACATTTCAAAAGTTTTTGGGAATTGGAGGCGCTATTACAGATGCATCTTCTGAGGTATTCTCAAAAATAAGTGAAAAAAATCAAGAGAAATTACTTGGAGCCTACTTCAGTGAAGATGGTATAGGTTATAATATTATTAGAACAAGTATTCATAGTAGTGACTTCGGTTTAGGAAGTCACACATATATAGAGGAAGGCGATTCAGAGCTAAAATCTTTTTCAATTGAAAAAGATTTAAAAAAACGTATTCCCATGATTAAAAAAGCACAAGCTCTGATTGGTGAGGACTTTGTATTCTATGCCAGTCCATGGAGTCCACCAGCATTTATGAAAACAAACAAAAACATGTTGAGAGGTGGGAAGTTATTACCAGAGTTTCGTCAAGCTTGGGCTAATTATTATGTAAAATTTATTGAATCATATGAGAATGAAGGTATACCTGTGTGGGGATTAACTATTCAAAATGAACCTATGGCTACTCAGCGATGGGAGTCATGCATATACACTGCTGATGAGGAAAGAGATTTTTTAAAGAATTTTTTAGGTCCAACACTTGATGAAGCCGGATTTTCGGATAAAAATATTGTCGTTTGGGATCACAATAGAGATTTAATTTCTAATAGAGCAAATACTATTTTTGAAGATCCAGAGGCTTCAAAATATGCATGGGGGATAGGTTTTCATTGGTATGAAACTTGGACCGGGAGCTTACCAAATTATGATAATTTGAAAAATATAAAAGACTCTTTTCCGACAAAAAATTTATTGTTCACAGAAGGTTGTCAAGAAGGATTTAACAATGAACGTTTACATCATTGGCCCAATGCTGAAAGATATGGTAATTCTATGATTAATGATTTTAATAGTGGTACTGTTGGATGGACTGATTGGAATATTTTATTAGATGAGCGTGGCGGACCAAATCATGTACAAAATTTTTGCTTTGCACCTGTTCATGCTGATACCGTAACAGATACTTTGATTTTTACTCCTACATATTTTTATATTGGTCATTTTTCTAAGTTTATTAAGCCCGGTGCTTTGCGTATAAGTACTTCAACTAGTAGAACAACTATTGAAAGCACTTCATTTCAAAATAACGATGGAACTATTGTAACCGTTGTAATGAACCCAAATGATGAGAAAATTTCATACAAATTAGTTGTTGGGGATTTTGAAAGTAGATTCGAGATAGAACCTAGAGCTATGCAAACAATTATTTATTAATCTAATTTATAATGAAAAGAAATATATTTTTTATTGCTTTTGTGGTTTCACTCGGAGGGTTCTTATTTGGATTTGATGCTGGAATTATATCTGGTGTAATGTCCTATGCTGGCCCTGAATTTAATTTAACTGAGATTCAATCTGGTTGGGTTGTTAGTTCTCCTTCATTTGCCGCTATGTTTGCAATGCTTTTTTCTGGACGCTTTAGCGATTTTATTGGTAGAAAACCTCTTTTGATAATTGTTGCTTTATTGTATGCTATATCAGCTTTACTGTCTGCTTATGCAAATAGTTATGAGATGCTCTACATAGCACGTATGGTTGGAGGTTTAGCTTTTGGTGCTGCTTTGGTATTAGCTCCGATTTATATAGCAGAAATAGCTACTGCAGAAGATAGGGGTAAGTTGGTAACTCTTCAGCAATTAAATATTGTTTTTGGTTTTTTTGCAGCTTTTTTAAGTAATTATTTTTTTAACAGTTATAATAGTACTGATATTTATTTTTTAAATGATCATACAGTTTGGAGATGGATGTTAGGAGTTGAGTTTTTACCAGCTATTTTGTATTTTATTTTTTTATTCTTTATACCCAGAAGTCCAAGATGGCTAATTATGAATGGATTTAGAGAAAAATCTTCTAATGTTTTATTTCAAATTCATGGTAAAGAAGTTGGTCAAAAAGAAATTCTATCATTAGAAAATGGAATTGAAAGTGAACCAAATAAGATTAAGATCAATATTAAAGAATTATTTAATAAGTCATTTCGTTTTGTATTTATTGTTGGTTTAATTATTGGTGTACTTCAACAAATTACTGGAATTAATGCTGTTTATTTTTATGCTACATCAATTTTTAAGCAAACAGGCATTGGCACTGATGCTTCATTTTCATCTGGAGTTTTGTTGAGCAGTATTTCTGTAATCTTTACTTTTGTTGCAATTTATTTAATTGATAGAATGGGTCGTCGACCATTGCTGTTAATTGGAACTGCAGGTATCGCTTTTAGTTTATTGTTGTGTTCATTTGGCTTTAGTCAAGCTACATACAGATTGAATTCATCTGATATTTCAGAATTTAGTTTTTCAAATTCAAACAAATTAGAACTAATTGCAAATAAAACCTATGATAGCGATGTTGTTTTTAAAAAGGATTTAAAAAAGATTTTAGGCAATCAAATATATAGTAAAAATGACGGTGAAATATTAGAGACAGCTACCAGTATTAATGCGAAATTAGTTTTAATTGGTATTTTAGGTTTCATTGCATGTTTTGCTTTTTCATTAGGTCCTGTAATGTGGGTCTTGTTATCCGAAATGTTTCCTCTCAAATTTAAAGGTTTAGCAATTGGAGTTATAGCATTTGTTAATTCTTTAATTAGTTCATTAGTTCAACTTGTTTTTCCATGGGAGCTTTCTAATCTAGGTAATGCATTAACTTTTTTTATCTTTGGTTTTATTGCGGCTGTAGGATTTTTGATTATGCTTAAAGTTCTTCCGGAGACCAAAGGTCAATCTTTAGAAGAATTAGAGCAGAATCTAATTAATGATGTTTAAGTATTTTCAATAAGCTTTAGATTAATTAAATATTATACAATTGATTGTCTTGAAAATTAAATATTTTGTTTTAATTTCAAATATTCACACAATCTGATAAAAAAAACTAAATATTTTTATATTTTTATAAAGCATAAATACCACATAATTATAAAACAATGATTAAGAAATTATTTTTTACTGCTCTATTACTAATTTTTAGTTCCAATTTGATATCTCAAAATAATCCTGAAAAACAAGCAGGAGAAATAACTAAAGAAATGGTTAATGTACTTTCTTTGGATGATGTTCAAACAGAAAAAGTTTACAAAATTCAACTTTCTCGTTTCAATGAAGTTAATTTTATTCGTCAAGAATATAAAAACAACCCTGAAATTGTAAGAGCTCAGCTTAGAAAGCTTGAGGATAATTTATATGGTAGTTTACACTCTGTTCTAGGTAAAGCACTTATGCAGCAGTGGAAAGAATATAAATTGAGTAGATAAACTACTGTCTTTTTATTTGTTGCCCATTTGTGTATTGTCACAAATATCAGTGATATTTTAATTAATAATTCATGCATAGGGTAATTCTCTTATTACTTCTCTTTTTTTCAATCTCATCTTTATGTCAGAATGAAAATGGTTTAGCTTATTTGTATAGGGATCATTTTTTATTAGGGTCTATTTATCACGGTTCAGTTCTTGGTAATAATAAATTAAATCCAAATCAAGATCAGGAACACAAAATAATTTCCAAAGAATTTAATACGATAACTGCTGAAAATTGTATGAAACCTTTGTTTTTATTGGATCAAAATGGTAACTATAATTTTGAAGAATCAGATAAATTTGTTGATTATGCCATAAAAAATAATTTGACCATTGTTGGTCATACCCTTGTTTGGAAGAATAGTGCTCCTGAGTGGTTTTTTAAAGATGAAAACGGAAATACTATTTCACGCGAAATTTTAATTTTAAGATTAAAAGACTATATAAAAACAGTTGTGTCAAGATACAAAGGGAAAATATCTTATTGGGATGTTGTTAATGAAGCTGTTGATGTGTTCAAATCCGATGATAATAAAAGCTACGCTGCATTAAAACCCTCTCCATGGTACAACATTATTGGGGAAGATTATATTAAAATTGCTTTTGAAGCAGCACATGATGCAGACCCAAATTGTAAACTTATTTATAATGATTACAATATGTATCAAAGTGAGAAAACAGATT
>JAYNFX010000039.1:0-12924 GCA_038106885.1 Flavobacteriaceae bacterium | reverse complement strand
ACAAGTTCGAATGACATCATTGCACCAAAACCTTTCATTTGTGTTTTTGCTAAAGCATAATCCTCATGACTTTCTAATCCCGGATAATAAACTTTTTTAATAGCTTTATGAGAATCAAGGAAAACTGCTAATTTTTTAGCATTTTTTTGTTGAGCTTTCACACGAATAGAAAGAGTTTTCATACTTCGTTCTAACATCCAAACCGAAAAATCGCTTAAGCTACCACCAAAATCTTTTGATAAATGCCAAAGCTTATCAATTATTGATTTTGATGAAGCAACAGCACCAGCAGTAATATCACTATGCCCACCAAAATATTTTGTAGCTGAATGAATAACAATATCAATACCTAAGGTTATAGGTCGTTGTACAATTGGAGTTGCAAAGGTGTTATCAATAACAGTCAAAACCCCTTTACTCCTACCCAATTGACCTATAGAAAATATATCAACTAATTTCAAGAGAGGATTTGAAGGAGTTTCAATATATATCAATTTAGTATTGTTTTTAATGCATTCTGAAAATGCATTTTTTTTCAAATCTTTAGTAAATGTGTATTCAATTCCGAAAGATTTAAAATGTTTCTCTATAAAATTTCTAGTACCTCCATAAATGTCATTTTGAATAACTGCATGATCACCTGCTTTTAAGGCCATTAACATTACATTTGAAATAGCAGCCATCCCAGATGAAAAAATCATTGCAGACTCAGATTTTTCTAGAGCCGCAACTTTTTTTGCCAAAAACTCTTGATTTGGAGTGTTGAAATATCTAGGATATCTATTTGTGATATTATCAACAAATGAGTAAGATGTTGATAAATATATTGGTGAAGTAGCACCACCGTAAACTGTATCATCTACTGAACCAGTGTGGGTACAAATTGTATTTATACCATTATCACGTTTAAGCATTGAAGATAATTTTAAATGCTATTAATTGTCTAAGTCATTAAACTGTTTAATGAGAACAAAAGCCCATACTGCAACGCATACAGAAACAAAAATTGAAAAATATAATACGATGTCGTTAGCGGCCAAGTCGAAAGAGTTTAAAAAATATCATAAGTCCAACAAGCATGGGAGCCCAGATCCCTACAAATATTCCATGTAATTGGTCACCGGTGAAAAATAAATATTCGGACACTATGATAATTAACACACAAAGCAAAAGCAAAAGTGCGTTAGTAATTCCTAGTAATTTAATAAATTTCATTGAAGCATTTATTTAAAGTTCGAAAATAAAAAAAAATGTTAGATATCTCTAATAATTGCAAAAAAAAATAAATTTGATATTTATATTCGTTAAAAAAAAATAAAATATGCTTAAAGCAATGCTATTTGATATGGATGGTGTTATAGTTGATACTGAACCATTACACCACAAGGCATACATTCAAATGTTTGAAGAAGTTGGAATTGATGTAAGTTTAAAAATGTATGATGAATTTACAGGCCAATCTACAATTAGCATATGTAAGCAATTGTGTGAATTCTTTAATTTAAAAATCAATCCCCAAAAACTAGTTGATATAAAACGGAATAACTTTACAAAGCTATTTTACGAAGACAATCAATTAAAATTAATTGATGGAGTTGAAGATTTAATCAAAAATTATTTTCAAAATGGCCTTAAATTAGTCTTAGCTTCATCTGCTTCAATGTTTACAATTAATAACATCACTAAAAGGTTTGATTTAGATAAATATTTTATAGATAAACTCAGTGGAGCTGATTTAAAAGCCTCGAAACCTCATCCTGAAATTTTCAACAAAGCTGCAAAATCTGCTTGTGTATTGAATAATGAGTGTATTGTAATAGAAGATTCAAGCAATGGAATTTTAGCTGCAAAAAGAGCGGGTATATTTTGTATTGCCTATCAGAGTAAAAATAGCAGAAATCAAGATTATTCACTTGCTGATATGGTCATATCTGACTATGATAGTATTAAATATGAAAATATTAATCAATTGCTTTGAAATTTTTAACCTTTGATTTGTAAAAAGAAATTATAGATAGATAAAATATTAACTGGACAATTAAAGCAAAATAACTTTCAATATTCATATTAAAAAAAGATGAAATACAAAAAGTAATAATTGAGATTAGTGGGAAGAAATACATTAAGTATTTGGTTCTATAATATGAACTTCCTAAAATATTAGAAGCGCTTGAATA
This sequence comes from Flavobacteriaceae bacterium, assembly GCA_038106885.1. Taxonomy (GTDB): domain Bacteria; phylum Bacteroidota; class Bacteroidia; order Flavobacteriales; family Flavobacteriaceae; genus UBA3537. The sequence goes on along the minus strand of JAYNFX010000039.1, from coordinate 10,747 downwards.
ATTTATTTTATTTTTAAATAATGCTAAAGAGTATAAGTAGAAAATTATTTGAATTGCAAGTAAAATAAAAACTAGACTAATTTCTTGATCATCTTTAGCATAAGAATGAAGCCCAGCTAAATAAAAATTAACTCCAAAATAAGTCATTAAAATACTTCCAAAAGCCAAAACTGATGCGAGATTAAAATTTACAGGGCTGCGAAGACCAGGAATTAAGCGCATGTGAATTACAAAAGCATAAATCATAATACTAATCAAAGCCCATGTCTCTTTCGGGTCCCAACCCCAATAACGTCCCCAGCTTTCATTTGCCCACATTCCACCTAGGAAATTTCCAATTGTTAACATCACAAGACCTACAGTTAAAGACATCTCATTTATAACTGTTAGCTCTTTAATGTTCAACATCATAATTCCTTTATTATTTTTGTTTGTTAAAAACATCAATAGCAATGAAATAATTCCTAATATCATTCCCAGAGCAAGTGGTCCATAGCTGCCAACAATTATTGCAACATGAATCATGAGCCAATAACTATTTAAAACAGGTTGTAGATTACCAATTGAGGGGTCCATCCAATTCCAATGTGCAATCATTAAAATCATTGATGTCACAAAGGCTGTTGATGCAAAAGTTAAATTGCTTTTGTAACCTAGCATAACTCCAAATGCCATAGTAGCCCATGCTACATAAATCATAGATTCATATGCATCACTCCATGGAGCATGTCCAGAAATATACCATCTAACTATCAAACCTATTGTATGCAATACGAAACATAAGTAAATAAGTAATTTAAAAAAGGTCGATGAAAAGGTTATAATTTTGTTATTATTCCATAACATTTGAATAATTAAAAACACAAACATCAAAGTGCTGAAATACATGTAGTAACTGAAAAGATTTTTAAAAATATCGTATTTATTGTATAGAATTTCAGTAGAAATTTTATCTTCAGAAATCATAGTATCTCCCCCATACTTTATTTGAGTTTTTTTAATTGCTTCTAAAAGCTTACTGCTTGAAGCAAAATCATTATCAAACTGTTTGTCTCTTTGCAATGTAGAGAGATAAGCTAAAAAACCTGTTTTTATAAAATTACCATACAAAGAATCTGAAAGCTTAATATCTTTCATAACAAATTCCTTTGATGAAACCCAATTGTTATTTTCATCTTCAGGAATTGGAAATAATCGCAAAACTTCACCTTCTAGTGTGTTAAAAAGTAAACTCACACGTTGGTCAGCTTCAATAAAATCTTTTTGGATTGCTGTAGGGATTTTAGCACTATATGCATCTTCAAGATAAGGTCCAAGTTTATAATTCAAGTTTGGATCTAGAAAATCAACAAGTGCTGCATATTTTTGATTATTTTTCAAACCAATAATATTTCTAATTGTATCTCCCTTTTTTGATTTTAAATATATAATTGGAACATTATACCAAAGCTGTGGACTTTCTTGCATTGACAAAAAAATCTGATCTGCAGTATAATTTTTATAAGTGTCTTTCTTAGATAATTTTCTTAAAATTTCAGATGCAAATGTGTTAACAGGTTTCATTCTACCATCTGCATCTTGAATAACTAAATACCCAAATTTAGATGACTGATCAATTGGTGTTATATTTTTTTCAAGGATAGAATCAATTTGAGATACAGTAGGAGCTTTGAAATTATGATCTGAAGAATGAATATTCTGTGATTGAATAAAAGCTGGTAAAAAGAACAGTATAATTAATAGTTTTGATTTTTTTCTCTCAACTGCCTTTAATTGTTTTCGTAAAAATTCCATTCTAGCTCCTTTGCTCAAGAGTATTGCCAATAATCCAAAGTATAGAAGATAATAACCAACATAAGTAAACAAAGTGCCCCAATAATCATGGTTTACGGATAATATTGTACCGCGTTCATCTGGATCAAATGAGGATTGAAAAAATCTATATCCACGATGGTTTAATATGTTATTCATGTAAATATGAAAATCAAACTCTCCTTCTTCAGGATCCGTAACTGTGACTTTACTCTCAAAAGATGAATAACTTTTTTCAGTTCCTGGGTAACGTTCAGCAATAAAATCATTTAACTTTATTTTAAAGGGAAGGTCTAAAAACTTTGAACCGTATTTAATGGCAAAATCAAGTCCTCCTATTTTAATTTCCTTAAATGGATTATTTATCCCTTTTCCACCTAATAATTTAATGCTCTCGGTTTGGTTGTCAGTTGTAATTTTAAGTTCAATACCATCCTCATCACCTTTTAAAAGTTTTGATTTTTTTACTATATCAAAAACACCTTTTATCAAAGGTTTTGGAAAAACAATAGCTTGATTTCCAATAATATATCTTGATCTCAAAACCAAAGGTTGATTGACATCTTTGTCTAAAACTCCTTGAACACCTGTAGCCATAGTCATAAATTCGCCACCAAAAGGAGAATTTATTGATAAGGTCTCATCAGAAAAAGAGTATGTCAAATTTACAGCACCTTCAGTTGGTTTATTAAGCGCATATAAAACATTATGTATACTGCTAACTTCTCCTAGTTTGAGAAAATGATTGTGTGGTACGCCATTGCCTGCCTCTACTAATTTCAAATAATATTCTCCAGAAGGATCAGGTATTACATCTTCCTCAGCTCCCTTAATGAAATCAACCAGTTCAACTTCAATTGGAGTATCTCCATAAATTGCAGAAAATTTAAATTCATTGTCAAGCCGTGGTGAAAAATCAACATCTTTTTCTATAACAAGACGCTGTAATTGTCCATCAATTTCATATTTGCCATCAACATAAAAAGTCAAATATGTTTTTTCAGATAAAAAAGAATCTTCAGTTGCACCTTCTCTTATGGACATAACCCCTTCAAATCCATGATATCTAGTTAAAAAAGCACCAGACAAAATAAAAATAAATGATAAATGAAGTACTAGTGTTGCCCACTTTTCTCTTCTTAGTAACTTGTATCTAAAGATATTGCCAACGAAGTTTATAAGAAAAACAACCATAATTAGCTCAAACCAAAAAGCATTGTAAATAAGATTTCTAGAATAAGGAGTCGGTGAAGTTTCTTGACCCACATCTAAAAAAGTACCGATTGCCATGGCTATGGCAAATGCTAAAAATAAAAATGCTGTTAATCTAGTAGAAAAAAGAAAATTGGCTATTTTTTTTAACATTAACTATATGATAATTAAATGGAACGCAAATTTACTTACTTTTTGTAGAATTTAATCTAATTTTCTTTGTTTTAACACTAATTTGACTAACTGTAAAACAAAGAGTGATAATCATTTTCAAAACATATTATATTCTTTTAAATTAGCTATATGATAAATATAGTTGTAATTGGAGCAGGTAATGTTGGAATACACTTATGTAAAGCTATTAACAAGGCTAAAGGTCTTACTTTAAAACAATGGTATAATAGGTCAAAAATTCAAAAAATTAACTCTCTTGAAAATATTCCGTTCACAAATGATATTACTAATTTAGACAACGCAGACATATACATAATTTGTGTGAGTGATTCAGCAATAGAAAATTTATCCAATGATCTACAATTTAAAAATCGACTAGTAGTTCATACATCAGGAAGTGTTCCTATGAGAAGTCTAAATAAAAAAAACAGACGTGGTGTATTCTACCCTCTTCAGTCCTTTTCAAAAGAAACAGAAATTAGTTTTATTAATGTTCCTATTTGCATTGAAGCAAATGATAAAAAAGATAGACAAAAACTAGAAATGGTTGCCACTGCCATTGGCAGTCCAAAATATTTTATCCAATCAGATCAACGAAAAATATTACATTTAGCCGCTGTTTTTGTAAACAACTTTACTAACCAGCTTTACAGAATTTCACATGAATTAACTGATAACAAAAATATTAATTTTGACATACTAAAACCCTTGATAGCTGAGACTTCAAAAAAGGTTCAAAAACTATCTCCATATAAATCACAGACTGGACCAGCAAAACGAGGAGATAAAAAAACTATCAAACAACACTGTAAATTATTGGAAGACTATCCAACATATAAAAAAATATACGAACTTTTAACTCATTCAATACAAAAAACACATGGATAAAATAAACTACAAAGCAGTTCTGAAAAATATTGACACATTAATATTTGATGTGGACGGAGTATTAACAGATAGTACAGTGATTGTTACATCAGATGGTGATCTGTTAAGAAAAATGAATACAAGAGATGGTTTTGCATTAAAGACAGCTGTTGACTGTGGATTAAATGTGTGCATAATTTCGGGTGGGACAAATGAAGGAGTTAAAAAGCGATTGGAAGGCTTAGGTTTAAAAAATATAATTCTTGGATCTCATGACAAAACTAAAAACTTAAAAGATCTAATATCGAAATTAAATACAAACAACAATAGAATTATGTATATGGGTGATGATATTCCTGATATTCCAGCAATGAAGCTGGTAGGACTTGCATGCTGCCCTCAAGATGCAGCTAATGAAGTTAAAGAAATATCGGATTATATTTCACATTTAAAAGGTGGGAAAGGTGCAGCAAGAGATATAATTGAACAGATATTAAAAGTTCAAGGGTTATGGTTAAAAGGATATGATGCAAATTATGACTAATGTATAGATGTTAAAACAAAAACTCAAAACAAAAAGAATAATTCTAGCATCGAAATCTCCAAGGCGTCAGGAATTACTTAAGTCTTTACAAATTCCATTTGATATAATTACCTCTTCTGTGGAAGAAATATATCCAGAAAGTTTGAAAAAACATGAAATAACTGATTATTTATCGAAGTTAAAAGCTGGTGCATTTAAAAACAAATTAAAAAATAATGATATATTAATAACAAGTGATACAATTGTTTGGCATAATAATTCAGCACTTGGAAAGCCAAAATCTACAAAAGAGGCAATTAAAATGCTCTATCAACTCAGTGGATCTAAACATGAAGTCATAACATCCATATGTATAACTTCAGTCAAAAAACAAACTATTTTAAATTCCTATTCAAGTGTTTTCTTTAAAACACTAGAAAATGATGAGATTAATTTTTACGTTAATAATTTCAATCCTCTAGATAAAGCTGGAGCCTACGGAATACAAGACTGGATTGGCAAAATAGGTATTGAAAAAATTGAAGGCTCATATTACAATATTATGGGTCTTCCAACAGATTTAATTTACAAAAGTTTAATCGAATTTTGAAAAAAATTCTAAAGCTCTTAATTCATTGTAATAAACTCCACCAGGTGAAATAAATCCAACATGACCTCCGTATTTTGGCATTTCCAAGTTTACATAAGAACTCTTTTTCGCAAATTCAACAGGATAACAAGATTCAGATAAAAAAGAATCGTTCAAGGCATTTAAAATCAAGACAGGAATATTTATAAACTTTAAAAATTGAAGACTACTAGATTTATTATAGTAATCATCAGCATTTAAAAAACCATTAGCAATTGAAGTATAAGCTTCATCAAAAGATCGTAATGTCCATATAGACCAAAGAGATCTTCTAGAAATTTTTAAGGGAAATTGGCAATGTTTTTTCTTGAGTTTAACTTTCAAACCAATCATAAAATAAATTTGAAACAAAATATTTTTGAATTTATGTAATTCTTTTGAAGATGAAGCTAGGTCGATTGGAGCTGATAAAGCCATAGCTGCTTTAATCTGAGATGGTATTTTTGAAAATTCTCCAAGATATTTTAAAACGATGTTAGCACCAAGACTAATTCCTTTTAGATAAATTGATTTATAATCATATTTGTTTATGATATGATTTATAACAGACTCTAGATCTTCCGTTTGACCAGAGTGAAAACTAAAAAACTTTTTATTGTTCTCACCACTACAACCTCTAAAATTTACACAAATAGCATCAAATTTATTTTGATTTAAATAACGGGCTACACCAGAAACATATGGTCTTTGCCCATGACCTTCCATTCCATGCAAAATGATAGCAATTTTATCAGTAGTTTGATTCGAATAACTCCAGTCAAGGTCTAAAAAATCTCCATCCGGCAATAGAATTCTCTCTCTAAACTGTTGAATTTTAAAATAACGTATTAAACCAGAATAAACAGTTGAAATAAATCCGCTTTTAAAAAATTTTAATGGTTTAAAATTAGAATTAATCAGTGGCATATTCAATACTTATTTTACTAATTGATTTACTCTTTGATGTAGCAATAAATCTAGAATCCTGACGAATACCTAGAATCCAAACTATTTTATCCTTACTACATAATAACATCAGCTTTGACTTTTCAACAACAGATAATTTTTCATCTTTAAAGAACTTACTAAGTTTCTTTCTTTTATTAAATCCTTTTGGAAAAAAATAATCTCCATTTTTCCAAGGTCTTAGAATAAGAGGATATTCTAATTGAGTGTCATCAATATAAATCACATTATCATTATTATTTGATATTGAAGAAGATTTATTTATCCTAAGAAAACAGTTCATGTGATCAATATATATTGGCTTTTCTAGTGAACTTATAATTTGCTTCTTTGGTAATAAAATTTGATTTGAAACTAGAATTAAAACTTTTCGATCCCTTATAATTCTGTGAGTTTTTGAATGAATTTCTTTTCCAGATTGAGCCTCTAAAAGATTATAAATTTCATTCCAATCAGTAAAACCGTATTTAAAAAAAAGTGGATATAAATAAGACTTAACAGACACTAATGACTTTATTTTGGAAACGTCGAAATGTTTTTCATATTTGGATGAAAAAATGATAATGTCTTTTTCGATGTTAATAATATGATTATTTATTAGATCTAAGCTCGAGGATATATATTTTTTAGTCTTATTAAAATTCTTGTTGAAATTTGGAAAAACTTCTTTCAAAACAGGAATAATTGAATGTCGAACTCTGTTTCTTTGATAATCTAGGCTTGAATTACTGCTATCTTCACGCCACTTTAATTTACTATTAATTGCATAATTCAATAATTCATCACGATCAAAAATTAACAACGGACGAATAATCTTATCATTTTTTTCAGGAATTCCACTCAAAGCATGAATATTAGACCCCCTACTGAGATTAATGATAAAAGTTTCAATATTATCATCAGTATGGTGTGCTGTAAAAACCCAATCAAAGTCATGATTTGATTGTAGATAACTAAACCATTCATATCGTAATTCACGTGCTGCCATTTGAATAGATAACCCATATCGTTCAGAGTGTAACTTTGTATGAAAACTTTTTGAAAAGAATGGAACTGAATTTGATTCTGCGAAATCTTTAACAAATTTCTCATCCAAATCGCTTTCACTATCACGCAAACAAAAATTACAATGTGCTATTGAAATTTTAAAACCTAATTTTAAACATAAATTAGTAAGTACCATACTGTCTAAACCACCAGAAACTGCAACTAAAATTTTATCTTTAATCACATAGGGGAAATTCTGTTCAATATGCAATTTAAAATTGTGAATTAGCATCTTGTAAAAATATAAATTAATTTTCTAAAACCTTTCGCATAGCGGCAGCTTTGATCAAGCATTCGTCATATTCATTTTCAGCAACACTATTTGATGTTATAGCGCTACCAACTGAAAAGGATATATAAGAATTATTTGAATTAAATAAAATACTTCTTATGACAACGTTAAAATCAAAATCATCGTTTGGTGTAAAATAACCAACGGCACCAGAATACAAACCTCTTTTACTAACTTCAATATCTTCAATGATTTTCATTGCTGAAATTTTTGGTGCACCTGTCATACTTCCCATTGGAAATGAAGCACGAATTGTATCAATTGAAGAAATACCAGGCTTAATTTTTGCCTTTACAGTAGATATTAAGTGATGTACTTGTTCAAATGAATATGGTTTATATAATTCATCAACTTTAACTGATCCTTTTTGCGCAATTCTAGATAAGTCATTACGAACTAAATCAACAATCATAACATTCTCACTTCGTTCTTTAGAATTGAAATAAAGATCATTTTTCAATTTTAAATCTTCAATTGAATCATTTGATCTTTTTGCAGTTCCTTTAATAGGTTGTGAAATTAATAAGTCCCCTTGCTTTTTTAAATATCTTTCAGGGGATGCAGACAACAAAAAATGGTAATTATTTTTAAAAAAAACTGAAAATGGTGGTAAAGATAAGTCCTGAAGTTTATTAAATGTTTCTAAAGGATTAATTTTGCCTGTAGAATAAAATTCATGACAATAGTTCGCTTCGTAAATATCACCTCTTTGTATATGCGCTTTAATCTTATTTGATTGATCAATATATTCATCTTTTGAGACTCTTTGTCTAATATTCAATCTATTAGGCTTTTGATCTAATTTTTTTATTAAAAAATTAAAAATTATAGTAAGATCATCATCAATCAAATGAGAAAATTCTGATAAATAACTTACAGTTAAAATATTATCTTTTAAAAAGAATATTTTCTTGGGATGAAAAAAATATAAATCTGGGAATTCTAAAAAATCTAAATTGTTGGACTTTAAATCTTCAAGATCATTTTTTAAGTCATATGACAAATAACCAAAAATCCAGTCTGAAGTTTTTAATTTATAATTGTTTAATTTATCAAATGCTGAAGTGAAATCCGTAGTTAAACTTGAATTTGCGTCTAAGGCCAAAACTGCGTCAAAACTACTATACTGATTTGAATATTTATTAGAGTCTAACCAAACAACATCTGAAGAATATTGAGCCCAACTTAACAGTTGTTTTTTGAACAAATTAGTATCATCAATAAATATTTGTTTTGTTTTCCTCAATACTATAATCAATATTAGTTAAACATCAATAAATCACATAATTAATAAAATTAATTAAAGTAATGTATTACACATGTAAAGCACGATTATCAGTCGCTGCAAGTGCTGCTTCTTTTATAGCTTCAGTAAAAGTTGGATGTGCATGAGATATCCTAGAAATATCTTCAGCAGAAGCTCTAAATTCCATAGCCACAACAGCTTCTGAAATAAGATCTGCACATCTAGCACCTATCATATGAACGCCTAATATTTCATCAGTCTTTTTATCAGCAAGTATTTTAACAAAACCGTCTAAATCCATACTTGCCCTGCTTCTTCCAAGTGCGCGCATTGGAAATTGACCAGATTTATAATCAACGCCATTTAATTTAAGTTCTTCTTCAGTTTTTCCAACCGATGCAACTTCAGGCCAAGTGTAAACTACACCAGGTATCAAGTTATAATCAATGTGAGGCTTTTGGCCTGCTATTAACTCAGCAACAAAAACTCCTTCTTCTTCAGCCTTGTGGGCAAGCATTTGACCATCAATAACATCGCCAATTGCAAAAATATTGTCCGAAGATGTTTGCAAAGATTCATTAACCATTATACGACCTGTTTTTGTCAACTTGATTCCTGCATTTGATAAATTTAAACCTTCAGTATAAGGACTTCTACCAACAGAAACAAGGCAATAATCACCCTCAAAGGAAATAGGTTCACCTTTACCATTTTCAGCTTCAACCAAAACCAAATTTTTATTTCTCTTAACAGAAGTGACTTTGTGAGAGGTATTAATTTTAAATTTCTGTTTTTTTAATACTTTTTTTAATTCTTTAGATAAACTGTTGTCCATATTAGGAATAATTCTATCCATATACTCTATAACAGTAACTTCAGATCCTAGACGTTTATAAACCTGTCCAAGTTCTAATCCAATAACACCTCCACCTATTATAATTAAATGCTTTGGAATTTCTTTTAATTTTAAAGCCTCAGTAGATGTAATTATTCGTTCCTTATCAACTTTTACAAAAGGTAAACTTGTTGGCTTGCTACCAGTAGCTACAATAACATATTTTGACTTAATTTCTATAGACTCATCGCCCGCAATTAGAATTTGATTATTTGTTTTGAATGAACCATGACCCTTGTAAACATCAATTTTATTTTTTTTCATTAAGAAATCTATACCAACAGTAGTTTGATCAACAACAGATTGCTTGCGGTTCATCATTTTTTCTAAATTCACCTTGACCTGTCCTGGGATTTCAATACCATGGGTGTCAAAATGCTTGATTGCATCGTCGTAATGATGAGATGAATCAAGTAATGCTTTACTAGGAATGCAACCAACATTTAAGCATGTCCCACCCATTGTATTATATTTCTCTACAATTGCGACCTTCATTCCTAATTGTGAACAACGAATAGCAGATACATATCCACCTGGCCCTGAACCAATGACAATAACATCATATGATTTCATAAAAATCTTTTTAAGTTAAACGTTTAACAAAAATACAAACTTCAAATAAATGGAATCAATTTTTAAGTCTAAATATTTAAAGCAGTTGTGTGTTTAACCTCATTAATCATAAACATGCTATGAGTACTCCCAATATGATTCAAATTAGTTAATTTTTCAATCATAAAATTCCTGTATGACTCCATATCCTTAACGTGGACTTTGAGTAAATAATCATAGTCACCGCTTAAATGATAACACTCTAATACTTCATCAATCTTAATTACTTCTTTTTCAAATTGCTTAACATTATCTTGAGTATGTTGAATGAGTTTAACATGGCAAAATGCGACGAATGATTGCTCGAGCTTTTCCTTTGACAAAAGAGCTACGTAGCCTTTAATTATTCCTGTCTTTTCCAGTTTCTTTATACGCTCATATACAGCCGTAACAGAAAGTGATAAATGAGTTGAAAGTGCTTTATTAGTTAATTTTGAATTTTTCTGTAGCAATTTTAAAATTGATAAGTCAAG
>JAYNFX010000038.1:12470-13867 GCA_038106885.1 Flavobacteriaceae bacterium | reverse complement strand
TTCTATTGCTTTAATTTGGTCTGCAAATAAAGCACTTTTTTCCGGATATTTCAAAATTAAAATTTTATAAGATTGAATAGCTTTAGCATAATTCTTTTGTTCTAAATAAATTCTAGCTAGTGTTTCGGTCATTAAAGACTCTGGTTCAATACTATTTGTTTCACTCAAATCAATAATAGGCTCTTTAGACTTTAAGGGGCTAATTTTTGGATTTTTTTCAATGAACTTGTTTATAGTTTCAATATTTTTTTCACGCTTGTCTTTAGAGTAATTTTTTTCATCAGCTCTATCGATTGGTTTTATCTTAGTAAGCTGCAGCCATTGGTTAAAAGAATATGACTCATCTTTTTTAAATTCAAATGGTTTTCCAATTTCTAATATAATATCTTCATCTTCAGTTTCTTGACTATAATCATTCAAGTTTGATATTGGTGAATCAGATAGATCTATAAAACCATTAATATTTATATCCTTTAATTCTTCATTATCATTTTTTATTAATTCTGAAATGGTATTTTGTAAAAAAACTTCAGATGTTATAAAGTCAAACAATATGCTTCTGTCTGTTGTGTAAGCAGCAGTAATTTTCAAAGATTTATTGTACATAAAACTTTCATTATTTTTAAGTCCTTTTAAATGCAAAACTCTGGCTGCTTGAAAATAAGGAAACTCATCTGTAATTGAAGTTAAATTATTTAAATCTGAATCCTTTAAAAGTGAAGGATTTGCGATAACGCGTGAGAAGTCTGATCTATTCATTTTACCAATTTGCTAAAGATGTATTAATAATATCCTGTGTTATTCTATCAAAAATTTCTTCTAAGGCTGTGGTTTTTTGGGCTCCAATTAATTGTGCGCTTCCTGCATAGTCATAAAAAAATGAAAATCTTTTTTCGAAATCTGATTCTCCATCATATTTGTTAATGAATCTTACATTGACACTGACAGTCAATCGATTTTGATCTGCTGTATTTCTAGCTGTTGCTGTTGTAGGAGATATCCTGTATTCAACAATTTCACCTTCGTAAATTAGATCTCCATTACTTTTCACTAGCGATAAATTAGTTTGATTTAATATTATATCTTGTAAAGCTAGGGTAAAATCCCTTTCTACTCCTGGTTCAATAAGATCCGCAGTATTTTGAAAGTAATTGACCTGAAATGTTTTTGTTTTATCACTTATAGATATTCCAGTAAATGAATACGTACCACATCCAAAATTGATAAAAATTAAAGTAGATAAAATTATTTTTTTAAAGAAACTATAAGTCATATTGTTTAATCTTTCTATAAAGAGTTCTTTCAGAGATTCCGAGTTCGTCAGCTGCAAGTTTACGTTTTCCTTTATGTCTTTCTAAGGATTTTTTTATAAGTTCAAGTTCTTTGTCATGTAAAGA
>JAYNFX010000038.1:8476-12370 GCA_038106885.1 Flavobacteriaceae bacterium | reverse complement strand
TCTTTATAATTACCATTTTCCATAAGATCTAATGTCAATTTCTTTAGGTCATTTAAATCATTCTTCATATCAAACAATACTTTGTATAAAATCTCTCTTTCGTTTCTAAAATCACTTTTATTTTCATCTTTTTCAATAATTGCAGGTAACTGTGATCCCATATCAGGCAGATAATTTTTTAAGGTATTAGCATCTATTTCACGTTTTGACTCTAAAACTGATATTTGTTCTGAAACATTTCTTAGTTGACGGATATTACCACTCCACCTGTAATTTTGAAGTAAATTAGTTGCATTTTCACTTAAACGAATTGTTGGCATCTTATATTTCAATGCAAAATCGCTGGAAAATTTCCTAAATAGTAAATGAATATCTTGGTTTCTTGCGCGCAGTGGAGGTATAGGGATTTCAATTGTACTTAAACGATAATAGAGGTCTTCTCTAAATTTTTCTTTTCTTATTGCATCAAGCATTTTAACATTTGTGGCTGCAACTATTCTAACGTTAGTTTTTTGCACTTTACTCGATCCAACTTTAATAAATTCTCCATTTTCTAAGACTCTTAGTAAACGTACTTGAGTAGTTAGTGGAAGTTCACCTACCTCATCTAAAAATATTGTTCCACCGTCAGCAACTTCAAAATAACCGGATCGTGTTTGTGTTGCGCCTGTAAAAGCTCCTTTTTCATGGCCAAATAATTCACTGTCAATTGTTCCCTCTGGGATAGCACCACAATTTACAGCTATGAATTTGCCATGTTTTCTGTGAGATAATTGATGAATAATTTTTGGAAAAACTTCTTTACCTACTCCACTCTCGCCAGTAACTAAGACAGAAATGTCTGTTGGTGCTACTTGAATTGATTTTTCAATTGCTCTATTTAAACCAATATCGTTACCGATAATTCCAAAACGTTGTTTTATTGATTGAATATTTTCCATAATTAATTGTTTTTTGAATAACCAACAGCATTACCTTTTAGGGTAGCGCTAGTACAACTTTCAACTTTAACCATAACAAATTCTCCAATTTTATAATCCTCTTTAGGGAAGACAACCATGGTATTTTGAGGATTTCTACCAGCCCATTCATGAGCTGACTTTTTAGATGTTTTTTCAATAAGCACTTCAGTAATTTTACCAACAAAACTTTCGCTTATCTCTAAACTGTGTTTTTGCTGTAGTGCTACAACTTGTGAGAGACGTCTTTTTTTAGTTTCTTCAGAAATGTCATCTTCTAATTTTCTTGAGGCCAGGGTTCCAGGGCGTTCAGAGTAGGCAAACATATAGCCAAAGCTATATTTCACATAATCCATAAGGCTTAATGTATCTAAGTGATCTTGTTCACTTTCGGATGGGAATCCACATATTAAATCATGAGAGATGGCACAATCAGGAATAATTTTTTTAATATTATCAATTAGTTTAAAATAATCTTCTCTTGTATGCTGTCGATTCATGGCTTTTAGGATTCTGTTACTTCCACTTTGAACAGGTAAATGAATATAATTGCAAATATTCTCATGTTTTGCCATTGTTTTAATCACTTCAATTGACATGTCTTGAGGGTTTGAAGTTGAAAATCTAAAGCGCATATTAGGCTGTGTATTTGCACACATATTTAACAAACCAGAAAAATTAATTGATGTTGCTTTTTTTATTTCTGAAGCTTTAGAAAAGTCTTTTTTTAATCCGCCTCCGTACCAAAGATAGCTATCTACATTTTGACCAAGAAGAGTAACTTCCTTGAACCCTTTTGACCAAAGATCGTTGATTTCATTAATTATACTTTTCGGGTCTCTACTTCGTTCTCTGCCTCTAGTAAATGGAACAACACAAAATGTACACATATTGTCGCATCCACGGGTTATGGATACAAAAGCAGTAACTCCATTCGAATTTATTCTAACTGGTGAAATATCAGCATAAGTTTCATCCTTTGAAAGTAAAACGTTAACAGCATTATTGCCGTCCTCAACTTCCTCAATCAAATTTGGGAGATCTTTGTATGCGTCTGGTCCTACGACAAGATCAACAATTTTTTCTTCCTCAAGAAATTTACTTTTAAGTCTTTCAGCCATACATCCCAGAACACCAACTTTCATTTTTGGATTATAACGCTTTACAGCATTATATTTTTCCAATCGTTTTCTTACTGTTTGTTCAGCTTTATCTCGAATGGAGCACGTATTTACAAGAACAAGATCTGCTTCCTCAAGATTTGAGGTTGTATTGTAACCCTCTTTTTTCATTATGGATGCTACAATTTCACTATCACTGAAATTCATTTGACATCCATAGCTTTCAATAAAAAGTTTCTTTTTATTAGATTTCAATGGTATTGTCTCAAGAGATGTACCTTGTTTTGATTCGCTAATAGTTTTCTCCATTCTTTTTTATTTGAGACTTTGAATATGCAAAGATAAATTTTTTAATAATTATGACAAAGTGTCATGTTTAAAAAATCATTAAATATATCATGTTTATTAAAATTCACAACTATTATAAACATGATATCCATGATTAAAAATTTTAAATTTTAAAATTATTTTAATTTATTTTTTTATTTTAAAATACTGATTTTAAGTTGTTTATGATAAATTTTAATTATAAAAATTATAACTTAATTTTAATTTTGGGAAAAATTTAAAAACTACAATCGAAAAAATCTTCTACATTTGTTGCCTTAATATTTAAGATATGGCCAAAAATCTTGTCATTGTAGAATCGCCGGCTAAGGCTAAAACAATTGAAAAATTTTTAGGGAAAGATTTTAAAGTAGCATCAAGCTATGGACACATTGCTGATTTGCCTTCAAAAGAATTAGGTGTTGATGTTGATGGAGATTTCTCTCCAAAATATCAGGTTAGTAAAGACAAGAAGACAATTGTTAAGTCGCTAAAAGATTTAGCAAAGAAAGCTGATATGGTTTGGTTGGCAAGTGACGAGGATCGAGAAGGTGAAGCCATCGCTTGGCATTTGTCAGAATCATTAAATCTGGATAAGACCAAGACCAAAAGAATTGTTTTTCATGAAATAACAAAATCTGCAATAGAAAAAGCTGTACAAAACCCTAGAAGTATTGATTATGATCTTGTTGATGCTCAACAAGCAAGGCGGGTATTAGATAGAATTGTGGGCTATGAGTTATCTCCCGTATTATGGCGAAAAGTAAAAGGGGGATTGTCTGCTGGAAGGGTTCAATCTGTTTCAGTAAGACTTATTGTTGAGAGAGAGCGAGAGATAAAAAACTTCACTCCTAAAGCTACCTTTAGAGTTGATGCTATATTTAAAACTGAAAAAGGACAAGCTTTCAAGGCTAAATTGCCGAAAGTATTTGACACTAAAGAAGATGCATTAATTTTTCTTGAGAAAAACACAAATGCAACTTATAAAGTATCGTCGTTGGATAAAAAACCAGCAAAAAAATCACCAGCACCTCCATTTACAACATCTACTCTACAGCAGGAAGCTTCCAGAAAGCTTTATTTCTCTGTAAGTAAGACCATGAACATGGCCCAACGATTGTATGAGGCTGGTTTAATAACTTACATGCGTACAGACAGTGTAAATTTATCTGATGAAGCAAGAAATTCAGCATCAAAGGAAATTAATTCTGCATTCGGAGAAGACTACAGTTCACCCAGAAACTTTAGAGGAAAATCTAAAGGTGCACAAGAAGCTCATGAAGCTATTCGTCCTACGAATTTTGCATTACATTCAGTTGATGTTGATCGAGATCAAGCAAGGCTTTATGAACTAATTTGGAAACGTACTATTGCATCCCAAATGAGCGATGCTAAACTAGAGCGTACTAGTATCAAAATTTCCTGTAACCAGCATGATGATTTATTTAGTGCTAACGGAGAGGTTATCACTTTTGATGGATTTTTAA
>JAYNFX010000038.1:5257-8376 GCA_038106885.1 Flavobacteriaceae bacterium | reverse complement strand
CTGATAAGGGGAAGCTTGTACCAACAGATATAGGTATGATTGTTACTGATTTTCTAGTCAATCATTTTGAAGAGATCTTAGACTATAATTTCACTGCAAAGGTCGAGGCTGATTTTGACCAAATTGCAAATGGTAAAGCTGATTGGGCAAAAATGATGAAACAATTTTATAATTCTTTCCATCCTCAAGTTGAAGAAGTCAGACAAAACGCAAGTAGAGAATCTGGAGAAAGAATTTTAGGAACTGATCCTAAATCCGGCAGGCAGGTAAGTGTAAGATTAGGCAAATTTGGTCCAATGGCCCAAATTGGAACACCAGATGATGAGGAAAAACAAATTTTCGCAAGTGTCCCTCCAAATTTGCAATTAAGTTCAATAACTTTTGAACAGGCCTTAGACTTATTTAAATTACCAAAAGATCTTGGGGTTTATGATGGAGAGGATGTACTTGTCAATAACGGTAGATTCGGCCCATATGTAAGACATGGTAAAAAGTTTATTTCTTTACCTAAAGGAGTAGATCCTTTAGCTGTTAAAATTGAAGATGCAATTTTAATTATTGATGAAAAAGCTAAAGCTGACGCCCCAATATTTGAATATGATGGACTGCCCGTTCAGAAAGGTAAAGGTCGTTTTGGACCATTTATAAAATGGAACAATATGTTCATTAATGTCAATAAAAAATATGATTGGTATAATTTGTCTTTTCAGGACGTAGAAACTTTGATAAAAGATAAGATTCAGAAAGAAATTGATAAAATAGTTCATGATTGGCCAAATGAAGGGATTAGAGTTGAAAAGGCCCGTTGGGGAAGACATAATATTATAAAAGGTAAAATTAAAGTTGAGTTGGCAAAAAACGTAGATGCTCAGAATTTGACAATTGAAGATGTTAAAGCTATAATTGACAAGCAAAAACCTAAGAAGACTCCTCTAAAATCATCCAGAAAGAAATAAATAATGGATTATAATTTACTCTCCCCAGTTTCAGATATTTTAGTTGATGATATTAAATTATCTCATTTCCAAACCCTAGGAAGAAAGTTAAAGATTCATACTCATTTAATTAAGCCAGATTTAGAAGGAATCAAAATTGCGATATTTGGAGTAATGGAATCTAGAAATTCAATAAATTTTCTAGAACAAACTTTGAATTTAAATGAAATAAGAAAATCTTTTTATGGACTTTTTCCTGGAAATTGGACTAGTAAAATTGCTGATTTAGGAGATATAGTTACTGGTGATAAAGTTCAAGACTCATACTTTTCAGTAACTAGTTTAGTGAGCTTACTTTTAAAAAAAAATATAATTCCTGTAATTATTGGAGGAAGTCAAGATATTACATATGCTAATTATCGTGCTTATGACAATGTTAAGCCAATGATTAACATTGTCAATGTAGATAATAGTTTTGATCTTGGAGATTCTTCGAAGCCCATAACTAACATGAGCTATGTTGGGAAAATAATATTAGAAAAACCATATAATCTCTTCAACTATACAGCTTTAGGATTCCAAACCTATTTTAATTCCCAAGAAGAAATCGATTTGATGGAAAAATTATATTTTGAATATGAACGATTGGGCGATATTAGTTACAATATAAAATCTGTTGAACCTGCGATGAGAGATGCAGACCTTGTAACAATAGATTTAAATTCAGTAAAATCCTCTGAGGTTAGCTCAAATCAAAAATTTTCTCCAAATGGATTTGATGGGCGTGAAATTTGTGCAATTTCTAGATACGCTGGAATTAGTAATATGGTTTCATCTTTTGGAATTTATGAATACAAGCCCTCAGTTAATGATGAATCTACGGCAATGTTAATAGCTCAAATGGTTTGGTACTTTATAGAAGGAGTTAATTGTAGAGTAAATGACGATAATTTCAAAAATCCAGATGAATTTAATAAATATACTGTCTTAGTTCAAGACCAAGAGCTTATATTTTATAAAAGCTTAAAAACTGGACGATGGTGGGTTGAAACACCTCATTTACCAGGTGTGCACACTAAAAAAAATAAATATACGTTATTAGCATGTATGCAGAGTGATTATGATACTGCTGTTCAGGGTAATATTCCAAATAGATGGTATAAAGCATATAAAAAAAAATGATTTTAGTTTAGGTTTTATTTAAGAATATTAAACTAAAAAAAGTTGTAATTTTAAAAATATATAAATAAGTTTACGAACTTTAATAAAAAGGGAGGCTAGCCCCAATAAGATAAACTATGAAGAAAATCACATTTCTAACAATCATTTTTGCCCTTATTTTCAGCTGTGGGAGTAAGGACAAAGGAGAATTAGTTGGCGTTAAAGGAAAGCGATGGCATCCTGAAAAACCTTATGGAATGAGTCTTATTCCTGGAGGTGCTTTTACAATGGGTAAATCAGACGATGATATTGTTGATTTAAAAGATGCCCCTACCAAAACAGTGACCGTTCGCTCATTCTACATGGATGAAACAGAAATCACTAACAGTGAATATAGACAATTCGTACACTGGGTTAGAGATTCAATTATAAGAATAAAACTTGCTGAAATGGCAGACTTGGAGGGTAAAACTTCTGAGGACGAAGGTATTGGTGAATATGCATATGCTGATTCTGTTGATTCTGAAGAATTAACTCCCTATGAAAGATATATGCTTGATACTTATGGAGATGACCAGCGTAAAATTAATAGAGATGTTGATTTAATATTTGATACCGAAGATTACCCTGACGAATTATATGCTGAAGTAATGGATGGTATGTATCTTCCTCCAGATGAGTGGTACAATGGTTATAGAACCTGGGATGTGAGTCAATTTAACTTTGAATACACTGATATGGATATTGAAGCTGCAGCTGAATTTTCAGATTTGATCAAAAGTGGTGACCTTAAAAGATCTGAATTTATATCAAAGTATGCAGTCAATGTATACCCAGACACTACAGTTTGGATAAAAGATTTTAAATATGCTTATAACGTGCCTATGCACAATGATTACTTTTGGCATGAGGCTTACGGAGACTACCCAGTAGTTGGTATAACCTGGGAACAAGCAGATGCATTTTGTCAGTGGAGAACTATTTACAAAAATTCTTATCAAAAATCCAAAAAGAGACAGAATG
>JAYNFX010000038.1:0-5157 GCA_038106885.1 Flavobacteriaceae bacterium | reverse complement strand
CAGTGGAGAACTATTTACAAAAATTCTTATCAAAAATCCAAAAAGAGACAGAATGTAAACGTTTTTAGATTACCATCAGAAGCTGAGTGGGAATATGCTGCCAGAGGTGGTATTGAAGGCGCAGCTTTTCCATGGGGTGGTCCTTATGCAAAAAATGATAGAGGATGTTTCTTAGCAAATTTTAAGCCTTTGAGAGGTAATTATGCTGCTGACCAGGCTTTATATACTGTTGAAGCTGATGCATACGAGCCTAATGATTATAATCTTTACAATATGGCAGGTAATGTGTCTGAGTGGGTAGATTCATCTTATGAGCCTACGTCATACAATTATACAGCTTCATTTAATCCAAATATTAAAGACAGAGAAAATCCATTGAAGGTTGTTAGAGGTGGATCTTGGAAAGATGTACAATATTTTCTACAAGTCAGTACAAGAGATTATGAGGATTCATCAATTCCAAGAAGCTACATAGGATTTAGAACTGTACAAGATTACCTTGGGGCAGATGCTACAGCAAATGCTGCAACAAACTAAAAAAATTATAAAAACTAAAATTAATTCAATTATATAAAATTTATTATCATGGCAAAAGAAGGAAATATCACAATAACTAATATGGTTTATGGTCTTGGTGCAGCAATTGTAATTGTTGGAGCACTTTTTAAAATTCAGCACTGGCCATTTGGATCTGAGATCCTTACATTAGGGATGATTGTTGAAGCTGGAGTATTTACATATTCAGCATTCGAAAGAGTTAAAGCTGATTTAGATTGGTCTTTAGTATATCCTGAACTTTCAGGTTCATCTACTTCTAAGAGTGGAAAAAAAGAATCCCCTGAAGGAATTTTAACCAAAAAGCTTGACAGCTTGTTAAAAGAAGCTAAAATAGATGGTGCCTTGGTCAAGAGTTTAGGAGAAAATATTAAGAATTTAAATGCTACTGCATCGTCAATGGATGGTTCTGCAGGTGCCACTAATCGTTACAATGACGAGATGGCTAAAGCTACAGCTCAAATGGAGTCTATTAATAATCTTTACAAAGCTCAGCTTGAAAGTGCTACTAAACAAGCTGAAATTAATGCTGAATCAATTGAGAATGCTACAAAACTTAAGGAGCAAATGGAATCATTAGCATCTAATTTATCTTCATTAAATGGTGTTTATGGAGGTATGTTATCTGCAATGAATAAAAAAAGCTAATTAGTTTTTAAACTAATATAAACTAATTTTAAAAACTAAAAATTATGGCAGGAGGAAAGGTATCCGCAAGGCAGAAAATGATAAATTTGATGTATTTAGTATTCATCGCGATGATGGCTATGAATATGTCAAAGGAAGTTTTAACGGCATTTGGATTAATGGACGCTAAGTTTTCAGAATCAAATGTCCTCACTTCAGAATCAAATGAATCGTTGTTAGCAAATTTAATATTGAAAGGGGAAGAAAAACCTGAAGAATTTGCTGTAGCTTCTAACAATGCTCAACAAATCAGTCTTATTTCAGATGAATTTTTCAAGTATATTGAATCATTAAAAATTGAGCTATTGAAAGAGGGTCAGTTTGAGATTGATCCTGAAACAGGAAAGTTACCATTTGAAGCAATGGATAAAACTGATTTATTCGATAAGTGGTTTACAGGTGATAGATTGTCTAAACCTGGTGCTGCTGTTATGGCTAGAATTGAAAAGTATAAAAGTGATATAAAAGATGTATTAGGTGATGATGTTAAATATAAAAAGGCTCTAGAGACTTTTGAAAATCGATTCAACACAGATAAGGTAAAAAGGCTCAAAGATGGTGTTACCATAGATTATTTAGATTATCATTTCAAAGGTTACCCCGCAATTGCTTCATATACCAAGCTCACAGCAATGCAAAACGACGTAAAAGTAACCGAAGCAAGTATGTATAACCTGTTTTTAGGAAACACTTTAACTGAAGCTGTAACTTTGAAAAATTATCAAGCAATAGTTCTAGCTGATAAGTCGGCTTTCTTTGCAGGTGAAAAATTTCAGGGGAAAGTAGTTTTGGGTAAATATGCAAATGTTACTCCAACTAAACTTGTTGTCCAAGGACAAGAAATTAATATTTCTAATGCAATTGATTCTACAGGAGCTGCTACATTAGACTTCAACGTTGGTAATGTTGGTGAAAAAGAAATTAATGGTCAATTTACATTTTTAGAAGATGGTAAGCCTCTTGAAATTCCAATCATTGGTAATTATGTAGTAGTGCCTAAACCTAATGAAGCATCTGTTGCAGCTGATAAAATGAATGTAGTTTATCAAGGTCTGCCAAATCCATTGACAATCTCAGTTCCAGGAGTATCAAATAGTGATGTAACAGTTAGTGCCCCAGGGTTAACCAAAATTGGAAATGGAAAATACAACCTAACACCAACAACTGGAACAGAAGTTATTGTTAAGGTAAATGCCAAATTAGAAGGCGGTACTCAAATTAATGACCAAAAAGTTTTTAGAATCAAGGGGTTACCAAAACCAATTGGAAATATTGCTGGTATCTCAAGTGGTTCATTAAATAAAAATGATATAACATCATCTAAAGTGATTGCTGAATTTTCAGATTTTCCTTATGACCTAAATGTAAGAGTTACAGGTTTTGTTGTTAATATTACAGGTAAAGCTCCAATACCAGTTACAGGACAGTATTTGAGTCCTGAAGCTAAGGCTGCTGTAAATTCATCAAAAAAAGGATCAATCGTAACAATTACAGATATCAAAACCAGGTTGGTTGGACTTACTAGTGTAGCTATGAAGGAGCCAACACCAATTTCGGTTAAATTGAAAAACTAATTTTATGAAACAACTAACTTTATTTATTTGTTTTTTGCCAATGATTGCTTTAAGTCAGGCTAACATATTGAATGCAAAATCACCTGAAGAGATAGGAGATAAATATCTATATGATGAGGTCTCTGCTGATCAAGGGCCATTAGAATATGAATTTGTTGATGATAAAGATGTTTTATTTTCTAAAACAATTTGGGAAGTAATAAGCCTTGACGAAAGAGTAAATTTTCCAATGTATTATCCTGTAGATACAACTGTAGTTGGTAATGAGCGTCGTCCTCTTATACATCACCTCTACACCGCTGTGTTAAATGGTGATATAAAAAATGTCTATGAGCAAGATAACCTTAAGGATAAGAAATCTGTTGAAAAGTTAGAGAAACAATTGATCTACAGAAAAATACGTGATGGTAGTGATAATAACTTGATAGGTAAAGCTAGAATTAACACTTACAACGGTAAAATACCATTTATTCAATCTTATAATGTATCTGTGCCTGATAGTTTAGTTCAATTTGAAATGGATTATAATAATGTTAATGGTAATGGTAAATATGAAAGTTTGAGTGTCAAAAAACAAGATAGCTTATACAATGCTTGGGACAGTACATTAGACGATATTATTTTTGAAAATAAATTATTGACAGATGAGGAGTTCTCAGTTGAAAAATTTGAATATCAAGATGTTGTTGATTACAAAATAAAAGGTATTTGGTATTTTGACAAACGAATAGGTGAATTACGATATAGACCAATTGCTATATGTCCAATTGTTAAGATCCCAAAGGAGAAAGATACTAATCCTGACGATCCTAAGACCTTTGAGATGTTTTGGGTATTTTATCCAGATGCTAGACAAATTTTGCATGAGGGTCTTGCTTTTGATAATAAAAATACATCCAAACAAATTTCTTTTGATCATTTGATCAACTCAAGACGTTTCTCAGGATTCATTTATAAGGAAGATAATGTTTTTGAAGATAGAGATATTAAAGGATATATTCCTGAAAATGCTTTGATGCAATTGCTTGAATCTGAGCGTATAAAAGAAAAAATTAGGAATCTTGAGCAAGACATGTGGAGTTATTAATAATAACTTTTTAAATATTTAACGCTTCTCAAAATGAGAAGCGTTTTTTTTTAATTTTATAAAATGAAATTTGATTATTTAATAGTTGGTTCAGGTCTATCCGGTGTGATGCTTTGTGAAGCTCTCAGGAAAAGAGGAAAGACTTTTAAAGTTATTAGTAATGAATCACAGCAAGCATCAATAGTGGCTAGTGGACTCTACAACCCTGTTGTTTTAAAAAGATTTAATAAGGCATGGGATGCTGAAAAACATCTACCTGTAGCAATGTCAGCTTATGAAGAATTAGAATTATTTTTAGGGATAAAGATCGATTACAAACTTCCGATTTATAGGCTTTTTTCCTCAATCGCGGAGCAAAATAATTGGATCATCGCTTCAGATAAAATCCCACTTAAGCCTTATCTTATTTCAAATATTAAAATCAATACTAACCAGAATATCTATGCGCCTTATGGATATGGAGAGGTAAAAAATACAGGTCGTATTGACACAAAATTATTACTTGAATCATATTCAAATGTGTTGAATAATGAAAAACTTATTTCCCATGAATCATTCGAATATGATAAATTAAAAATTTCAAAAAAAATAGTTTATAAGGGTATAGAATCTGAAAATATTATTTTTTCAGAGGGATTCGGAGTGAGACAAAATCCATTTTTTAATTATCTTCCAATTGAGGGGACAAAAGGAGAGCTGATAATAATTAATGCCCCTAAATTAAACTCCGAAGTAATTATTAAATCTAGTGTTTTTATAATACCTATTGGAAAAAATAATTATCTCGTTGGATCAACTTATGCTTGGGATGACTTCAATAATGACCCAACAATAAATGCAAAAAATAAACTTTTAAATAAACTTGATAAGCTTGTATTATGCCCTTATAAAGTTGTTTATCAACGAGCTGGTATTAGACCTACTGTTATTGACAGAAGACCACTAGTTGGTCAACATAAATCTCATGAAAATTTATACATATTGAATGGTTTAGGAAGCAGGGGGGTATTAATTGCTCCTACTGTGGCAAATGATTTGATCAATTTCATTGAAGACAAATTACCTCTCCAAAAAGAGATAAATATTAGCAGATTTGATTAATGTTTACCTGTCCAAATTTGGTTATTTTTGCACTGCTTCAAAGTTATAAAATGCTATTGAATTGAAGTTTAATTATATCAAATGCTAAACGTCCATCAGCTTACTATTTCATTTCAAGGGGAAGACCTTTTTGAAAACATATCCTTTAGATTA
>JAYNFX010000037.1:0-14326 GCA_038106885.1 Flavobacteriaceae bacterium | reverse complement strand
TGTCTGATGCAATAATTAGTCCTTCTAAAATATGAGCTCTTTCCTCAGCTTTTCTCAATTCAAACTTGGTTCTGCGAACTACAACCTCATGACGATGATCAACAAAATGATGTATCATGTCTTTAAGGTTTAACATTTCAGGACGACCATTAACCAAAGCAATATTGTTTACACTAAAAGAAGATTGTAGAGCTGTGTATTTAAAAAGTTTATTAAGTACAATGTTTGGAATAGCATCTCTCTTTAAAACATAAACAATACGCATACCATTCCTATCTGATTCATCTCGGATAGTTGAAATTCCATCTAATTTCTTGTCATTAACAAGATCGGCTGTCTTTTTAATCATATCAGCTTTATTTACCTGATATGGGATTTCATTAACAATTATACATTCTCTTCCATTAACTTCTTCAATATTTGCCT
Source organism: Flavobacteriaceae bacterium (assembly GCA_038106885.1). Taxonomy (GTDB): domain Bacteria; phylum Bacteroidota; class Bacteroidia; order Flavobacteriales; family Flavobacteriaceae; genus UBA3537. The sequence continues at coordinate 13,900 of JAYNFX010000037.1, read as the reverse complement.
TTGCTCTCATAACTATTCTACCTCTTCCTGTCTCAAAAGCATCTTTAACACCATCATAGCCATAAATTATACCTCCGGTGGGAAAATCAGGAGCTTTAACATGTTGCATAAGTTCATTGATTTCAATGTCATTATTATCAATGTATGCTGTAATACCGTCTACTACTTCAGATAAATTATGTGGTGGCATATTAGTAGCCATACCAACAGCAATTCCAGAAGCTCCATTAACTAGCAAGCCTGGTATTCTGGTAGGTAGCACTGTAGGTTCATGAAGTGTATCATCAAAATTTAATTTATGATCAACTGTTTCTTTCTCAATGTCAGCAAGCATATCTTCAGAAATCTTTCTCATCCTCGCTTCAGTGTAACGCATTGCTGCTGGGCTATCACCATCAATTGAACCAAAGTTCCCCTGACCATCAACTAGCATGTATCTTAGACTCCATTCTTGCGCCATTCTAACCATTGTGTCATACACTGATGTATCGCCATGCGGATGATATTTCCCAAGAACTTCTCCAACAATTCTAGCTGATTTTTTATGAGCAGAGCTGGATTTCACGCCAAGTTCATGCATTCCATACAAAACACGGCGATGAACTGGCTTAAGGCCATCTCTTACATCAGGTAAAGCCCGTGAAACAATTACAGACATTGAATAATCAATGTATGCAGATTTCATTTCATCTTCAATATTAATTGGGATTAATTTTTCTCCTTCAATCATAAGTTAATTTGTTGTAATTATAACGTGATAGCTAATATAAAACTTTCATATTTTAATATGTTTAAATATGACTGTTTTTTTACTTGATTTTATCAACAATTTAAGATGTAAAAGGTTGATAAAATCGAGTTTAAAAATTTTGAATTCTTATTGTTTTTATTTTCGTTTGTATTGATCACTATTATTAATTATTTTGATTTGTCATTTTGAAATTTAAAATTCGTATTTTTATATAAAATTACTTTTACATGGATGATAATTTTTCCCCCCGAGTCAAAGACGTAATTTCTTATAGTAAAGAAGAAGCATTACGCCTGGGTCATGATTTCATAGGTACAGAACACTTAATGCTTGGACTATTGCGCGATGGGCAAGGAAAAGCAATTGAGATATTAAATAACCTTGATATTGACCTAAGTCAACTTAGAAGAAAAGTTGAAATTTTAAGTCCTGCAAATCCGGACATATCATTTTCTTCAAATGAGAAAAAAAACTTACACCTAACCAGACAAGCTGAGCGTGCTTTAAAAACAACTTTTTTAGAGGCTAAACTATTTCAAAGCAAATCTATTAATACTGTACACCTATTACTTTGTGTTCTTAGAAACGAAAATGATCCAACTACAAAACTTTTAAACAAATTAAGAGTTAACTACGACAATGTTAAAGAGCAATTTAAATCAATGATTACGGAGGATAACTTAACATATGGAGATTCACCTACTGCTGAAACATTCTCAAGTAGCGAAAAAGATGACACTCAAGAAAAAGCATATTCTAAAGAAACTTCAAACAAAGCAAATAAAAAATCAAAAACTCCTGTTTTGGATAATTTTGGTCGCGATTTAACTGCTATGGCTGAAGAGGGGAAATTAGATCCTGTTGTTGGAAGAGAAAAAGAAATCCAAAGGGTATCACAAATTCTTAGTAGAAGAAAAAAGAATAACCCACTATTAATTGGTGAACCTGGAGTAGGAAAATCTGCTATTGCAGAAGGTTTAGCAAACAGAATTATACAGCGTAAAGTTTCTAGAATTCTATTCAATAAAAGAGTTGTTACCTTAGATTTGGCCAGCTTGGTAGCAGGTACCAAATATCGAGGTCAATTTGAAGAACGCATGAAAGCGGTTATGAACGAATTGGAAAAAAATGATGATGTTATATTATTTATAGATGAAATTCACACAATTGTTGGAGCTGGCGGGGCTACAGGAAGTCTCGATGCATCAAATATGTTCAAGCCAGCACTTGCAAGAGGTGAAATTCAGTGTGTTGGAGCTACTACTTTAGACGAATACAGACAACATATTGAAAAAGATGGTGCCCTTGAACGACGCTTTCAAAAAGTTATAATTGAACCCACCACAATTGATGAAACAATTGAGATATTAAATAACATCAAAAATAAATACGAAGATCATCATAATGTAGATTACACTAATGAAGCCATTGAGGCATGTGTAAAACTGACTAGTAGATATATGTCAGATCGTTTTCTACCAGATAAAGCTATTGATGCATTAGATGAAGCGGGATCTAGAGTTCATATTACTAATATTGATGTTCCTGATCAAATTTTAGAATTAGAAGCAGAACTTGAATCTGTAAGAGAAACTAAAAACTCTGTTGTAAAAAAGCAAAAGTACGAAGAAGCTGCTAGGCTTAGAGATGATGAAAAGCGAATTGAAAAGAATTTATCTGAGGCGCAAGAAAAGTGGGAAGCTGAATCAAAAACTAACAGAGAAATTGTAAATGAAGAAAATGTTGCTGAAGTTGTATCTATGATGACAGGAATTCCTGTGAATAGGATTGCTCAAACAGAAGGAAATAAACTTTCAGTACTACCAGAACTTATTAATGGAAAAGTAATTGGTCAAGATAAAGCTGTTTCAAAAGTAGTTAAGGCTATTCAAAGAAATAGAGCTGGATTGAAAGACCCTAGTAAACCAATTGGATCTTTTATTTTTTTAGGTCAAACTGGTGTAGGAAAAACTCAACTTGCAAAAGTTCTTGCCAGTGAACTTTTTGATAGCAGTGATTCTTTAATTAGAATTGACATGAGTGAATACATGGAAAAATTTGCGATTTCGAGGCTAGTTGGTGCTCCTCCAGGTTATGTTGGCTACGAAGAAGGTGGGCAACTTACTGAGAAAGTTCGCAGAAAACCATATTCTGTTATTTTACTTGATGAAATTGAAAAAGCTCATCCTGATGTTTATAATATGCTTTTACAGGTTTTAGATGATGGATTTCTAACTGATAGTCTTGGAAGAAAAATCGACTTTAGCAATACAATAATTATAATGACATCTAATGTTGGGGCTAGAAAACTTAAAGACTTTGGCAATGGTGTAGGCTTTGGTACATCTGCTCAAAAAATGCAGGAAAGTTCAAATGCACGATCAGTGATTGAAAATGCACTAAAAAAAGCCTTTGCCCCAGAGTTCCTTAACAGAATTGACGATGTTGTTGTATTTAACACATTAGAAAAAAATGATATTGATAAAATTATTGATATTGAATTAGATAAATTACTCAACAGAATTGATGAACTTGGGTACAAACTAAAACTAAGTAAAAAGGCAAAAAGCTTTATTGCAGAAAAAGGGTTTGACAAACAATATGGAGCCAGACCACTGAAAAGAGCAATTCAAAAATACGTTGAAGATCTAATAGCTGAAGAAATTATAAAATCAAATATTCAATCAGGGGATACTATTTCTATAGATTTAAATAAAGAAACTGATTCATTATTTGTTAAATTAACAACAGTAACTACCACTGCAGGTAAGTCAAAAAAGAAAAACTAGAATAGGTTTGTATAAAATTCATACAGAATTAAGTTGAAATAAAAATTTCTTCACCTAACTCTAAATTTCTTATAAAATTCACTGAAAGTTCAATATCGTTATGAAGAATTCGATCTTCTGTAACTTTTGGCACTAATTCCCTGTAAGAACTTAAAATGTCTTGAAGAAAATCTGATGTTTTTTCTTCTCTAAAAAATAAAGCTTGAGAGGCATTAAGTAATTCTATTGCTAAAATTTGTTCAGTGTTTTCAATAATTTCATAAGCCTGAATTGCAGCATTTGCTCCCATACTAACATGATCTTCTTGACCATTTGATGAAACAATTGAATCAATACTAGCTGGCGTAGCAAGTTGCTTATTCGCACTAACGATACTTGCAGCTGTATACTGTGGAATCATCAAACCAGAGTTAAGTCCAGGTTTGTCGATTAAAAAACATGGTAGATTTCTTTCTCCTGAAATTAATTTAAATATTCTCCTTTCTGAAATATTTCCTAACTCTGAAATTGAAATTTTTAAGAAATCAAGTGCATGTGCAATAGGTTGCCCATGAAAATTTCCGCCAGAAATAATTACATCCTTTTGAGCAAAAATATTGGGATTATCTGTAACTGAATTAATTTCAGTAATTATTGTAGATCGAAAAAACTCTAACGAATCTTTAGTAGCCCCATGAACTTGTGGTATACAACGAAAAGAATAAGGGTCTTGGACATGATTCTTTTTTTGTTTAATCAAAGAGCTACCTTTTAAGAATCCTGAAATTCTTTTTGCAGTCAACACCTGTCCTTTATGAGGCCTCAAATCATGAATTAAAGAATTAAATGGTTCCAATCGACAATTGAATGCATCTAAAGATATTGAAGCTATTAAATCTGATAAAAATGATAACCTGTAAGACTTTATCAAACAATCTACTGCATATGCTGACATAAATTGAGTTCCATTAAGTAATGCTAAGCCCTCCTTAGATTGCAGTGAGATTGGTTTCATTTTATTTTCAATCAAAACTTCAGAAGTCTTAACTTTTTTCCCCTTATACCACATCTCACCTTCGCCTATAATTGATAATGCCATGTGAGCCAAAGGGGCTAGATCGCCTGAAGCTCCAAGTGAACCTTTAGTGTAGATTACTGGTAAAGCATCTAAATTATAAAAATCAATTAATCTTTCAACAGTACTTAACTGAACTCCGCTATAACCATGGCATAATGCCTTAATCTTTAGTAACATCATTAATTTAACTATACTTTTTGGAACTTTTTTACCAATTCCACAAGCATGTGACTTCACTAAATTTTCTTGAAGTTTTTTTAAATTTTTTGAAGAAATTTTCACATTATATAACGAACCAAATCCTGTATTTATTCCATATATAGGTGATTTCGATGATTCAATTTTATGGTTTAGATAATCACGGCAAGAGACAATTTTATCAATAGAATTTTTCGAAAGAGCTAATTTAGTTTTATTTGAAATTAATTTACTAATTAAATTAATACTAAAAGGATTATCGTCAATTGTATACATAAATATTTAATATGCTGTTCTCAAATTTGAGTATTACATTTAATAAATCCAAATATTTAAATCATTTAATTGGTAATGATTAATTTTGATGTGTATATTTTTTGAAAACATTGAGGAATAATTATTTATCATATAGTCTTTTATTGGGAGAATGGTCATTTAATAGAGTATTTGACAATGGCAATACAAGCTATGGAAAAGTTTTATTTAAATTCAATAATAAAAATGAATTTATTTATAGTGAAACAGGAAACCTAAAAATTAAGAATGGTAAAGTTTTGAGATCAAATAGAAAATATATCTATAGCATATTAAAAAATGAACTTCAAATTTATTTTTATGAAACACCAAAATTATTGTTCCAATCGATACAACTAAAAAACAATGATGGAATACTACATGGAATATCTTCTCACCAATGTATAGAAGATTGTTACATATCAAATTACATATTTAAACCTAATTTAGAATTTGAAATAATTCACAATGTGACCGGACCAAGAAAAAATTATAGTTCTCATACAACTTATAATAAACTAATCTAATTTTAGGTAAAGAAAATTAAGTTTTTAATAATCCGATAGCTTTATATTCTTAATTTTTTCATGTGATGCATGGTTAGAGACTACCCCATCAATAATTATGATAAGCTGTGGAGATTGATGAATAAGTTCAAAATTATCAGCAATTAAATTAGAAATAGAACGGTATTTTAATATATCTAAATACCACCAATCAATATTGCTTTTATATTCAACATTGTTTGAAATAAAATCTTTAAGTATATATATACTTATACTACAGCGAGTGGAGTGCTTAAAAATTAATTGAGGTTTGCTGTATGATTTTTCAATTAATTCTTTAAACTGATCTGCTGAATCCAAAATATTTTCAGACCAATCAATTTCATTACCATTAAAAATACTACTAAAAAAACTCATAGAACTAAAAACAATAGCAAATATATTATTTAACTTTAATCAATTAAATTAAACTAATAAATTTTAATAAATTATACATCATTGTAGAATGCAAAATTAAATATTTGATTAGTTTTGAATTGAAATGAAAAAATCCATAAACATATTAAATAAGAAAGCTAAATTCTCGTTTGAGTTAATTGACTCATATACCGCTGGAATAGTCTTAACTGGGACTGAAATTAAATCTATTCGAGCTGGAAAAGCTTCCATTGCTGAGAGCTTTTGTGAGTTTAATAACTACAATGAACTTTTTATAATTAATATGACAATTCAAGAATATGAACATGGAAATTTCTTTAACCATAAACCAAAAGCTCAACGAAAGCTTTTACTAAACAAAAAGGAACTTAGAAAGTTAGAAAAAGAAGTTAAAAATACAGGCTTAACAATAATACCTACAAAACTTTTTATTAACGAAAACGGCTACGCAAAACTAAAAATATCGTTAGCGAAAGGAAAAAAACTATTTGATAAGAGAGAGACAATAAAAGATCGTGAAAACAAGAGAAATTTAGATCGTATTAGAAAGGATTTTAAAAAATAAATGATGAAAAAAATCGCAATAATTATATTTTTATTGACAATAACTGTCTCACAAAGTCAAATTCAAGGTGTTGTATATGATAGCAACGGAGAAACTATTCCATATGTTAATATTTTTATTGAAAATTCTTATGTTGGCACAAGTTCAAATGCTAAAGGAGAATATGAAATTAACATCAAAAAAAAGGGTAACTATACTGTAGTTTATCAATTTTTGGGATATAAAACTTTAAAAAACAACATCACAGTCAATGAATTTCCATTCAAACTAAATGTTGTTTTAGAAGATGAAAACATAAGTTTAAATGAAGTCATAATAAGTTCGGAAGAAAATCCAGCAAACAGAATTATAAAAAAAGCCATTTCCAAGAGATTGGTATACTTAGAAAAACTAAACAAATACACAGCTGATTTTTATTCAAAAGGGTATATCAAAATCGAAAATGCACCAGAAAAATTCATGGGCCAAGAACTTGGAGATCTAGGAGGATCATTAGATTCTACAAGATCAGGTTATATTTATCTTTCTGAAACAATTTCAAAAATTGAATATATCAAGCCTGAAATGTATGAAACAGTAATTGCATCAAAAGTTAGTGGCGATTCAAATGGTATTAGTTTCAATTCTGCAATGGATGTAAACTTTAATCTTTATAATAATACAGTAAACATCAATAATGAAATTATTTCTCCAATCTCAGATTATGCTTTCAACTATTACAAGTATAAACTTGAAGGGGACTTTTATGACACTCATGGTAATTTAATTAACAAAATTAAAATAATACCCAAAAGAGAAAATGACAGAGTATTTTCTGGTAGTATCTATATTGTCGAAGAAAGCTGGGCTATTTATGGAGTTGATATTCAAATTAGTGGAGCACAAGCACAAATTTTACCTGCTGAAAATATAAGAATTCGCCAAAATTTAAGCTTTGAACCAGAATCAAAATTTTGGTTATTAAAAAATCAATCAATTGATTTTGGTTATGGAATTTTTGGCTTTAAAGGATCTGGAAGTTTTATTGCTAATTATTCAAACTATGATCTCAAAACTGAAATTTCATCAAATAAAAAGAAAAATCAAATTTTGACTTTTGATAAAAATGCTAATAACAAAGAAAATAGGTTTTGGGAAAATGAACGTCCAATACCACTCACTGAAGATGAGTTAAAAGATTACATTAAAAAAGATAGTATTGAAACTAAAAGGTCTTCAAAAGTTTACCTTGATTCAGTTGATTTAAAAAACAACAAATTTAAATTAGTCGATCTTATTTTAGGCTACAATTACAATAATTCTTACGAAAAGAATAACTTCAGTATAACAGGACCTTTGATGGGATTATCTTTCAATACAGTTCAAGGATATAATTTTTCCATAAAATCAAATTACACTAAACTGTATAATGATTACAAAAAATTCATTTCAATAAATGGGCTTTTAAATTATAGTGATGAATCTGAACGAATTCGAGGGAGTCTATTTGGTAAATACAAATTTAATGCTGTTAATAACACTGAAGTCAGTATAGACTTAGGTGTTAAAACAGAACAATTCAACTCTAAACAACCAATAACTAGATTTCAAAACCTTATCACCTCATTATTATTCGAAAGAAACTATATGAAGATCTATGACAAAACATACTTTAATCTTGGATTTAGTAGAGACCTTTTTAATGGAATATTTTTAAAATCAAACTTGACTTATGAGGATAGAAAAGTTTTATTCAATAATACTGATTTTGTGATATTACCTAGAGACAATATTAATTATACGAGCAATAATCCATTAAACCCTAATGCAACAAACACTGCACCTTTTATTAATCACGATATTATCAAATTTAATATCGGAATTGGAATATCCTTTGGAGAAAAATTTATGAGTTATCCAGATTTCAAGGTCAATATCGAAAACTCAAAGTACCCCAAATTATTTTTGGAATATACAAAAGGATTTAATTCATCTATTTCAAATTATAATTTTGACCACTTGAACATTAGGATAAATCAGGAGCTTAACCTTAAATCTATAGGTATTTTAAATTACAATTACATTGCTGGGACCTTTTTTAAAAATAAAACAGTTTCATTTGTTGATTATAAACACTTTAATGGAAATCAAACAAATATAAACTCTAGAGGAAATTATATTTCAAGTTTTAAAAACTTAGAATATTACGATTACAGTACTTCAAATGATTATTTTGAATACCATTTAGAACAAAATTTTAAAGGCTATGTATTAGGTAAAATACCATTCGTAAATAAATTTAATTTTAATTTAGTTTTAGGTGCTCACGGGATTTCAATAAGTAAAAACAAAAATTATTTTGAATTTAATTCTGGAATATCGAATTTAGGTTGGGGTAAATATCGCTTTTTAAGAATAGATTACGTAAGATCTTATTCTGGTGGGAAAAGTGAAAGCAGATTTATGTTCGGAATAAACCTTTAAGATTTATTTTCAAGCATTGGGACAAATTTAAATTTACCATGCTCATATTTTTCAAATGTCTTCGGTCCAGTTCTAATGTATAAAGTCATAATTTGCTCTTCATTACCAATAGGAATAACGAGTCGACCTCCAATCTTAAGTTGTGACAAAAGTTCCTTGGGTACGTATGGAGCACCAGCAGTTACTAATATTCGATCAAATGGCGCATCTTCTTTCAAACCTTTATAACCATCACCAAAAACTAAACGCTTGACTACAAAACCAATCTTTGGCAGAAATAAACTTGATTTTTTAAATAATTCTAATTGACGTTCTACACTATAAACTTCAGCTCCAAGCAAACATAAAACAGCGGTTTGATATCCACTTCCAGTACCTATTTCAAGTACTTTGTCATTTTCATTGACTTCTAGCAACTCTGTTTGAAATGCAACCGTGTAAGGCTGTGAAATTGTTTGATTAGCTGCAATAGGAAAAGCCTTGTCTTGATATGCGTGATCTAGGAAACCAGAATCCATAAATAGATGTCTTGGAACCTTAGAAATTGCATTTAAAACACCCTTATCTGTTATTCCTTTTGAGATTAGGACATCAACAAGTTTTTGTCTTAGCCCTTTATGTTTAAATGAATCGACCAATTATTTAATAAAATTAATTTCAAAATTAAGCAAAGATAGATTAGTAATAAATTAAAAATATAAAAGAATTTTAAATTCAAGGTTTTATTACATTATTAAGTAGAATACCATTAAAATATTTAATTTTGTTTAAAACACGTTTTAATGCTTAAAGTTGGTGTATTAGGTGCTGGTCACTTAGGAAAAATTCATTTAAAATTACTTGATCAATCAAGCAAATATGATCTTATTGGCTTCTATGATCCTGATATTGCGAATGGACAACGTGTTGAAAAAGAATTTGACTATAAATATTTTGAACAACTAGATGATTTAATTGATTCTGTTGACGTTGTGGATATCGTCACACCAACTTTGTCTCACTACAATTGTGCTATCAAAGCCATCTCAAAAGGAAAACATATATTTATTGAAAAGCCAATAACAAATACCTTAGAAGAAGCAGAGCATATAAGACTATTAGTTTCAGAAAATAATTTAAGAGGTCAAGTTGGTCATGTTGAACGCTTTAATCCAGCATTTAAAGCAATACGTTCTGAAATAAAAAATCCTATGTTTATTGAGTGTCATCGGCTAGCGGAATTCAATCCTAGAGGAACTGATGTACCAGTTGTATTAGATTTAATGATACATGACATTGACATAATACTAAGTGTTGTGAAATCCCCTGTACTATCAATTCAAGCTAATGGTGTTTCAGTAATAAGTGAAACTCCTGATATTGCAAATGCACGTATTGAATTTGAAAATGGATGTATTGCAAATTTAACTGCCAGTAGAATTTCTTTAAAAAATATGCGGAAAAGCAGATTTTTTCAAAAAGATGCCTACATAAGCGTTGACTTTTTAGAGAAAAAAACTGAAGTTGTTAAAATGAAAAATGCACCTAAAAATCCTGGCGACTTCGATATGATTTTGCAGAATGCTGAAGGTCAAAAAAAACAAATCTATTTTGAAAATCCGAATATAGTCCCAAATAATGCAATTTTAGATGAATTAGAGACTTTTGCAGAAGCTATTAAAAATAATACTAAACCAATTGTCACATTACGAGATGGTGCAAATGCTTTAAAAGTTGCCCATCAAATAATTAACTCTTTTTAATTATAAACTATGAAAAATATTGCAGTTATTGGAGCGGGAACTATGGGTAATGGTATAGCTCACACATTTGCTCAAAACGGATATCGTGTACAATTAATTGATATTAACGAACATGCTTTGAAAAATGGCATACAAACAATATCTAATAATCTAGATCGAATGCTTCACAAAGAATTAATTTCTAGAGAAAAAAAGATTGAAACACTTAATAATATTACAACATTTACAAGTGTTAGCGATGGTGTAGAATATGCGAGTTTAGTTGTGGAGGCTGCTACTGAAAATGAAAATATAAAATTAAAACTTTTCAAAGAACTTGATATTGCTTGTCCAGATGACACTATACTAGCCACAAACACATCATCTATCTCAATTACCAAAATCGCTTCTGTTACAAATCGTGCAAATCAAGTAATTGGAATGCATTTCATGAATCCAGTGCCCATGATGCCTTTAGTTGAGATCATTAATGGATACAATACAGAAAAAACTATAACTGATTTTATTGTTAATTTATCCAATGAAATTGGTAAAACACCAATTATTGTAAATGATTATCCAGGTTTTATTTCTAATAGAATTTTAATGCCTATGATTAATGAGGCTATTGAAGCTTTACAGTCAGGAGTTAGCGGTGTTTTAGAGATTGATTCCATAATGAAATTAGGAATGGCTCATCCAATGGGTCCGTTAGAGCTAGCTGATTTTATCGGACTAGATGTTTGTTTATCTATTTTAGAAGTAATGTACAAAGGTTTCAAAAAGGAAAAATACGCTCCAAATGCGTTATTAACAAATATGGTTCAAGCTGGTAAACTAGGAAAAAAAACTGGTGAAGGCTTTTATAATTATTTTAATAACAAAAAAGCAAAAATTCCATCAGATCAGTTTTTATAATTCTAAATAAAGTAAATAATGAATTATGAATTCAATTAAACCCTTTTGCGCCATTAGGTCAAACCCGACAATTACAAATAAATTTTGTACTAATACAATAACTTCATACACAAAAAAAGAAATAAAGAATATTCTAAAATCAAATTCAAAAACATTTCTTCATATTATTAGAGAAAATATTGATCTCGACAAAAATTTATCTCCTAATGATAGATTAAAAAAAATAAATAGTGAATTCAAAAGATTCAAAAAAGAAGGTTTTATTATTAAAGATAAAATACCTGGACTATATATAAACGAAATAACTATAGATCGAGAGAAAATTACAGGCGTAATTGGAGTTGTGCCAATATATAACTACAATAATGGAAAAATTAAAAAGCATGAAAACACCATTCGTTCAAGAGAAAAAACATTTAAAAATTATTTAAAAATTACAAGATTTAATGCTGAGCCTGTATTATTATCATACAAAACACAAGATTCATTAAAAAGCCTAATTGAGCGATTAAAAAATCAAAAACCAACATCTGAAACAAAATTTTCTAAACAAGAAATCTGTAAGCTTTGGCATGTAAAAAATAAATTTGAAATATTGAGTTTAATTAAAGAGTTTAACAAAATTCCTAAGTTTTATATTGCTGATGGACACCACAGGAGTGAATCCTCAAAACTTCTTCATGATGAAGAAAAAAGCTCAAAAACTGATGCTTTTATGGCTTTTTTAGTGCCGGAAAATGAAATTAAAATTAAAGAATATAATAGAATTATTACTGATTTAAATGATCATAGCCCAATTTCATTTATTGAAAAATTAAAATTAAAATTTCATGTAAAAAAAATCGAAAAATATCAAACAGAAAAAAAAGAAAATGGATTTCACATGTATTTTAATGGACAATTCTATTTATTATCTTTAATTAAAAAAAATAATCATACTTTTTCTCCTTTAAATAAACTTGAAGCATATATTTTGCAAGAACATATTTTGAAACCTATCCTTGGAATTAAAAATATTAGAAACGACAAACGAATAACTTACAGTTATAAAAGTGATAAAATGGAAAGCATCAAAAATCAAATAGATGATGGTAAATTTGCAGTAGGTTTTGGTTTAAAAGCAGTCACAATTGATGAACTAAAAAATGTAGCGGATGCTGATTTAGTAATGCCTCCAAAAACTTCTTTTATTTATCCTAAGTTAAGAAGTGGAGTAACGATTTTTGAATTTTAATATGTCAATAAAAAACAAATTACAAAACATCAAATTAAATCTACCAAAGAATATAACTTTGGTAGCTGTATCAAAAACTAAACCTGTAGAACTACTAAATGAAGCATACGACCAAGGACAACGTATATTTGGAGAAAATAAAGTTCAAGAGATGGTTGATAAATTTGAAAAAATGCCAAAAGATATTAAATGGCATATGATTGGACACTTACAAACTAATAAGGTCAAATATATAGCATCTTTTGTGAGTTTAATTCATGGTGTTGATAGCTTAAAATTACTTAGAGAAATAAACAAACAAGCTACTAAACACAACAGAGTAATTGATTGCCTAATTCAAATAAAAATCGCTACTGAAGATACTAAGTTTGGAATGAGTTTAAATGATTTACAATTATTATTAAAATCTGATGAATTTAAAACTCTTGATAATATTAGAATAAAAGGATTAATGGGAATGGCAAGTTTTACAACAGATAACCATCAAATAGAATCCGAGTTTAAATATCTAAAGTCAATTTTTGATCAAATAAAGAAAAAATATAGTGATATAGAAATATTATCTATGGGTATGAGTAATGATTACAAATTAGCTACAAAATATGGTAGTAATATGATTCGAATTGGAAGCCATATTTTTGGATCTAGATAAAAGAAATAATATTTACGCGATAGTTGACATAGAAACCACTGGTGGTAAATACAATGAAGAAGGAATTACTGAAATTGCCATCTACAAGCATGATGGCAAAAAAATAATAGATCAATTCATTAGTCTAATCAACCCAAAGCGTTCAATCCAGCCTTATGTAGTTAAGCTCACAGGTATTTCAGAAAAAATGTTAAGAAATGCTCCCAAATTTTTTGAAGTTGCTAAAAGAATCGTTGAAATTACTGAAGGGTGCATATTGGTAGCACATAATGCTAAATTTGATTATAGAATTTTAAAATTAGAGTTTGAACGCC
>JAYNFX010000036.1:0-15395 GCA_038106885.1 Flavobacteriaceae bacterium | reverse complement strand
ATCAATTAGAAAATGATAAAGTCGACATAAAATATGTACAAATTCCATATTCTTCAATTGCTGATAGTACAATTAACATTAAGTCATCTGAAATTAATTCTTATATGAAGCGTTTTCCTTCCAAATATGAAGTAGAAGCTTCGCGTGATCTTGTTTTTGTTGAATTTAAAGAAGAAGCTACACCAGACGATGAGGAATTAATTAAAGAATCTTTGATATCACTAATTGAGGACAAGGAGGAATTTAACGAAGCAGCTCAAATCTCTGAGACAGTAGTTGGATTCAAAAACACTCAAGACAATGAATCGTTTGTTAACACATATTCTGATCCTGATTACGAATTTGACGATAATTATTTATTCAAATCCTCTTTTTCGTCTAAAAATGCTGATGAAATTACTAGCTTAACAGAAAATGAAATTTATGGGCCATACAAAGACGATTTGTCTTATAAGTTAACAAAAATGTTATCTATTAAAAATATTCCTGATTCTGCAAAAGTTCGTCATATATTAATTCCACACATCGGGGCTTTAAGAGCCGATGAGACAGTTTTCATGACTAAAGAGCAAGCAAAACTTAGAGCCGACAGTATCTACAATGTTATTAAAAGGAACCCTTCTAAATTTAAATCTCTTTTGTCTTTTTCGTCAGATAAAGTTAGTAATGAAAAAGATGGCGTAATTGAATTTTCATTCACTGATGGTTTTGCAACTGAGTTTAAATCATACTCATTTGAGAATCCAACTGGTAGTATTGGAGTTGTTAATACAGATTTTGGATATCATGTAATAGAGATTTTAAGTCAAGGAAAAATGCAAAAAGCATTCAAAGTAGCTACAATTACTAGACTTATTGAGCCCTCGGATGAGACCAGAGATGAAGTTTTTAAAAACAAATCAAATTTTGAGATTGCCATTGCTAGTGGAGATTTTCAAGAACTTGCTGATGAGAGTAAATACAATGTTAGAAATGTAAACAGTGTAAAAGAATTAGATGAAAGTATACCTGGTTTAGGATCACAACGTTCTATAGTTCGATGGGCATTTGAAAACCAAACTAGTGAAGGTGATTTTAAGAGTTTTACAACCCCAAATGGTTTTGTAATTGTAAAATTAGTTAATATTAACGAATCAGGAATTATGTCTGTTGAGAGTGGTTCTGTCACTGCTTTGCCAGAAATTCGGAAAGAAAAGAAGTCTGAAATTATTAAAAGTCGTATTATAGGAAAAGATATAAATACTATAGCAGATAATCAAAAGCAAACTGTCAAATCTGCTGTTGCTTTAAATATGAAAAACCCTACACTTGCTGGAGCTGGTAGAGAGCCTTTAGTAATCGGAACAGCTTTTGGATTGAATGTAGGTGAAATGTCTGAACCAATTTCAGGAAATACAGGCGTCTACATAGTAAAAGTAACTAAGATCACACCAGCAACTGAACTAAACAGTTATCAAGCTGTAGCAAATAGAGTTGGTAAATCTAAAGAAAATGCGGTAAACACTCAGCTGTATAATGCCTTAAAGGAGGCTGCTGAAATCGAAGACAATAGGGCTGTATTTTACTAAAAACTTTGTTTAAAGAGGCTGAATTTCTAAATCTTCTTTACAGAACCATTTCATTATAAGGAATGATTGTGTGGTACCCTTTATTTTTAAAATATAGATGATCTGAGCCAGTTGCTAAGAAAAAATCTCCACCCCAAGCTCCTAAACTTTTGATAGCGCCCTTATAGTCTGGGAAGTGACTTATTTTCAAAGGAGTTTGTTGTGTAAGTTTGGCAATTAGAAGTTCATGTTTAGTAATAAGATTTTCAAAATCTTCTAACCTACAGCTCTTTAAAATATCTTCTGTCAGTGTGTTTAATAAATTGAAATTTAACTTTTGGAAGTTTTTAATTGCTTTATAATTAGCAATGGCTTTACGACTGTCTTGTTTTTGATTAAGGTGTACAAAAAACAGCTGTTCTTTAAAAGGTGGGTTAAATACTACCTTTTCAATCTTAAGGGATTTTAATTTTTTTTGGAAAGTAATCGGGCTAGAATGTTGTGCACACGCAATATCATATCCACTACCTCCAAAGGTCGCTTCTAGCAGTTTGTATGCATCTACTTTGGCCCATTTCGCTAAATTATTAATTAGTGTG
This sequence comes from Flavobacteriaceae bacterium, assembly GCA_038106885.1. GTDB lineage: Bacteria > Bacteroidota > Bacteroidia > Flavobacteriales > Flavobacteriaceae > UBA3537. The sequence goes on along the minus strand of JAYNFX010000036.1, from coordinate 13,249 downwards.
GACGAAGATCCTAAACCCCAATTTTGAGGGAATTCCAAATAGCTTATAAATTCAATTCCTTCTTGGTTTTCAAATAACTTTGGTTGAAGTTTTTGAATAGCTGCAAAACATTGAGATAGTCGCCTTGTAATTGGATTTACCAAAGATGGTTCAAAGTTGGGGATTGATAGTGTTGTTTCAAACCATAGTTTATTTTGATAATCTAAACTTTTCCAATGAATATTCTTTGTATATTTTTTTGAAACATCTAATCGCTGTCCTAATTTAGTTGGTAGTGCCAAAGCTTTAGCACCATCCAAGACAGCATATTCACAAGATATTAATAGTTTTCCGTGGCTGTAATAACTTGGCATTAGTTGCGTAGATTTTTTAAAGCTTCTGCTACTGCACTTTGTGAAACACTTTTGGTTTTAAAATATGTTATTAATTGCTCTTTTTCAGCTGGATTAGCTTGCAATTGATTTAAGATATTAAGTAAGTGCATTTTCATATGACCTTTTTGAATTCCTGTTGTTGTTAGTGATCGAAGGGCAGCAAAATTTTGAGCTAGTCCTGCAACAGCAACAATTTGCATTAAGTCTTCAGAAGAAGGTTTTTCTAATAATTCAAGAGCAAATTTAACCATGGGGTGTAAGGCTGTTAGTCCTCCAACAGTTCCCAGGGCAAGTGGTAAATCTATCCAAAATCTAAAAATATTATTTTCGACAGTGGCATGAGATAAGCTAGTATATTGTCCTGATTTTGCAGCATATGCATGAACACCGGCTTCTATTGCTCTAAAATCATTTCCAGTTGCGATAACAAGTGCATCAACCCCGTTCATTATCCCTTTATTATGGGTTACTGCGCGAAAAGGTTCAACTTCTGCAATACGTACTGCTTGTATGAATTTTTTAGCAAATTCAATTCCATTAAAATGCCCTTCTAGTGTTAAATTATCTACTGTACAACTAACTTCTGCGCGGACAATACAATTGGGGACATAATTAGATAATATGCTCATAACAATTTCAGGTAAAATACCATTTAAATTGGAAGCTTCTTTACATAAAACTTCAAAATTTATAGCGATTCGTTCTAAACATGAATTTATGAAATTAGCACCCATGGCATCAGCTGTTTTGAAAGTTACTTCAAGCTGGTAATAATGAGGCATTTTTAATGTACAATCTATAAGCTGTAAATTTTGAATACCACCACCGCGTTTTTCCATATTTTTTGTTAATGATGCAGTAGCCTTTAAAAGTTGAGGCTTTAAATCTTCAAAACACTTTCTTAAAGCATTTTTTTCTCCCTTAAATGTAAAGTGAATATGTCCAATTTTTTCAGTGGATAATACTGTTGTTTTAAAACCACCGCGTGTTAGCCAAAACTTAGCGGCATTACTAGCTGCAGCCACTACGGAACTTTCTTCAATGGCCATTGGCAAGGAGTAAAGCTTTTCATTTATTAAAAAATTTGGTGCAACTCCAAAAGGCATATAGAAGTTTGAGATAGTATTTTCAATAAATTCGTCATGCAATTTTTGAAGTTTTTTGTCTTCATTCCAATAGGATTCTAAAACAGTTCTCGCCTTTTTGTTGTTCCCAAAGTGATTAGCAATTAGCCAATTAATTTTTTCAACTTTTGACAATTTAGAAAACCCCGAGATTGATTTTTGCATACTTGTGTATTGATTTACAAAGATACTATTCTATCTATTATATGAAAAGACAATTGTTAAATTGAGGATTAATCATTTGTTAAAAGTGGATTTTTGATTTTTTTTTAGTAAAATTGATGAGATTTTCACATTCAATTCTATGCTACAAAAACCCCTACTTTCAATCCTTTTTGTGTTGTTTTCACTCATTTCTTTTGCTCAGGTCAAAGAAATCACCCTTGAGGATATCTGGAATGGATCTTTCAGAACCGAGCGTATGGAAGTATTGCATTCCATGAAAAATGGGCAACAATATTCCGTTTTAAACTTTAACCGCTCAACCCGCTCTACATCAATTGATCTTTATGACTACAAAACTCAGTCAAAAGTTGCGGCTTTGGTTGATTCCAAAGATTTAGAAGCCATTCCTTATTTTACAAACTATACATTTAATGCTGACGAATCAAAAATTATTCTGGCAACTGAAGTTGAATCCATTTATAGGCGATCTACATTGGGGATATTTTTTGTATATGATATTGCATCAAAAAAACTTCAAAAAATTTCAAATTCTAAGATCCAAGAACCTACTTTTTCTCCAGATGGCACAAAAGTTGCCTTCGGATTTAATAATAATCTTTTCTTTAAAGACTTATTGAGCGATAGAACTAAACAAATTACTTTTAATGGTGAAAAAAATAAAATTATAAATGGTATTACCGATTGGGTTTACGAAGAAGAGTTTGCATTTGTACGCGCTTTTGAGTGGAACGCTGATAGTAAAAAAATCGCTTTTTTACGCTTTGATGAAACTTTAGTTCCTGAATTTTCAATGGATGTTTATGGGCAAGCTCTTTACCAAACACAAGAGGTTTTTAAATATCCCAAAGCAGGTGAACAAAATGCGATTGTATCGCTTCATATTTATGATATAGTTAAGGATTTAATCAATGAAGTCAAATTAGGTCAATTTTATAATGATTATTATATTCCTCGAATCAAATGGACAACAGAACCTTCCATATTAAGCGCACAATATATTAATCGTCATCAAAATGAATTAGATTTATGGGCCATTGATACTTCTCTTCTTACAGAAACCTCAAATGCCAGCTCAATTCTTCTTACAGAAACTGATGCTGCTTATGTTGATGTTACTGATAATTTAACTTTTTTAAAAGATAATAGTTTTATTTGGACTTCTGAAAGTGATGGTTATAATCATCTTTATCATTACAATAAAAATGGCAAACTAATTAAACAATTGACCAAGGGGAATTGGGAAGTGACTGCTTATTACGGTTGTGATGAAAAAAATAAACGCATCTATTACCAGTCGGTTGAAAATGGGTCAATTAATAGAGATATTTATTCGATTGACTTGGATGGAAAGAAAAAGCGACGTCTTTCAACTAATATTGGAACCAACGATGCTGCCTTTAGTTATGATTTTTCCTATTATATTAATACTTTTTCAAGTGCTTCCACTCCTCCAATTTACACCCTAAACAGTAGTAAGGATGGTCAGGTTATAAAAATTATTAAAACCAATAATGCATTGGTTGAAAAGTTACGAGATTACCCTATTTCAAAAAAGGTTTTTAGTACACTCCCAGTTAATGGAAATGATCTTAATATGTGGACAATCAAACCCCTTAATTTTGATCCCAATAAATCCTATCCAATGTTAATGTATCAATATTCAGGTCCTGGCTCTCAAGAAGTTGCTAACCGATGGAATGATTCTAATGACTATTGGTTTAATATGCTAGCTCAAAAGGGTTATTATGTAGTTTGCGTTGATGGCCGAGGTACAGGATTTAAAGGATCTGATTTTAAAAAAATAACCTACATGAATTTGGTTAAATACGAAACAGAGGACCAAATTGCAGCCGCTGAGAAATTATCAGAATTACCCTACATTGATAAAAGTCGTATTGGAATTTGGGGTTGGAGTTTTGGTGGTCAAATGAGTACTAATTGCTTATTAAAGGGCAGTTCCATTTTTAAAATGGCTATTGCGGTTGCCCCAGTAACTAATTGGCGTTTTTATGATACTATTTATACTGAGCGATACATGCGAACTCCACAAGAAAACCCAGCTGGTTATGACGATAATTCACCCTTTAATTATCCTGAAAAATTAAAAGGTGATTATTTATTGATACATGGATCCAGTGATGACAATGTTCATTTACAAAATACTATGCGCATGGTCGAGGCTCTTGTGCAGGCCAACAAACAATTTGAGTGGGCGATTTATCCAGATAAAGATCATGGTATATATGGTGGAAACACCCGTTTACATCTGTATAAGAAAATGACCAATTTCCTTTCCAAAACATTAGGCGATAAAATTTCAAGTAAACAAAATTAAAGCGTAAATTAACCATCTGAAAATAAATTATGGCAACATCAAAAACATTAGAAAATCAGAAAGAAATATTTGGGCAACCTGTAGGACTTTACATTCTATTTTTTACGGAAATGTGGGAACGTTTTTCGTTTTATGGGATGAAAGCTCTACTTATTTTTTATTTAACTAAATATCATTTATTTTCTGACGGCTCTGGTAATTTACTGATTGGAAGTTATGCAGCATTAGTCTACGCTGTACCAGTTATTGGAGGATTCATAGCAGATCGATATTTAGGGTTTCGTAAAGCTATAGTATTTGGTGGAGTCCTTTTAGTGTTGGGTCATTTAGGTATGGCTTACGAAGGAAATGCTGCTACACAATCAATGACAGGTGAAATTATACGAGATGAGGTTGCGTTGCAATTTTTCTATTTTTCTTTGGCATTAATTATACTGGGTGTAGGTTTTCTTAAAGCAAATATTTCATCTCTTGTTGGCGAATTATACGAATTTGGAGACAAACGAAGGGATTCTGGTTTTACAATTTTTTATATGGGAATTAATTTAGGGTCATTTTTGGCAACTATAATATGTGTTTGGCTTGGTGAAGAATATGGTTGGAGTTATGGATTTGGTTCAGCAGGTTTAGGGATGTTATTAGGATTAGTAACTTTTGTCTATGGTAAAAATTATTTATATGGTAAAGGAGAGTCCACAAATCCAGAACTACTTAATAAAAAAATCATTGGTTTAAAAACTGAATGGATTATATACATAGCTAGTATGTTATCTGTTTTTGTGTTTTGGCAAATGGTCCAAAGCCATAAAGTTGTTTCATCCTCACTTATGTTAGCTGGGAGTTTATCTGTAATATATATATTATATTATTCTATAACTCAAGTTGATAAAAAAGCTAGGGAGCAATTATTTGCATTAACAATCTTAATTGTATTTACAATCATATTTTGGGCTTTATTTGAACAGGCCTATACATCTTTAAATCTATTTGCTGATAGAGTTTTGGATCGAGGTGACATTCCAGCTGGTAGCTTTTTGAGTTTAAATGCATTATTTATTATTTTATTGGCTCCAATATTTGCGTGGTTATGGGTAAAACTCGGTAAATATAATCCTAATACTGCTGTAAAGTTTTCTCTTGCGTTAATGTTAGTTGGTTTAGGATTCGGTTCTCTTGTGTTAGGAATTAATTTATCTGATCTCGGCAAAGTTGGTATGATTTGGTTAATTATCACCTATTTTCTTCATACCTGTGGCGAGTTATGTCTTTCACCTGTTGGACTCTCAGCTGTTACTAAGCTGTCTCCTCCAAAAATAGTTGGATTTATGATGGGTGTCTGGTTTTTAGCAACTGCCAGTTCAGAGTTTATAGCATCTGTTTTAGCAAACATAGCATCTATAAACACCTCTAATGGAACTGCTCCTGACTTAAACATTGCGAAAGAGTCTTATTTAGTTCTATTTGAATATTTATTTTATACTGGGCTAATATTTGGAGTTATATTACTTGCGTTTTCACCACTGATCAAAAAACTCATGAATGGAGTTGACAAAGAATTAAATAATTAAAAAAAACAAAAATGAATACAACAATTGACAAAATATTTAAAGATAAGGTTCTAGGTCATCCTGCAGGACTATTCGTGTTATTTTTTACTGAAATGTGGGAGCGTTTTTCCTACTACGGAATGCGAGCACTTCTTGTGATGTTTTTTACGGCATCTCTTATGGATGAGGGATGGGGATGGCCAAGAGAATACGCTTACGCTATTTTTGGAACTTACACATCTCTTGTATACTTATCTACACTTTTAGGTGGTTATTTTGCAGACAAAATTATAGGATACCGTTATGCTGTTGTTATTGGCGCATTACTTATGACACTTGGACATGGTTCAATGGCATTAGAAACGCCATTTTTCATATATACTGGGCTTACTTTTTTGGTTTTTGGTAGTGGTTTTTTTAAACCAAATATGACATCTATAATTTCACAAATGTATAAAGGTAAAGATGAACAAAAAGATGGGGCGTATACTATTTTTTACATGGGTGTTAATGCTGGTGCTTTTTTAGGAATTTTATTATGTGGTTATTTAGGAGAAAAAGTAGGCTGGCGTTGGGGCTTTGGGCTTGCAGGGATTTTTATGTTTTTTGGTCTTTTACAGTTTTGGTTTGCTCAAAATATTTTTGGCGACATTGGAAAAAAACCAATTCTTAACGAAAAAACCTCTGAATCAAGTTCAGATGATGAACCAAAATTTAATCCTTTTACAAATATTCAATTGATAATAATAGGTATTGCATCTGTTTTAGGTTTGGCTTGGATCTTGAATGATCCGATATCTAAAATATCAGAAGGATCGTATAATTTATTTAATTTTGACGTGTTTGGAACTTCAGGATCAAACGCAGCAATATTTACAGCTTTAGCGTTATTTGTTTTACTATTAGCTATTAGAATTCCACGCTATGACAAAATAACCAGGGATAGGATGATAGCAGTAATTTTCTTCGCTTTTGTAACAATTTTTTTCTGGGCAATTTTTGAACAAGCTCCTAGCAGCTTGACGATCTTTGCTAAAGATTACACACAGCGCGTACTTGAAGGTAGTGCTGCAAACATTTTTAAAGTTATAAATTCCTTAATGACAATTGTTCCTTTAGGAATTATAACATGGGTTTTGATTTTATTATTTAAAAAAACTTTTTCTAAATATGCTCTTTCAAATGTAATTTTAGCCATTAGTTTTATTATTATTTGGGGAATTGCTGTTTGGATGTTAAATGTCGAATTTGAAAAAGAAATTGCAGAGGTTCCAGCATCCTGGTTTGGTGTTCTTAATTCATTATTTATTATTGCTTTTGCTCCTTTGTTTTCAAAATGGTGGGGTAGTAAATATAACCCTAATGCAAATATGAAATATGCTATAGGAATGGTACTTTTAGGAATTGGAATGGCTTGTGTTGCTATTGGAGCTTCAGATATTCCAGTTGGAGCTGAAACTGCTTCAGTGAGTATGATATGGCTTATAATGGTTTACTTTTTTCATACAATGGGAGAGTTGTGTGTTTCTCCAGTGGCATTGTCTTATGTAAGTAAATTAGTTCCAGGGCGAATGATTGCTATGATGTTTAGTATATGGTATTTGGCTGTTGCTATAGGAATGAAGCTAGCAGGTGTATTTGGAGAAGCTTCTGAAGGAATAGCTGAAGAGTATGGTTTAAGTTACTTTTTCTGGATATTAACTGCAATTGCAGTTGGGCTAGGTGTTTTATCAGCATTACTATACCCAATTATAAAAAAACTTATGCATGGTGTGCGTTAATTGAAATTTAATAAACAATGGTATATCAAAAGGAATTATGTTTACCACAATTTTCAAGAGGATTTCATTTGATAACAAGATATATTCTAAATGAATTGCCAAAAAAGAGTGGTATAGTTCATGTTTTTATTAAACATACTTCAGCAAGTTTAACTATAAATGAAAATGCCGATCCAAGTGTTCGTAAAGATTTTGAAACTCATTTTAACAAACTAGTTTCTGAAGAAGATCAGCATTATACCCATGTTCATGAGGGTCCTGATGATATGACTTCACATATAAAAAGCAGTATCTTAGGATCATCAGTTAGTTTTCCAATAAAAGAGGGAGTTCCGCAATTGGGTACTTGGCAAGGTATTTATTTATGTGAACATAGAAATAATGCTAGACCTAGGAATGTTTTCATAACTTTGTTAGGTCAATAAAAATTTGAGTTAATGATTTGTGTAAAAGCTAATATTCCTGAGTATTTAAATAGTATTGATGATGAATTAAAAGCAATTTATCATAGTAATGACTCAGTATGTATCTGGGTTTTTAATAGCTCCAGTCAAAGAAATGAGTTTGTGAAAAAGACAAAAGGTTACGATAAAAATAAAAGAACTAATTATTATGAAAAGTATTATAAATAGTTATACTAAGTTTTTGTTGCACGGGCTTTTTTTTCTCCCATTGTTAATTTCAGCCCAAGAAATTAACTGGATTACCATGGATGAAGCAGCTAGGCTTCAAAAACAATATCCAAAGAAAATTATTATTGATATGTACACTACATGGTGTGGTCCTTGTCGAATGTTAGATCGTAATACTTTTTCAAATAAAAGTCTAGCAGAATATGTGAATGCTAATTTTTATGCTGTAAAGTTTAATGCTGAAGGCAACGAAATTGTAAATTTTAAGGGGCAACAGTTTTCAAATCCAAATTATGATCCAGCAAAATCTAGACGAAGAAATAGTCAACATCAACTTGCGCAATATTTTGGGGTGAGATCTTATCCTACAATATTATTTTTGGGAGAAAAGGGTGAATTTTTAGCTCCAATTACAGGTTATAAACCTCCAAGTAAATTAGAGTTTTTTTTAAAACTTTTTGGTGAGGATCATTATAAAAACTTAAAAAGTAAAGAAGCTTTCAATTCATTCAGAAAATCATTTAAACCAAATTTTTCCCCTTAAAATAATGACTCAAATACTGATCTTGCAACTTTTTCACTAGCACCTATACCTCCTAATTTTTTATTTAATTTTATATAATCTAATTTTATTTTATTTTCTTTTTTAGGAGATAAGATTTTTTTCAATTCATTAGAAAGATTTGTTTTATTCAGTTTATCTTGAATAAGCTCACAGACAACTTCACGATCCATGATAAGATTTACCAATGAAATGAAATTTAGATTTACTAATCTTTTTCCAATCTGATAAGATATCCAGCTGGACTTATAGCAAACTATTTGAGGAACTTTAAATAGAGCAGTTTCTAGTGTAGCAGTTCCAGAAGTGACTATAGCTGCTTTTGAATGGTTAAGCAAATCATATGTTGCATTTTCTATAAATTTCACAGATTTTGTTTTAATGAAAGATTTATAAAATACACTTTTCTGACTTGGTGCTCCTGCAATCACAAACTGATATTCAGAAAAATCATCCACAACGGAAAGCATTATTTTTAACATTTTTCTTATTTCTTGTTTTCTGCTTCCTGGCAATAAAGCAACAATTGGTTTTTCTGAGAGATTGTATTTTTTAAGAAAACTTTGTTTTTTTAAATTTTTTCTTTTTGAAATCGCATCAATTAGAGGGTGACCAACAAAGTTTACAGCCATGTTGTGCTTTTCTTCATAAAACACTTTTTCAAATGGTAAAATAACATGCATGTAGTCAATATCACGTTTAATTTGATTTATTCTGTTTTCTTTCCAGGCCCATATTTGAGGAGAAATATAATAGTGTGTTTTTATACCATTTGATTTTGCCCATTTAGCTATTCTTAAATTAAATCCTGGATAGTCTATAAATATTATGCAATCAGGTTTAAATTTATTAATATCTTTTTTACAAAAGTTAATATTACTAATTATTGTTTTTAGATTTAATATCACTTCAAGAAACCCCATAAAAGCTAAATCTTTATAATGTTTCACAAGGCTGTCGTCAACAGATTTCATAAGATCACCACCCCAAAATCTAAATTGTGCTTCAGCGTCTATCGCTTTTAGAGCTCTCATAAAATTTGAGCCATGTAAATCACCTGAAGCTTCTCCTGCAATAATGTAATATTTCATTTAGAGTTTGATTAAGAATGTGAAAATAGCTACAATTACTGTTGCAGACAGTACACCTGCAGCCTTATTGTCATTATTAATTTTTAAAAAGTAAAAAAAGCATATTAAATTCATAACGGCACCTAGGCTGATTAATTTTCCAATAAAATTTTCATTTATAGCAGCATTTAATACTTTAAAAATATCATCATTATTTGATGAAGTTGATGCGATTGCCAGGCAAATTAAAAATAGCCCAAAAATGTTGGATATTAAACCTAAAAAAAATCCTAAAATAATATCCTTTTTAATCATTCAATTTCCAGTTTTTTAATTCATTAATGTAATTATGAGCTGTTAAATCAAATTGTACAGGGACTATTGAAATAAATCCCTTGGAAAGCGCATATTCATCTGTATTTTTCCTTTTGTCGTAATTTATAAATTCACCTGTAAGCCAGTAGTAGTCTTTACCCATTGGACTTTGTCTTTTATCAAATTTCTCTACCCAATTGGCTTCTGCTTGTTGGCAAATTTTTATTCCTTTTATTTTGGTGTTTTCAGTGTTTGGGAAGTTTACATTTAATACAACACCTTTTTTCATTCCTCTTTTTAAGACCGTAGAACAAATTTTCTTTACATATTTTTTGAATGGATTAAAATTAGCATCCCAATTGTAATCCAATAAAGAGAATCCAATGGCGGGTATTCCTTCCATTCCTGCTTCTATAGCAGCACTCATAGTTCCAGAATAAATAACATTTATTGAAGAATTTGATCCATGGTTAATTCCTGAGACACATAGGTCAGGTTTTTTGTCTAAAAGTTCATGTACTGCTAGTTTCACACAATCTGCTGGGGTGCCAGAAGTACTATATTCAACTTGAGGACCATCATTAATTTTTTCTTTTTTACAATACAATGTTTCATTAATTGTTATTGCATGACCCATTCCGCTTTGGGGACTGTCAGGTGCCACAACAACTACATCTCCAATAGAATTCATTACATTAATTAATGTTCTAATTCCTGGGGCTGTAATACCATCATCATTTGTAACTAAAATAAGTGGTCTTTTTGGCATTTTCGTTTGTTTTCACCTACAAAAGTAAGTAATTTGTAGTTCTTGGATTTTTTTTATTGTCTTTAACAAAAAATTATTAAAGAAGGAGTGCTTTGATTCATAATTTCTTTTAATTTTAAAATCTATTTTATCATTAAATGATATTGTTTATGAAGAGAAATTTTAACATTTTATTGCTTGCGATATTTATTGCAATTGCTTCTTGTAGTTTTACAACAAAAACTTTTGAAAATCCTAACAAAGACAAACTACTGATGCAATTAATAAGTTATTTGCTTGAGCAGGGTCATTTTCAACCAAAAGTCTTTAATGACGAATTCTCATTAGAAGTTTATGAAAGGTTTTTAAATCGTATTGATCCATATAAACACTATTTTTATAAATCTGATATAGAAGTTTTCAAACAATATGAACAACAATTAGACGATCAAATTCAAAATTATGAGATTGAGTTTTTTAATATTGTATACGAAAAATTGACCCAAAGAATAAATGAATCTGTAGATGTATATAATGATATATTAAGCAAACCTTTTGATTACGAAATCAATGAGAACTTTAATTCAGAGAGTGAAGAACTAGATTACGTAAGTTCAAGAAACGAAATGTATGAACGCTGGCGTAAACAACTTAAATTTACTACCCTATCGAGTTACCACGATTTATTATCTGATCAACAATCCAAAATTAATAATTCAGATCTTACAACAAAAACCAAAGAACAAATCGAAGAAGAATCTCGATTGTCAACTCTGGGTAATTTAGAGCAAACTGCTATTTATTTTAATGATTTAAGAAGAGATGATTGGTTATCAATTTACATTAATTCTATTGCTGAATCTTTTGATCCACACACTTATTATTTTGCTCCACAAGACAAAGATCGTTTTGATGCTTCAATGTCTGGAAAATATGAAGGAATTGGGGCTCGATTAGAGAAAAAAATGAATGAGATTAGAATTACTGAGCTTATTTCAGGAGGTTCTGCCTGGCGCCAAAATAAATTACAAGTTGGAGATATTATTCTAAAAGTCCGTCAGGAAGATGAAAATGAAGCAGTTAGTGTTTTAGGTAAACGTCTTGATGATGCTGTAAAGCTTATCAAAGGTCCTAAGGGTACAAGTGTAATTTTAACTCTTAGAAGAGTTGACGGTACAATTGAAGATTTAAAAATTCCTAGAGATGAAATAGAGTTAGAGGAAACTTATGTAAAGTCAAGTATATTAAAAAGTGACGGTTATATTTTTGGTGTTATAAACTTACCAAAGTTTTACATTGATTTTGAAGACCTGAATAGCCGTAATGCAACTACAGATTTAAAAAAAGAAATACAACGTTTAAAAAGTGAAGGAATGAATGGTTTAGTTCTGGATCTTAGAAATAACGGTGGAGGTTCATTAAAAACAGTAGTTGATATCGGAGGACTATTTATTGATAAAGGGCCGATTGTACAAGTTAGATCTACTGGTTATGATAGTGAGGTTTTAAGAGATCGTGACCCTAGTATTATTTGGGATGGTGCATTAGTGATTTTAGTCAATGAATTTTCAGCATCAGCTTCAGAAATTCTAGCTGCTGCAATGCAAGATTACAAGAGAGCAGTTATAATTGGAAGCAAACAAACCTATGGAAAGGGTACTGTTCAAAATATCATTGATCTAAATAAAATGATTAAAAATAATACTAATGGTGATATGGGAGCCTTAAAATTTACTACACAAAAGTATTATAGAATAAATGGTGGTTCTACTCAGTTAGAAGGAGTTAAAAGTGATATTGTTTTACCCAATAGATATACTTACATGGATATGGGTGAAAAGGATCAAGATAATCCATTACCATGGGATGAAATTCAACCAGCCACATACAAAGAATGGGAAAACTCCATTAATTATGAGGAAATAATTAAATTAAGCAGAAATAGAGTAAATAACAATCCAACTTTAAAGTTAATTGATGAAAGTGCCAGATGGATTGAAAAAAATCGTTCAAAAAAAGTTTTTAGTCTTAATTATAAAACATTTAAAAATGAAATGATTGATAATGAAAGAGAATCAAAAAAATTTGATTCAATTTCAAATTACAAAACTGATTTATTGTTTTCTTCACTTTCTTACGAGTTTCCTCTGATGGATAGAGATTCAGTTCTAAGAGATAACAGAAATCGTTGGCACGAATCACTTAGTAAAGATATTTATATGGAAGAAGCTCTTAATGTTCTTAAAGATTTATTGACAAGACAAAATGATTTATCTTTATTAAGAGAATAAACATGAATGTATGTTGGGACTTTCAATATCTTTTTTCAAAAAGTTCAAAAACAATTTAACAGGAATAATTAGTTTTTGCTTTATTGTTTTTATAGCTTTTACCTCAACTTTTGCCTATATTATAGCTCCTGATTCATCACAATATGCAAATCAAATGCATCTTAGTATTCATTCAAAACCCCCTGGTTTTGAAACTTTAATGCTTGTAGAGCCTAATCAATATAAAAAAAGGCAATCTTTTTTTAATAGATTTTTTTTTGGAGATAAATACCCGGATAATGAAA
>JAYNFX010000035.1:0-16227 GCA_038106885.1 Flavobacteriaceae bacterium | reverse complement strand
AAAACATTAAATATTTTAATTGATTATTTATCCACCCCGCTTGACTTTTATAATCAACAAAATAAATTAGTAAATCTGCCTGAGTTTTATAATCTACAAAAAAAATTGATTTATTAGATTGACTCTTATAATCAACAAAATACCATAAACCTTTGTTGCCCTTAGATTGGCTTTTATATTCAACTTTAAAAACAGCTAAATCTGCTTCACTTTTATAATCTACAACATAAACTTTTACATCAGCTTGAGATTTATAATCTTCAGAGAAAATTGATTGAGCAGATAAGCTGAAAGTTGATATTAAAAATAATCCTATTATAATTTTTGATTTTTGCAAAGACATTACTTCTTATTTAACGATGAACTTTGATTGAGTTGTTTTATTAGATTGAATAAATTTAAGTACGTAGACACCAGAGCTCAGAGATGAAATATCAATTGTTTTTTGATCCTTATCTTGAATCATAATTTGGCCTAATTGATTAAATACATAAATCTTAAATGAATTATCTCCTGCGCCAATTATATTTATAAAATTTTCCGCAATACTTGGAGATATGAAAATTGAACTTGAAGATTGATCTACAATTGAAAGCAAAGACCAATTGTCGTTTGCCTGCGGTCCATTCCAAATAATTGTAGCAAGGTAAGGATTGTCAATAAATGGATTTCTATTACCCTGAAATGAGTAAATAATATTGTTTCGTCTGATTTCTAGCTCTGAAACTGGATCTTGTTCATTCCATTCTAAAAATAAATCTGGCATATCATTTTCAGGGGCATAAGAAATATCTCCTGTTGCAGAACTAGTAGCTTCGCATTGTCCAGGATATCGAAGATACATATACATTATAATTCTAGCTACGTCGCCTTTCCATTCATCACCAGGATAAAAATCATTGTCAACAATTGAAGAATTTCCATTTCCATTTGTAAATAATCTGTTGCTTCTTTGAGTATTTTTTTGTGAATCAGCAGCGCGTAAATTGTGAACATCAGTACCTGGACCAGGCTCAAAAGTAGTTAAATTTGGATTTGCTAAAGACCGAGCAAATACATGCTCTCTATTCCAGAGCCCAATACAAGAACTTGTATGACAAGTATCATATTTATTCCTTGTTCTATCATTTATGAATTGTTCATCATTATCGTCATATCCGTAAATTAATAGAACATCATTTGAATTTTCAAATTCTAAATCGCTATCTCTAATGATATCCCAAGTATCTGTTGAACTTGAAGTGTATGGAATAAAAGTATGGTGTGTATTAGTGATAAGGTTGGATAATTGTATTCTTACAGAAGTTCCATCTTGATTAAAATCAATCGATGAATAATAGTCTGGTATTTGTGCTAAAATAGAGTAGGAATAAATCAGCACCAGTAATAATGTAGTTTTCTTTAACATTAAAATTTAGGGTTTTAAGCAAATTTAATGAAATTAATGTAGGGATATATTTAAAAGAACTATTTTTGACTCAAAATGTAATTTTATGACAATCTTATTAATGGCAGCTGGAAGTGGAAGTAGATATGGAAAATTAAAACAATTTGATGATTTAGGTCCTAACGGAGAATTTCTAATGGAGTTCAGCATATATGACGCTATTAAAAATGGTTTTGAGCACATTGTTGTTATAACCAAAAGTGAAAATCAAGATTTTTTAAAAAAATATTTAACAGCTAGAATCCCTAGTTCAATTAAACTTGACGTCTTGGTACAAAAAATAGATGATATTCCTAAAGGTTCTAATTTTAGCGGTGTCAGAAAAAAGCCATGGGGTACTGCACACGCTGTTTGGACTGCCAGAGATATTATAAATTCTCCTTTTGTAATTATTAATGCTGATGATTATTATGGTCAAAATGCATTCAAAGGAGCTGCAGAGTTTATTCAAACACATAAAAATGATGACAGTTTTGCTCTTGTTGGATATAAACTCGAAGACACCCTTTCTGAATTTGGAACTGTTTCTAGGGGTGTTTGTACGTTAAAGGATAATTTTCTTAAAACTATAATTGAAAGAACAAAAATCATCAAAAAAAATGGAACTATTATTGACGAGGATTCAACAAATATATTAGATCCAAAATCAACTGTTTCAATGAATTTTTGGATTTGTAACCCCAAAATATTCGAATATACTGAGCCTTATTTTACTTCTTTTCTTGCAGACCCAAATAATCATCAAAAAAATGAAATATACCTTCCCTTTGTCGCCCAAGAAATGATGAAAAATAAACTAATAACAGTTAAAGTAATTAATTCAAATAGTGAATGGTTTGGAGTAACTTATTATGACGACAAAAATATTGCTGTTAAAACTCTTGATAAACTTGTCAGTGAAGGAAAATATCCTTTAAGACTGTGGAATTAACATTCAATCTAGTACTTCCTTACCGTGAAAAATCCATTGATCAAATCCACCTTTTAAGTTATAAATTTGTTCAAAACCTTTTTCAACTAATTTAAGTGCAGATTTAGAACTTCTACCGCCAGATTTGCAATAAACAACAATTGGCTTTGATTTATCGAGTTCATCTATTTTTTTATCAAAATTATCGCCATAATAATTAATGTTTAAAGCACTTATCAAGTGTCCATTACTATACTCTGTAGGAGTTCTTACATCTAACAAGACAAGATCTTCTTTTTTTATCATTAATTCTAATTCATCTGAATTAATATCTTGAAAACTTGAATTTGAAGTTACATTACAGTTAAACAATAAAGAAATTATTGTTAGTGTTAAAAAAAAGTTTCGCATAGTTAATATATCACATCTCCTTTCCAGTTTAAAAATCCTTCTTCTAAATTATATGTGTTTTCAAAACCCAGCTGATTCATAACAAGACACGCTTGTGCACTTCTACTACCAGCTTTACAGTAAACAAAATAGTTTGATGATTTATTTAATAACTCTACTTTTGACATAAATTCTTGCGGATTAAGAATATCAATATTTAAAGAATTAGGAATTTTACCATCTAAATATTCTTGTTCTGTTCTTACATCAAGAATTATTGAATTATCGAGCTCTTCATATAAATTTTCCCACTCTGTTTGTGACAAGTTTTTCATTTTACAATTTTTAACTTAAAAATTTAACAAAAGTTTAAATTCTAATTTTTATTTTTTCTATCTAAATTTAGAAATTTGTAGGATAACAAAAAAAGATATTTATGAAACTTACTAAAATATTTCTATTAACTGCGATTTGCCTTTCTTTATGTGGATTTAAATCTGTAGTAACAAAAAAAGTCGACACAAAAAATAGTGTAATTAAATGGATAGGATATAAAGTTACAGGCCAACACGAAGGCACTATTACGCTTAGAAATGGAGAATTAAACTTTGACGATACTTCAAATCTCATAGGTGGAAAATTTGTAATGGACATGACTACAATTAATACCACTGATTTAGAGGGTGGATCTAAAGAGAGGTTAGATAATCATTTAAAAAACGATGATTTTTTTAGTGTAAAAAAATATAATACTTCTGATTTAGTTTTTAAAAAGGTTTCAAAACAAAAAAATGACTCAAAAATTGTTGTTTATTTAATAGATGCAGATTTAACTATCAAGGGAATTACAAATCCTGTAACGTTTAAAATTAATATTTCCGATAATTCTGCTTATGCTAACTTAAAAATTGATAGAACTAAATTTGAAATAAAATATGGCTCTTCTAGTTTTTTTGACGGGCTTAAAGACCGTGCTATATACGATGAATTTGACTTGCAAGTGAATTTAAAATTTTAAACAAAAAAAGTTTGATTAAAAAAAAAACGTTTATATATTTGGCATTATAATGAATTTAATAAATCTAAATACTTGGTGGTGGATTTCCGATAATTAATAATCGTGATCACTCCATGTATACAAATATATTCAGGCTTGTCATCACGACAAGCCTTTTTTTATTATGAAAAGGTATAAGTTAGAAACATACAGTAAGAAAATATTGGCAGACACACTATCTCCTGTAAGTGTTTATTTAAAAATTAGGGACAAATTCCCAAACAGTATTTTACTTGAAAGTAGTGATTATCACGGGAATGAAAATAGTTTTTCTTACATATGCTTCAATCCAATTGCTAACATCAAAATTCAAAGTAAGAACTTAACAAAGTCGTACCCTGATCAAACTAAAAAACAATATGAAATTGATTACAAAGATGTAACAGCTGAAATTCAAAAATTCACCAAAGAATTTCAAATTAACGAGGATAAGTCCTATAAATTTATAAACAATGGTTTATTTGGATACACTTCGTATGATGCTGTTAAATATTTTGAAAGTATAGAAATTAGTGATAAAAAAAATAGCTTAAAAATACCTGAAATTCAGTACTCAATTTTTCAGAACATAATTGCCATTAATCACTTTAAAAATGAGGCATATTTATTTGCACATTGTTACAAAAACAAAAATAACATTGAGACCATTCATCAATTAATTACAAAAGACCGCTATGCAACTTTTAATTTTAAGACTTCAGGTGAAATATCTTCAAATTTAACTGATGAAGAATTTATTGAAATGGTCAATATTGCAAAAAAACATTGTCATAGAGGAGATGTATTTCAATTAGTATTATCACGTAGATTTGAACAAGCTTTTAAAGGAGATGATTTTAATGTTTATCGAGCATTAAGAAATGTAAACCCCTCACCTTACCTATTCTATTTTGATTATGGAAATTTTAAGATTTTTGGTAGTTCGCCAGAAGCACAGCTCATATTAAAAGACAAAAAAGCAGAAATACATCCAATAGCAGGCACATTTCCGAGATCAGGAGATGATATGGATGATGCTAAATTCGCACAAAAATTAATAAATGATGAAAAAGAAAATAGTGAACATGTAATGCTTGTTGATTTAGCACGAAATGATCTAAGCCGTCACTGTTCAGAGGTTGGAGTTGAAAACTATAAGGAAATACAATTTTTTTCTCATGTAATTCATTTGGTAAGTAAAGTATGTGGAAAAATTAAAAATAATATTTCATCAATGCAAATAGTTGCAGATACTTTTCCTGCTGGAACTCTATCTGGTGCTCCAAAATTCAAAGCTATGGAACTAATTGAAAAATACGAGAAGACAAATCGAAGTTTCTATGGAGGTGCAATCGGATTTATGGATTTCAAAGGGAACTATAATCATGCTATCATGATAAGAACATTTTTGAGTTGTAACCAAGAACTGCATTGGCAAGCTGGTGCTGGTATTGTCACAAAATCATCACCAAATAAAGAATTAGAAGAAGTATACAATAAATTAGGGGCTCTTAAAAAAGCAATTAAAATTGCAGAAAATATTTAAAATGAAAAAAGTATTAGTAGTTGACAATTACGATAGCTTTACCTATAATTTGGTCCATTATTTAGAAGATCTAAATTGTAAAGTGTTAGTAAAAAGGAATGATCAAATTAAAATTGAGACCGTAGCAGATTTTGATAAAATAGTTTTATCTCCTGGGCCTGGAATTCCAGAAGAAGCCGGCTTATTAAAAGATATTATTAAAAAATATGCACCTTCAAAAAGTATTCTTGGGGTCTGTTTAGGTATGCAAGCTATTGGTGAAGTTTTTGGAGCCAAGCTATTTAATTTGAATAATGTGTACCATGGAATTCAGACAGAAGTAAAAATCATTTCCAAAAATGATGATTTATTTAAAAATTTAGGAAATAAAATTTTAGTTGGAAGATATCACTCATGGGTGGTTAAAATTGATAATTCGAGTTGCTTAGAAGTAACTTGTATTGATGAAAAAAATGAAGTTATGGCAATCAAACATAAAAACTTTGATGTTAAGGGAGTACAGTTTCATCCTGAATCCGTTCTTACTCCAAAAGGAAAAATAATTTTGAAAAACTGGGTTAATTCATAAGATGAAAAAAACACTAAATCGACTTATTAATCACGAAAAAATAGGTGAAGAAGAAGCAAAACAAGTTTTGATAAATATTTCCAAGGGGGATTATAGTCCAGAACAAATTGCATCGTTCCTAACAGTATATATGATGAGAAGTATAACTGTTGAGGAATTACAAGGATTTAAAAACGCTTTACTGGAACTTTGTGTTTCAGTTGATTTTAAAAACTATAATTCAATAGATTTATGTGGAACAGGTGGTGATGGAAAAGACACTTTTAATATATCTACTCTTTCCTCATTCATAACTGCGGGAGCGGGTGTTATGGTTACTAAACACGGTAATTATGGAGTTTCTTCCTCGTGCGGGTCATCAAATGTATTGGAATCACTGGGAGTGAAATTTACAAATGATATAGATTATTTAAAACGCTCTATTGAAACTACCAATATTTGTATCCTACATGCTCCATTATTTCATCCAGCAATGAAAAATGTAGCTCCAATTCGTAAAGCACTAGGAGTTAAAACATTTTTCAATATGTTAGGACCTATGGTCAATCCTGCTTTACCAAAATACCAATTAGTTGGAGTTTTTAATCTTGAAATTTTGCGATTATACAGCTATTTATATCAAAAATCTGATAAAAAATACAGCATTGTTCATGACCTTGGTGGGTATGACGAATTATCGCTTACAAATAATGCTAAAATAGTATCAAATAATACTGAAAAAATTTTCACTCCTGAAGACTTAGGTCTTGATATAATTGACCCAATTTCAATCTTTGGTGGTAATTCCATAAAAAAAGCTAGTGAAATTTTTAAGGCAATTATTATGGGAAAAGGAACAAATGAACAAAATATGGTTGTGTGTGCAAATGCAGGATTGGCAATAGCAACGGCTAAACAAATTACCCATAAAGAAGGGTTTGAAATTGCCAAAGAGAGTTTATTTAGTGGGAAAGCTAAAACAGTTTTGACTAAATTAATTAATTTATAGTATGACGATTCTTCAAAAAATAGTAAGAGATAAACTTAAGGAGGTTGAATTTCGAAAAAAATTAATTCCTCACACTCAACTTGAGGATTCAGTTCTATTTGATAGACCTAAAAATTCACTTATATCAAACTTAAATAGAATTAGTAGTAGTGGAATAATTGCAGAATTTAAAAGGAGATCACCATCAAAATCAGAAATAAATCAAAGTTTGAATGTGTTTGATGTTGCGGTTGGATATGAAAAAGCAGGTGCTAGTGGCATGTCTATATTAACTGATCAAAAATATTTTGGAGGATCAATAGAAGATTTAGTAATTGGACGTTCAAGCTGTACACTTCCTATATTAAGAAAAGAGTTTATTGTAGATCCTTATCAAATAATAGAAGCTAAGGCTTTTGGAGCTGATGTAATTTTACTAATAGCAGCTGTTCTGGATAAAAAGAGTATTAAAAATTTATCAATTCTTGCTAAAAATTTAAATCTTGAAGTTATTCTTGAAGTCCATAACAAGGAAGAATTACAAAATAATATAATGCCCTCTTTAGATATTATTGGAGTTAATAATCGTGACTTAAAAACATTCAAAATAAATTTAAAACTTAGCGAAGAATTAAGTGATTATATCCCAAATGAGTTTTTGAAAATTTCAGAAAGTGGGATTAGCAATGTTGAAGTTATAAAGAAACTGAAGTTATTTGGTTACAAAGGATTTTTAATAGGTGAAAACTTCATGAAATCAAATAACCCTGGAGATTATGCTACTAAATTCATTAATAATTTGAAAAAATGAAAATAAAAGTATGCGGGATGAAATACGAAGAGAATATTAATGCAATTTCCTTGCTTGAACCAGACTATATTGGATTTATTTTCTATGAATTTTCAAAACGAAAAATTATTAGCCCAATAAAATGCGATACAAAAAATATTAAGAGAGTTGGTGTGTTTGTCAACAGTGATGAAAAAACTATATTTAATATGGTAAAAATAAACTCACTGAATTTAGTACAACTCCATGGTGAAGAATCTCCTAAACTTTGTGAAAACCTAAAAAAAAGATCTTTAAAAATAATTAAAGCATTTGCTATAGATGATAGTTTTGACTTCAGTAAATTGAACATTTACAAAGATTGTGTAGACTATTTTCTTTTTGATACCAAAGGCTTAAAGTATGGAGGTAATGGATATAGTTTTAATTGGAATTTGATTGAAAATTACAAATTAGACAAACCATATTTTTTAAGTGGTGGTATCGGTCTTGAATCTTTTGATAAAATAAAAGAATTTAAAAAAAATAAAGCTTCAAAATATTGTTATGGTATAGATATAAACAGTCAATTTGAAGTAAAACCAGGATATAAAGATAAAAATAAAGTTAAAATATTTATTGATAAATTATGAGTTACAATGTTGATGAAAATGGATTTTATGGTCAATTTGGAGGTGCTTACATTCCTGAAATGCTCTATCCAAATATTGAACAATTAACTGAAAGATATTTGAGTATTATGTCTGAGTCGAGTTTCAAAACTGAATTTAATCAACTTTTGAAAAACTATGTAGGTAGACCAACTCCATTATATTACGCTAAAAGATTTTCTGAAAAATATAAAACAAAAGTATATTTTAAAAGAGAAGATTTATGTCATACTGGGGCACATAAAATAAATAATACTATAGGACAAATATTATTAGCCAAGCGTTTAAATAAAAAAAGAATTATTGCAGAAACTGGTGCGGGACAACATGGCGTAGCTACAGCAACTGTTTGTGCTCTTGCAGGTATTAAATGCGTGATATATATGGGGGAAGTTGATATTGCTCGCCAAGCACCTAACGTAGCTAGAATGAAAATGCTAGGAGCTGATGTCAAACCTGCAACTTCAGGAAGCAAAACACTTAAAGATGCAACCAACGAAGCAATTCGTGACTGGATAAATAATCCTAATGATACACATTATATTATTGGTAGCGCAGTAGGTCCACACCCTTATCCTGATATGGTTTCAAGATTTCAATCCGTTATTTCAGAAGAAATCAAATTTCAACTCAAAACAGAAGAAGGTTGTGATAGTCCTGATTATATTGTTGCTTGTGTAGGTGGAGGGAGTAATGCAGCTGGTGCATTTTATAATTTCTTGGATGATGGTAGTGTTGGTATAATTGCAGTTGAAGCTGCTGGTAAAGGAGTAAATACTGGTAAAAGTGCAGCAACTTCAATACTAGGAAAAGAGGGAATTATTCATGGAAGCAAGACTCTATTAATGCAAAATAGCGATGGTCAAATTACTGAACCTTATTCAATATCAGCCGGGCTAGATTACCCAGGAATAGGACCTATGCATGCAAATTTATATACCACTAAACGAGCAGAGTTTATTTCTGTAACAGATCCAGACGCAATGGAAGCTGGTTTAGAATTATCCCAACTTGAGGGAATAATACCTGCGATAGAAACAGCTCATGCGTTTGCTATTTTCAAAGAAAGAAAATTTAAAAAAGATGATGTAATAGTTGTCTGCCTCTCTGGAAGAGGTGATAAGGATTTAAATAATTACATAGATTATTTCAAACTTTAGTATTATGAATAGAATTAAAAGAAAGTTAAAAGAAAATAAAAAACTACTTTCAATATATTTTTCTGCTGGATTCCCTAAACTCGACGATACTGTTGAAATTATTAAAGAACTTGAAAAAAATAATGTTGATTTTATTGAAATAGGTTTACCTTTTAGTGATCCACTTGCTGATGGCCCAACAATTCAAGACAGTTCAAGCAAAGCTCTTAAAAATGGTATGAATACAAATTGTTTGTTCAATCAGTTAGCAAATATTAGAAATAGTGTTAAAATACCATTAATAATAATGGGATATTTCAATCCAATCCTTCAATATGGAGTAGAGAAATTTTGTAAAAAATGTGAAGAGGTTGGGATTGATGGGTGTATAATTCCTGACTTGCCTGTGCAAATATTCCATGGAAATTACAAGAAAATTTTCGACAAATATGGGTTAATTAATATTTTTTTAATAACTCCCCAAACTACTGAAAATAGAATTAAATATATAGACGAAGTTTCAGATGGTTTTATTTATTTAGTTAGTAGCTCAAGCACAACAGGAGGCATAAATGGTTTTGGTAATGAACAATTAAATTATTTCAAAAGAATCTCTAGAATGAATTTAAAAAACCCTTTAATAACAGGGTTTGGAATTTCAGATAAAAAAAGTTTTAATGAAGCTACATCTTACTCTAATGGCGGAATTATAGGTAGTGCTTTTATAAAACATTTGAAAACCAAGGGGATTTCTAAAATAGATGAATTTGTAAAATCCATTATAGATTAGCTAATTACAGTAAAGTATGGAATTATCGGGTAAAGACTAACCTGTTTTCAGTTGATAAACTTTCATCATATTCATATCTATCACTATTAAAAGTCTTTAGATCATCAATGCTTTTAAGATTATTATCAATAATATACCTTGTCATAAGTCCACGAGCTAATTTTGAAAAGATAGCAATGGTCTTATATTTTCCGTTTTTAAACTCTTTAAAATCAATATGAGCAATGGGGGATGAAATAACTTTTGTGTCGATAGCTTTGAAATACTCCTGACTAGCTAAATTAACTAGTAAATCACTGGACTTTAACTCTTTGTTGAGCGATAATGTAATTTTTTCGCGCCAAAAATCATATAGATTTTTATTCTTACCAACAGGAAATTTAGTCCCCATTTCAAGCCTGTAAGGCTGTATCAAATCCATTGGTTTTAAAAGTCCATATAAACCAGAAATAATACGAACAGTGCTTTGTAACTTTTCGAGCTTGTCATCTGGAATTGTGTAAGCATCTATCCCGCGATAGACATCACCATTGAAAGCGTAAATAGCTTGTCGTGAATTATCACTTGTGAATGGTATAGACCATTGTTGATTCCTAATGTAATTTAATTCACTAATCTTAGGAGAAATGTTCATAAGCTCAGAAAGAGCTTTTGGAGATTTCTTCTTTAATAAATTATTTAGCTGAAAAGCTTCATTCATGAAGCATCCCTTGGTACTGAATTCGGTGGGTAATTTAGTTTTGTAGTCAAGAGATTTCGCTGGAGATAAAACTACTTTCATAAATAAATTTTATTATTCAAAAATACCAACAAATTTTAAATTTAAAAAAAGTTAAACGTTAATCGCTTGTTAAACTATTAAAAAGGTAGAAAATCACTTTGTGTATTTAGAATAGGCACGCCATTTATCAATACAAAGTTTAAAATCATTAGGAAGATTAGAAGAAAATTTTAATCTTTCATTTGTAATTGGGTGATCAAATGCTAATGTTTTTGCATGTAAAGCTTGACGTTGTAAAACCTTGAAACAGTTTTCAACAAATTGCCTATATTTTGTAAAAGTAGTACCTTTTAAAATCTTATCTCCTCCGTACCGCTCGTCATTAAAAAGCGTATGCCCAATGTGCTTCATATGCACTCTTATTTGATGCGTTCTACCTGTTTCTAAAGTACAATTCACTAAAGTTAAGTATCCAAACCGCTCAATGACTTGATAGTGAGTAACTGCGTGTTTACCTTTAAATTTATCATCACCAACGTGTACAGTGTTTTGTAGTCTGTTTTTTGGATGTCTACCAATATTACCTTCAATAGTACCCATATCATTTTCAACATTACCCCAAACTAAAGCTATATATGATCGATCACTAGTTTTTTCTTTGAATTGAGCTGAAAGATGAGCCATGGCTTGATCGGTTTTTGCGACAACTAATAGTCCACTAGTATCTTTATCAATTCTATGTACTAAACCAGGTCTATTACTGCTATTATTAGGTAAATTTTCAAAATGATATATTAAAGCATTAATTAAAGTACCTGAATAATTTCCATGGCCTGGATGAACTACAATTCCAGCAGGTTTATTTAAAACCAAGAGACTATCATCCTCAAAAATTATATCCAAAGGAATATTTTCTCCAATCAATAGGTTCTCGTGTGGAGGATGTTCAAACATCACTTTAATTTTATCTTTGGGCTTTACCTTGTAATTTGACTTTACAGGTAAATCATTGACTAAAATATTTCCAGATTTTGCTGCAAATTGAATTTTATTTCGAGTTGCATTTTGTAAAAAATTCATTAAATATTTATCAACCCTTAAAGGCTCCTGGCCTTTATCAACATCAAAAGCAAAATGCTCATATAGATTTTTATTAGATAAATCATCCATTATTCACTATTCTGAATTTAATTTACCATTACCTAAAACAATATCAATTACTGATGTCTTTCTGATCAAATCTGAAGGAAGAATTTTTTTATTTTTAAAGCGAACCTCAATAACTTCATTTTTTCCCAAGTCATCCTCATATATAATTTCTCCAATTTTAAAACCTAGTGATTCTAATGAGGGTTTTGCTTGACGAAAAGTTTTTCTAATAACATCTGGAAATGGAATTTTTTTGTAATCCATGGGATTAAGTATCAAATAAATTTTTCTATTTTCTTTTACTTTGAATCCTGCCTTAGGCTCTTGCTCAATAATGGCACCTGCTTTAAATTTCGGGTTGTAATTAGTTGAATCTTGAATTTTATACACCAATTTATTTTTTTGAAGAATTTTATCCGCATCATTCATCGATAAACCTACTAAATCAGGTACTTCAATAGTAATACCATGATTTGTATATGACTTTAGCCACTTTAATGTAAAAAAGGTTAAAAAAACAATAATAATTAAGGAGAAAATTATTTGCTTCAAAAATGTTTTACTGAATATGAACTTGATAAGAATCATTAATGCAATTTAAACAAAGCTAAACATTTTTTTTATTGAAGATGACTATTAAAGCTTCGTAATAAAGTTATTTTTTTTTAATATAAATTTATGTCAATAAAAATTTGATACTTTTACATCATAATCAAAGCCAATGAAACAAAATATTGCCATTATAATTGGTGGATATTCAATTGAATCTCAAATCTCATTAAAAAGTGGTCAAGTTGTTTATGAAAACCTTCCTAATGACAAGTATAATTCATACTTAGTACATATAGAAAAAGACAAATGGTTTTATAAAGCAGTAGATGGAGAAAAATATAATATTAATCTGAGTGACTTTTCATTATGTATAAATGATGAAATTATTTATTTTGATTGTGTATTCAATGCCATTCATGGTGAACCAGGTGAAAATGGTTTCATGCAGGCATATTTTGATATTTTAAATATCCCACATACAAGTTGTGATATGTATCAGGCAGCTATAACATTTAACAAAAGAGATTGTTTGAGTATTTTAAATTCTTACAATATCCCAATGGCAATTTCATATCCATTATCTAAAGATGAAGAATTCAATCCAAAAGAAGTTATAAATCGTGTTGGTCTTCCATGCTTTGTTAAAGCAAATAAAGCTGGTAGTAGCTTTGGAGTCTCAAAAGTATACAAATTAGAAGAGCTACAAAAAGCTATTGATAATTCTTTTGAATTTGATAATGAATTAATCATTGAATCATTTATAGATGGTATTGAGGTCTCTGTTGGTGTATTAAATTATAAAAACAATATTATTGTATTACCTATTACTGAGATTATTTCTGAAAATGATTTTTTTGATTATGATGCAAAATACAATGGTAAATCTCAGGAAATAACACCTGCTAGAATATCAAAAAAGCAAGAGGAAAATGTTAAAAATATAGCCAAAAAAATATATACTCTTTTAGGTATGAAAGGATTTTCTAGGAGCGAATTTATATTTAAAGGTGATGTACCATATTTCTTAGAAATGAATACAGTACCAGGTCTCACACGGGAAAGTATTTTACCAAAACAGGCTGAACATGCAGGAATTAGCTTGGAAGAACTCTTCACAAACGCAATTGAAATGGCACTTAGTAAAAATGATTAACTTTGTCAAATGAAGCGCGCTGTTTTTCCAGGATCATTTGATCCAATTACACTAGGTCATTGTGATATAATTAATCGTGGTACACAACTATTTGATGAGCTTATAATTGCCATTGGAGAAAATTTATCGAAAAATTATTTATTCTCACTTGAGCAAAGAAAAGCTTTTATTGAAAATATTTTCTCAGATAACAAAAAAATTAAAGTTTTTATTTATTCTGGACTAACAACTGATTTTTGTAAAGAAGTTAAGGCTAATTATATACTTCGTGGACTTAGAAATTCGAGTGATTTTGAATACGAAAACTCAATTGCTCAAACCAACAAAAAAACTGGTGAAATAGAAACTGTTTTTTTACTAAGTTCTCCAGAAAAATCATTTATTTCATCATCAATTGTAAGGGAAATAATCAAGCACAATGGTAAGTTTGAAGATTTAGTTCCAAATAGTGTCAAAACTTAGTTCCCTAAATGGAATATTCTGATATTCCCTTAGTGAAGGCTTCTGGATCTTCAGCTAAATGATATCTTGGATCATCAATTGCATCTATAATTACTTCATTGAATAATGGGCTAGATTTACGTAATAATAATTTACAATCTTGACTAAGGTGTTTCAACTTTACCTTTTTATCTACATTGTTATACTTATTAACTAGGTTAAATATAGCCTCGATTGCAGAATGATCACATACTCTAGATTCAACAAAATCAATTTCGATTTCATTTGGGTCCTTTTTAATATTAAATTTTTGGTTAAAAACCGAAACACTTCCAAAAAAAAGTGGGCCCCATATTTCATAAACTTTTACCCCATTAGATTTGAATCTTTTTCTCGCACGAATTCTTTTAGCATTTTCCCAAGAAAACACAAGTGCGCTTACAACGACTCCTGAAAGAACAGCTACGGCTAAATCAAATAAAACAGTTAAAACTGAAACTAAAATCAAAACAAAAACATCTGAAAGAGGAATCTTATTTATAATTCTAAAACTAGACCAGGCAAATGTTCCTATAACTACCATAAACATAACACCAACAAGTGCAGCAATTGGAACTTTTTCAATCAAATTTGAACCAAACAAAATAAAAATTAGAAGAGCTAAAGCCGCAACAATACCTGATAAACGTCCTCTCCCACCTCCTTTTACATTTATAATTGATTGACCAATCATTGCACAACCCCCCATTCCTCCAAATAAACCAGTAATTAAATTCGCACTACCCTGAGCAATACATTCTTTATTAGAATTTCCTCTTGAATCAGTAAGTTCATCAATTAAATTTAAGGTCATGAGAGATTCTATTAATCCAATTGCTGCTAGAATAAAAGCATATGGACCAATAAAACGAAGTGTTTGTAAATTCAAGGGTATTTCCTTAAAAATTTCAAATTGAAATTGTGGAAGATTTCCCTTGAGACCTTCACCACCACCATCTCTAATAAAACTACCAACAGTAGGTACGTCTAAATTTCCAAAAATTACTATTGCAGAAACAATTAATATTGCAACTAGTGCCTCAGGTAGTTTTTTGAAAAATTTTGGAAGTAAATACATTATTATCATAACGATTGAGACAAGACCAAGCATTAACATTAAATCTTTACCTTTCAACCAATCATATCCAGAATTATTTGAGATTTTAAACATCTCTAACTGAGAAAGGAAAATAACTATTGCTAGTCCGTTTACAAACCCCATCATAACTGGATGTGGTATCAATCTTACAAATTTTCCTAATTTAAATAAACCTGCTGCAATTTGTATGACTCCCATTAAAATAACTGTTAAAAATAAGTAGTAAACCCCTAATTCCTGCGAAGGTTCACCTAACAAATTGCCCTGAGAAACTATACTAACCATTACTACAGCTAATGCACCAGTAGCCCCACTAATCATCCCTGGGCGGCCACCAAAAATTGAAGTTATCAAACCAATCATAAAAGCTGCATATAAACCAATCAATGGGTCTACTCCTGCAACAAATGCAAAAGCAACAGCTTCAGGTACAAGTGCTAATGCAACTGTCAATCCACTAAAAAAATCGTCTTTAAAATTTGCAGATTGATTACGTATAATATCTATCATTTACCAAAATTAAGTGGCAAAAATAAGTCAATAAATAAGATTACAATAAATTAATTTGATTTTCTTTTAAAGAAGTTGATCTATATTTGCGTAAATATTTTTTTTAACTTTTTTTAATTTTTTTGGATCTATCCATTTCACCTTGGTAATCCCTTCTTTTACTTGAGGCTTAAAGTCGCCTTCGTAAGAACTATACATTTCAAACCAATAAGTTTTTTTTAATAATATCTTATTGTTCCTTTTAAATATGTGATAAGTTATTTCTAAAGGCTTGCAAATTGAAAGATCTCTAATACCAGTTTCCTCTTCAACTTCTCTCAGTGCAGTTTG
>JAYNFX010000034.1:0-16656 GCA_038106885.1 Flavobacteriaceae bacterium | reverse complement strand
TTTTACAAAATTGTTCCTGGTCTTTTTGTAGCATATATGTTACCTGCTTTGTTCACAACTTTTGGATGGATTGCACCTGAATGGGAGGTATTAAATAGCTCTGGTGAAATAGTAGTTGAATCCAGTAATCTGTATTTTGTAGCAAGCAGATTTCTTTTGCCAGCAGCCCTTGTACTGATGACATTGAGTATTGATTTAAGGGCTATTTTTAATTTAGGGTGGAAGGCATTAATAATGTTTTTTACTGGAACTTTAGGAATAATAATTGGCGGACCATTGGCCATCTTGATGATTTCTTTTTTTTCTCCTGAAACAGTAGGTGGAGTTGGTGCAGATGCTGTTTGGAGGGGATTATCAACACTCGCTGGAAGCTGGATTGGTGGAGGTGCAAATCAAACAGCAATGTTGGAGATATACGGTTATAACCCCAAACTTTATGGTGGAATGGTATTTGTGGATATTGTAATAGCAAACATTTGGATGGCTTTATTATTAATTGGAATAGGTAAACGTAAAATTATTAATAATTGGCTAAAAGCAGATACTTCAGCAATTGAAGAGTTGAAAATCAAAGTTTCAAAATTTAGCGAGAGTATAAAAAGGAATCCAAGCTTAACAGACTTAATGGTTATTGGTGGCATTGGTTTTGGCGCAGTAAGTTTTGCTCATTTCATTGCTGGATTTTTAGCTCCTTATTTTAAAAATTTAGTTAATCAAATTTCTTCAAATACAACAGGTAATATATTATCCTTTCTGGGTTCATCGTTCTTTTGGCTAATAAGTATATCTACACTAATAGCTATTATTTTGTCTTTTACAAAAGCTAAGAATTATGAAGGAGCCGGAGCAAGTAAATTAGGAAGTGCTTTTATTTATATTTTAGTAGCTACTATTGGAATGAAAATGGACCTAAAACTAATTTTTGAAAACTCAGGACTGATCATAATTGGAGCAGTATGGATGAGTATTCATGCATTATTACTTATTGTAGTTGCAAAACTTATTAAAGCCCCTTACTTTTTTCTAGCTGTTGGAAGTCAGGCTAATGTTGGAGGAGCAGCTTCAGCACCTGTAGTTGCTACTGCTTTCCATCCATCACTCGCAACTGTTGGTGTATTATTAGCAGTTTTTGGATATGCAATTGGAACTGTTGCAGCAATTGGATGTACTATTTTGATGTCAATTGCTTCTAGTTAGTTTTAAAAAAAATATTATGATTAAAAAAAAGATATTATTTATAATAACATTTATTATGGTTTTTGGATGTAATCCAAAAAACAAAAAAAATAATACAATTATTGGATTTGTAAATGGTCTTCAAAAGGGGAATTTATATTTACAAAAAATTAATGATCGTGAATTCATCACTCTAGATTCTGTGTTTGTTAAAGGTGAAAAAGAATTTGAACTAAGCTGTAATCTTGAGGAACCAGAAATTTTATTTCTAAGTCTTTCCAAAAACTCAAATTCGGAAAAAATACCATTTTTTGGATATGATGGTATTACAAAAATAAATACTTCGGTAGATCGATTTAATTTTGATGCTGAAATTATTGGAGGTCCTCAACAAAATTTATTGGAAACATATAATAAAAACATAAAAAAGTTTAAAAATAAAGAGTTGGAACTGCTTGAAACTTTCTTAAACGCCCAACGTTTAAATGATCAAAATAAAATGGATCGTGCTTCAGGCATGAGAGATAAAAACTTAAAAAGACAATATCTATATACAATAAACTTTGCTATCAATAACAATAAAAGTGAAATAGCACCTTATGTAGCCTTAATGGATATTAGCGATGCAAAATTTAAATATTTAGATACTATCTACAATAGTTTATCACAAAATATTAAAGCATCAAAATATGGTACTGTTTTGAAGGAATATTTAGAAGAAATCAAATAACCCTCTATAAGCTTTAAAGGTTGTTAATTTTTTCAATCATTAACCGCCCTTTAGACTCTAACTCATTTTGAATTGATTTAAAGTGATCTTTTTTATTATTGACATTTTTTGAATTTACTTTTTCAATTAAATCATCAAAAGTAGAAATTGCTTCATCGATAATGGCTTCACTATCTTTTGTGCCTGTATTAGAATTTGCAGATTCCCATATGTAAACTGCTTCTATAATATCTCCTAAAACGTAATTAATATCTTTTTTTAAGTTTCTGATGTTAGCCATAATTATTATTTAATTTAAACAAATTTACTTCAATTTATACAGATAGATAAATTTCTATTTAATTACCAGGATATGAGACAAAATTTCTTGGAGTCTCATAAAGTGTAACTTTCAAATCTAATTTTTTATCCAAAACAGCCTTGAGTTTGTTATAAATTACTATTACAATATTTTCTGCTGTAGGATTTAATGTCTTAAACTCTGGAACATCAAGATTTAGGTTTTTATGATCAAAAGCCTCTTCAACTTCTGACTTAATAAAATCTTTAAGTATCTTAACATCAAGAACATATCCAGTTATTGGGTCGACTTCACCAGTTACACTAACTATTAATTCATAATTATGCCCATGATAATTTGGATTATTACACTTACCGAAAATGGACTCATTTTGCTCAGAACTCCAATCAGATCTATATAACCTGTGAGCTGCATTGAAATGGGCCCTTCTACTAACAGTTACTCTCATTTGCTATTATTTAAATGGTTATAAAAATTTTTAAATATTATTTTAAACCACGCTGTGTAAAGATCGGGGTTTAAACTAATATCCTTTTTTACATCTTCTATTTTCATCCATTTCCAATCTTCAACTTCATCACTATTTATTACTGGATCTTCATTATAATAACCCACCATTATATGATCTAATTCATGTTCGGTCAATCCATTATCAAAAGGTGCTTTGTAGATAAATGAAGTTATTTCTTTTAAAGATGTTGTGAAACCCATTTCCTCATAAAGACGCCTAGTACCAGCCTGTATATTAGATTCACCTGAACGCTGATGACTACAACATGTATTAGTCCATAAATTAGGAGAATGATATTTGTTAGAGGCTCTTTGTTGAAGCATTAACTCGTTTTCAGAGTTAAAAATAAAAACAGAAAAAGCTCTATGTAAAACAGCCTTTTGGTGTGCCTCAAGCTTTGGCATTAAACCAATTTCTTGATCTTTTTCGTTAACTAGTATTACATGTTCTTCAGCCATGATGCTAAATTATTAACTAAATTAACATATTATACTAATTAAATGCTAAAATAAAAGATGTTGTTTTGTTGATTGGATTTTTTTTTTGATTTAGGTTTTAATTTAACTAGATAAAAATCATCAATATGACAATTTTCATTACTATAATTAATTGTTTTTTTAAAAGCAACTTGGATTCATAATAGTATATTTGGAAAAATTAAATTTTATGCAATTTAGTACTGAAATTCAGCGCCGACGGACTTTTGGTATCATATCACACCCGGATGCAGGAAAAACTACTCTTACTGAAAAACTTCTATTATTTGGTGGAGCAATTCAAGAAGCTGGAGCAGTTAAAAATAACAAAATTAAGAAAGGTGCTACTAGTGATTTTATGGAAATTGAACGCCAAAGAGGAATTTCGGTTGCCACATCAGTTTTAGCTTTTGAATACAAGGGAATAAAAATAAATATTCTAGACACTCCTGGTCACAAAGATTTTGCTGAAGATACTTTTAGAACTCTTACCGCTGTGGATAGTGTTATAGTAGTAATAGACGTAGCAAAAGGGGTTGAAGAGCAGACAGAAAAATTAGTAGAAGTATGTCGTATGCGAAATATCCCAATTATTGTTTTTATTAATAAATTGGATCGTGAAGGCAAAGATGCTTTTGATTTACTTGATGAAGTTGAGAAAAAATTAAAACTTAATATTACTCCACTAAGTTTTCCCATTGGTATGGGATATGACTTTAAAGGTATATATAATTTGTGGGAGAAAAATATTATACTTTTTAATGATGATAATAAATCAAATATTAATGATACAACAGAGATAAGTATTGATGATAATAAACTGAAATCTAAAATTGGTGAAAATTCTATAAAAACACTTAAAGAAGAAGTCGAATTAGTAAATGGTATTTATCCTGAATTTAAAAAAAGTGATTACGAATGTGGAAAACAACATCCTATTTTTTTTGGATCTGCGCTTAATAATTTTGGTGTTAAAGAACTTTTAGATTGTTTTATTGACATTGCACCTGCACCTCGCCCAAAAGAGAGTGATGAAAGACTAGTACTTCCTAATGAAAAGAAATTTACTGGTTTTGTTTTTAAAATTCACGCTAATATGGATCCTAAGCATAGAGATCGTCTTGCTTTCATTAAGATAGTTTCTGGAGTATTTAAGCGTAATACTCCTTATTTACACGTTAGGCTAAATAAAAAACTAAAATTTTCTAGTCCAAATGCCTTTTTCGCTGAAAAAAAAGCAATAATTGAAATCTCATACCCAGGAGATATAGTAGGACTTCATGATACTGGAAATTTTAAAATTGGAGATACTCTCACTGAGGGTGAAATTTTAAATTATAGAGGAATTCCAAGTTTTTCTCCAGAACATTTTAGATACATTAATAATGCTGATCCGATGAAATCAAAACAGCTTAGCAAAGGAATTGATCAACTAATGGATGAAGGGGTTGCGCAATTATTTACACTAGGCTTAAATGGACGAAAAGTAATTGGAACTGTTGGGGCATTACAATATGAAGTTATTCAATATCGACTTGAACACGAATATGGCGCAAAGTGTAGTTACGAAAATCTAAACGTATACAAAGCCGCATGGGTTGAAGTAAAAAATGATAAAGAAGAACAATTCAAAGAATTTAAAAGAGTAAAACAACGTTATTTAGCTACAGATAAGCAAGGTCAACTAGTTTTTTTATCAGATTCTAAATTCTCTTTAGAAATGACTGTACAAAAATACCCCAATATCAAATTTCATTTAACGTCAGAATTTTAAAAACTAAAAAACCCACAATATGTTGGTTTTTAAATTTAAGCTTGACCTGTTGGCCCAAAATTTAATGGTATTGGTGGGTGATCATAATCTTTAATTTCACCATGCGCTTGTTCAAATCGTTTCACATTATCTATCAATGCTTTTGAAAATCGCTTAGCATGTTGGGGTGTCAAAATTATCCTTGATTTAACCTTATTTTTTGGAATTCCGGGCATAATCTTAACAAAATCAACAACGAACTCTGAAACTGAGTGATTAATTATAGCAAGATTGGAATATGTCCCCTCTGCTACACTAGCATCTAATTCAATATTAATTTGACCTTTTTGATCTTTACTAGGTTGACTCATGAATTATTAAATATTAAAAGTTTGCTTCTCTTCTTTTGCTTTTATTAAACTTTCTAGTTCTTCGCTAGAGCCTACTATCATATTGTCGTACTTTCTTAAGCCTGTACCCGCTGGGATTCTATGTCCAACAATTACATTTTCTTTAAGTCCGTCAAGATTATCAACTTTACCATTAACAGCAGCTTCGTTAAGTACTTTAGTTGTTTCTTGGAAAGAAGCAGCTGAAATAAATGATTTAGTTTGTAATGAAGCGCGCGTTATTCCCTGCAGTATTGGTGTTGCAGTTGCAGGTCGAGCATCACGAGCTGTAACTATAGATTTATCCTCTCTCTTAAGAATAGAATTTTCATCTCTTAACTCACGAGCAGTAACAATTTGACCTGGTTTTAAAGTTACAGAGTCACCGGCATCTTCAATTACTTTTTTACCAAAAATTTCATCATTTTCGTCAATAAAATCTGATTTGTGCACTAATTGATTTTCTAAAAATATAGTATCACCAGAATCTTGAATCCTTACTTTACGCATCATCTGGCGAACAACAACTTCAAAATGTTTGTCATTAATTTTCACCCCTTGAAGTCTATAAACCTCTTGAACTTCATTCACTAAATATTGTTGAACAGCAGAAGGTCCTTTAATGTTAAGAATATCATTAGGAGTAACTGAGCCATCAGATAATGGCATACCAGCTTTAACAAAATCATTTTCTTGTACTAGAATCTGGTTGGATAATTTAACAAGATATTTTTTTATAGCTCCTGTTTTTGATTCTATTATAATCTCTCTATTACCTCGCTTGATTTTACCAAAAGAAACTACACCATCAATCTCACTTACTACTGCAGGATTAGAAGGGTTTCGAGCTTCGAAAAGTTCAGTAACTCTAGGTAAACCACCTGTGATATCTCCAGCTTTTGAAGATTTTCTTGGAATTTTAACTAAAATCTTGCCTATATTAATTTTTTCATTGTCTTCAATCATTAAGTGAGCTCCAACAGGGAGGTTATATGATCTAACAACTCCACCTTTTGCATCTTCAATGTGTAATGTTGGAATTAACTTTTTGTTTCTAGACTCAGAAATAACTTTTTCTTGAAAACCAGTTTGTTCATCAA
This sequence comes from Flavobacteriaceae bacterium, assembly GCA_038106885.1. Taxonomy (GTDB): domain Bacteria; phylum Bacteroidota; class Bacteroidia; order Flavobacteriales; family Flavobacteriaceae; genus UBA3537. Next base: position 10,220 of record JAYNFX010000034.1, on the reverse strand, counting down.
TCTCGACTTGATAAGTGACACCCTGTTCAATATTTTCAAAACGAACTTTTCCGGAAAATTCTGAAATAATCACTCCATTGTATGGATCCCATTGACAAACAACAGTATCTTTTTTAAGTTTCTGACCATTTTTTACAAAAATTGTAGAACCATAAGGAATGTTATTAGTACTTAAAATAATACCCGTCTTACCATCTACTAATTTAATTTCGGAAGTTCTGGAAATCACTATATCAATATCATTTCCGTCACTATCTTTTCCTTTAACTGTCTTTAAGTCTTCTATTTCAGCTTTACCATCAAATTTAACAGTTAAGTTATTTTCTTCAGAAATATTTCCAGCAATTCCTCCAACATGAAATGTTCTTAATGTTAACTGTGTTCCTGGCTCACCAATTGATTGAGCAGCAACGACACCAACAGCTTCACCTTTTTGTACCATTTTCCCGGTTGCAAGATTTCTGCCATAACATTTTGCACAAATACCAGTTTTGGCTTCACAAGTTAAAGGAGACCTTACTTCGACTGATTCAATGGCAGAATTTTCTATCTTTTCTGCGATCGACTCGCTTATATGCTCTCCAGCAGAAACTAATAATTCTTCAGTAATTGGATCATATACATCATCTAGAGAAGTTCTACCAACTATTCTCTCTTGTAGAGTTTCAACTACTTCTTCGTTCTTCTTCAATGGCTCAACAGTAATTCCACGAAGTGTTCCACAATCGTCTGAATTAACAATTACATCTTGTGAAACGTCAACTAACCTTCTCGTTAAATATCCAGCATCAGCTGTTTTTAAAGCAGTATCAGCCAATCCTTTACGAGCACCATGAGTTGATATAAAATATTCTAAAATCGATAAACCTTCTTTAAAATTTGAAAGAATTGGATTTTCAATAATTTCACCACCACCAGCATTGGATTTTTTAGGCTTTGCCATTAATCCACGCATACCTGTAAGCTGACGGATCTGCTCTTTAGAACCACGTGCTCCTGAATCAAGCATCATATAAACAGAATTAAATCCTTGTTGATCCTCACGAATACGTTTCATTGACAGCTCTGTTAATTCAGCATTTGTTGATGTCCAAATATCAATAACCTGGTTATAACGTTCATTGTTAGTTATTAGCCCCATGTTATAGTTAGCCATAATTCCATCAACTTGCTTGTTAGCAGCATCAATCATAGTGTGTTTTTCCTTAGGGATAATAATATCTCCAAGGCTAAATGATAATCCGCCTTTGAAAGCAAAATTATAGCCTAAAGATTTTATTTCATCTAAGAAACTTGCTGTCTCAGGCACAGAAGTGACTTTCAAAATACCATGAATAATATCACGAAGTGATTTTTTCGTCAAAACTTCGTTAATATATCCAGCTTCAGCAGGTACTTTTTCATTAAAAAGAACTCGCCCTACAGTCGTTTCTATTAATTTTGTTTCTAAAACCCCTGTAGAATTAAAATCTTGCGTACGAACTTTAACTTGAGCATTTAAATCAACACGTTTTTCATTGTAAGCAATAATTACCTCTTCTGGAGAGTAAAATACCAGTCCTTCACCTAAAATTTTGACTTTGTCAGTAGATTTTCTAAGCTTAGTCATATAATAAAGTCCAAGCACCATATCTTGTGAAGGCACTGTTACTGGAGAACCGTTAGCAGGATTAAGTATGTTATGAGAAGCAAGCATTAAAAGCTGAGCTTCTAATATTGCTTCGGGCCCTAAAGGCAAGTGTACTGCCATTTGGTCACCATCAAAATCAGCATTAAACGCGGTACATACCAAAGGATGCAATTGAATTGCTTTACCCTCAATCAACTTTGGTTGAAAGGCCTGAATACCCAATCGGTGTAATGTTGGAGCGCGATTTAATAAAACTGGATGACCTTTAAGAACATTTTCTAAAATATCCCAAACTACTGGCTCTTTATTATCAATAATTTTTTTAGCAGATTTGACAGTCTTTACAATTCCTCTCTCAATAAGCTTTCTAACAATAAATGGTTTGTATAATTCTGCTGCCATGTTTTTTGGTAGACCGCACTCAAATAATTTTAACTCAGGACCAACAACAATTACTGAACGGGCTGAGTAATCAACACGCTTACCTAATAGGTTTTGACGAAAACGTCCTTGTTTACCTTTAAGTGAGTCAGAAAGAGATTTCAATGGTCTATTTGAATCAGTTTTTACAGCGGAGGATTTTCGTGTATTGTCAAAAAGCGAATCTACAGATTCTTGAAGCATACGCTTTTCGTTTCTCAAGATCACCTCAGGTGCTTTGATTTCTACTAATCTTTTCAAACGATTATTTCTAATTATAACTCGGCGATATAAATCGTTTAAGTCAGAAGTTGCAAAACGTCCTCCATCCAGCGGCACAAGGGGTCTTAACTCAGGCGGAATGACTGGGATAGCTTTCATTATCATCCATTCAGGCTTATTTTCACGATTTTTGTTTCCATCTTTAAGAGCCTCAACAACTTGTAGCCTTTTTAAGGCTTCAGTCTTACGTTGCTTGGAGGTCTCTGTATTTGCCTTATGGCGTAAATCATAGGACAACTGTTCTAAATCAATTCTAGAAAGTAGCTCTATTAAACATTCTGCACCCATTTTAGCTATAAACTTATTTGGATCAGAATCATCCAAATATTGGTTCTCTTGAGGAAGTGATTCTACAATATTGAGATACTCCTCTTCAGTTAAAAAATCCATTTTCTGAACAGCTTCTCCTTCAACATTTGTGGCAATACCAGGCTGAATTACTACATAACGTTCGTAGTAAATTATCATATCTAATTTCTTGGAAGGTAAACCTAATAAATAACCAATCTTATTTGGTAAAGATCTAAAATACCAAATATGGGCAACTGGAACTACTAAATTAATGTGTCCAACTCGCTCTCTTCTAACTTTCTTTTCAGTAACTTCCACACCACATCTGTCACAAATAATTCCCTTATAACGAATTCGCTTATATTTGCCACAAGCACATTCATAATCTTTCACAGGTCCAAATATGCGCTCACAAAATAAACCATCACGTTCAGGTTTATGAGTTCTGTAATTTATAGTTTCTGGTTTTAGAACTTCACCTCTAGAATCTGCTAAAATTGATTCAGGAGAGGCTAATCCAATAGAAATCTTATTAAACTTTTTTTGTGTTGTATTGTCTTGCTTTCTTGCCATTTTATAGTATATAAAAATGAAATTATTCTTCTAATCTAATATCTAATCCTAATCCTTTTAATTCGTGCATTAACACATTAAAAGACTCTGGTAATCCTGGTTCAGGCATTGGTTCTCCCTTAACTATTGCTTCATAAGTTTTAGCTCTACCAATTACATCATCAGATTTAACAGTCAAAATTTCTCTCAAGGTACTTGATGCGCCATAAGCTTCTAAAGCCCAAACTTCCATTTCACCAAAACGTTGACCACCAAACTGAGCTTTTCCTCCAAGAGGTTGTTGAGTAATAAGAGAATATGGTCCAATAGATCTAGCATGCATCTTATCATCAACCATATGTCCTAGTTTCAACATATATATAACTCCAACCGTTGCTGGTTGATCAAATCGATCCCCAGTTCCACCGTCGTAGAGATAAGTATGTCCAAACCTTGGAATTCCAGCTTCATCTGTAAATTCGTTAATTTGATCAAGTGTAGCACCATCGAATATTGGTGTAGCGAAAGTTCGTCCAAGATCCTTACCAGCCCAACCTAAAACGGTTTCATAAATTTGACCAATATTCATACGTGAAGGTACACCAAGTGGATTTAAAACTATATCAACAGGCGTACCATCTTCAAGGAATGGCATATCTTCCTGACGAACAATTCTAGCTACAATTCCTTTGTTTCCATGACGTCCAGCCATTTTATCACCAACTTTTAATTTACGCTTTTTAGCTATGTAAACTTTTGCAAGCTTAATAATCCCAGCTGGTAATTCATCTCCAACAGAAATGGTAAATTTCTCGCGTCTCAATGAGCCCTGCAAATCATTTTCCTTGATTTTGTAATTATGAATAAGCTCTTTAACTAATTTGTTAAGCTTAGAATCAGTGGTCCATTTGCCACCTATTAAATGGGCATAGTCATCAACGGCATTCAACATTTTTAGAGTGTATTTTTTTCCTTTTGGAAAAACCTCTTCTCCTAAATCATTAAATATTCCTTGTGCAGTTTTACCTCCTACAATTGTAAATAACTTTTGAACTAACACAGATTTTAATTCTTCAAACTTAACATCATAATCATCCTCAAGCATAGAGATATCTTCTTTATCTTGAGCTCTTTTGCGCTTGTCTTTTATAGCTCGTGAAAAAAGTTTCTTATCAATAACAACTCCATGTAGAGAAGGTGAAGCTTTCAAAGATGCGTCTTTAACATCACCTGCTTTATCTCCAAAAATAGCTCTCAAAAGTTTTTCCTCTGGAGTAGGATCGCTCTCTCCTTTAGGAGTGATTTTACCAATTAAAATATCACCTGGTTTAATCTCAGCACCAATACGGATCATACCATTTTCATCGAGATCCTTGGTAGCTTCCTCTGAGACATTAGGAATATCATTAGTGAGCTCTTCATTTCCTAGTTTTGTATCTCTCACTTCCAAAGAATATTCGTCAATGTGTATAGAAGTAAATATATCATCTCTTACAACTTTTTCAGAAATAACAATTGCATCTTCAAAATTATATCCTTTCCAAGGCATAAAAGCTACTTTCATATTTCGACCAAGAGCTAGTTCACCATTTTGAGTAGCATATCCCTCACAAAGAACTTGACCTTTAGATACCTTATCACCGGAGTTAACAATAGTTTTAAGATTTACTGAAGTCCCTTGATTTGTCTTTCTAAATTTAGTCAAAGGATAAGTAGCAGTATCAGAATCAAAACTAACAAGCTCTTCATCACTGGATCTGTTATATTTTATAATAATTTTTTCAGCATCAACATACTCAACTACACCGTCAGCTTCAGCATTAACTAATACTCTAGAATCAGAAGCAACTTGACGCTCTAGTCCAGTCCCAACAATCGGTGCTTCTGGTCTTAGTAATGGAACAGCTTGACGCATCATATTAGAACCCATAAGTGCTCTGTTTGCATCATCATGTTCTAAAAATGGAATCAAAGATGCAGAAATTGATGAAATCTGATTTGGAGCAACATCTGTGTAGTGAACTTGTGATGGGTCAACTACTGGGAAATCACCCTCTTGACGAGCAATAACTTTATCCATTGATATTTTACCTGTTTTATCGACAGGAATACTAGCCTGTGCAATCAGTTTATCTTCTTCTTCTTCAGCTGTTAAATAAATTGGATTACCCTTAATATCTACAACTGAATCTTCAACTTTTCTGTAAGGAGTTTCAATGAACCCCATTGAATTTACCTTTGCGTAAACTGAAAGAGACGATATTAACCCAATATTTGGACCTTCAGGGGTTTCTATTGGACATAAACGACCGTAATGAGTATAATGAACGTCACGAACCTCAAATCCAGCTCGTTCTCTGGATAAACCTCCAGGTCCAAGTGCAGATAGCCTTCTCTTGTGGGTTATCTCGGCTAATGGGTTAGTTTGATCCATAAATTGTGATAATTGGTTAGTTCCGAAGAATGAATTTATCACTGATGATAATGTTTTTGCATTAATCAAATCAATTGGAGTAAAAACCTCATTGTCACGAACATTCATACGCTCCCGAATTGTTCTTGCCATTCGAGCTAATCCGACTCCAAACTGAGATGATAATTGCTCACCGACAGTTCTGACACGTCTATTAGATAAATGATCAATATCGTCAATTTCTGCTTTTGAATTAATTAACTCTATCAGATATTTGATAATTGTAATAATATCTTCTTTGGTTAAGACTTGCTTATCCATTCCAATATCAAGATTTAATTTTTTATTCATTCTATAACGACCAACTTCACCTAGGTTATAGCGTTGATCACTAAAAAATAACTTATCTATAATACCTCTTGCAGTTTCTTCATCAGGTGGTTCAGCATTTCGTAATTGTCTGTAAATATGCTCAACAGCTTCTTTTTCAGAATTAGTTGGATCTTTTTGTAGTGTATTGTGAATTATAGCATATTCTCCTTGCTGTGATGATTCTTTGTGGAGTAAAATAGTTTTTGCACCAGAATCTAAAATTTCTATCGTATTATCTTTGTCAATAATTGTATCTCTATCTAAAACAATTTCATTTCTTTCGATAGAAACAACCTCACCTGTGTCTTCATCAACAAAATCTTCATGCCATGTATTTAATACTCTTGCAGCTAACTTACGGCCTAAAACCTTCTTTAAACCAGACTTTGAAACTTTAACTTCTTCAGCTAAATCAAAAATTTCTAAAATATCTTTATCTCTTTCATATCCAATAGCTCTGAAAAGTGTTGTTACAGGAAGTTTCTTCTTTCGGTCAATGTAAGCATACATAACACTGTTGATATCAGTTGCAAATTCAATCCAAGATCCTTTAAAAGGAATAACCCTAGCAGAGTACAGCTTGGTACCATTTGCGTGAAATGATTGACCAAAAAACACGCCTGGAGATCTGTGCAATTGTGATACAACAACACGTTCAGCACCGTTTATACAGAATGTTCCACTGGGAGTCATATATGGAATAGTACCTAAATAAACATCTTGAACAATTGTTTCAAAATCTTCATGTTCAGGATCTGTACAATATAACTTTAGCCTAGCCTTTAGAGGTACAGAATATGTTAATCCCCTTTCAATACACTCTTCAATTGTATATCTTGGTGGATCTACAAAGTAGTCTAAAAATTCTAATACAAATTGGTTTCGGGTATCTGTAATTGGAAAATTTTCCATGAAAGTATTAAACAGACCTTCATCTGCTCTTTCATCAGATTTTGTTTCTAACTGGAAAAAATCCTGAAAGGATTTTATCTGAATATCCAAAAAATCAGGATACTCTGTTTTATTTACAATGGACGAAAAGTTTAATCTTTCAGCTTTTTTTGCTATCATCGATGGACGAATTATTGATTAAAAAATAAAATTTGTGTGCATATTAATTTATACACAAAAGGGTTTAGGTCCTAGAACTACTGGTTCTATGACCTAAACCATTGTTAAGTGGGGCTGTAAAAACTACTTAAGCTCTACTTCAGCACCAGCTTCCTCTAAAGATTTTTTCAAGCCTTCAGCTTCATCTTTAGAAACACCTTCTTTTATTGCACTAGGTGCATCATCAACTAAACCTTTAGCATCTTTTAAACCAAGACCTGTTAATTCTTTTACAAGCTTTACAACTGCAAGTTTGGAACCACCAGCAGCTTTGAGAATTACATCAAATTCTGATTTTTCTTCTTCAGCCTCACCTCCACCAGCGGCTCCACCAGCGGCAACGGCTACTGCAGCTGCAGCAGGCTCTATTCCATACTCGTCTTTTAAAATTGTAGCAAGTTCGTTAACCTCTTTTACTGTTAAATTTACTAATTGTTCTGCGAAATCTTTTAAATCTGCCATTTTTCTATCGTTTTAATAATTTTTTAATTTAATATATGTTTGTATGAGTGCGTACTTATTTATTTAACCCTCTTTTTGGGATAATGTTTTAATAATTCCTGAAAGTTTACCACCACTAGATTGAAGTGCCGAAACTACATTTTTGGCAGGAGACTGTAGCAATGCTATAATATCTCCAATTAACTCTTCTCTAGATTTGATTTCAACTAACATGTCTAACTGATCATCGCCAATGTAGACAGCTTCTTCTATATATGCGCCTTTTAAAAAGGGCTTATCAGATTTTTTTCTGAAAGCTTTAATTACTTTAGCGGGAGCATTTCCAGTTTCAGAATACATTACAGAGGTATTACCTTTTAGCGTAGAAGGTAATTCTCCAAAATCTTTATCTGAAGCTTCCATTGCTTTCTCAAGCAAAGTGTTCTTTACAACGGAAAGTTTAACGTTTGCCTTGAAACAAGCACGTCTTAAACTTGATGTGCTAACTGCATTAAGTCCTGAAATATCTGTAAGATAAAAATTCGAACATTCCTTTAATTGGGCAGTTAACTCTTGTATTACTTGTGATTTTTGTTCTCTTGTCATAATATAATTTTTACTACCTAATTAACAGCTGCTTTAGAATCAACTGCGATACTAGGACTCATTGTACTTGACATAAAAATACTTTTTACATACACGCCCTTAGAAGCAGTTGGCTTCAATTTAATCAAGGTCGACAATAATTCTTTGGCATTCTCTTCAATTTTATCTGCTGAAAAAGAAACTTTTCCAATTGCAGCGTGAACAATACCTGTTTTGTCAACTTTAAAATCAATTTTACCTGCTTTAACTTCGGAAACTGCTTTTGCAATATCCATAGTAACAGTTCCTGTCTTTGGGTTAGGCATAAGACCTCTTGGACCTAAAACACGTCCTAATGGACCTAACTTACCCATTACGCTAGGCATTGTTATAATAACATCAACGTCAGTCCATCCAGATTTAATTTTATCTAAATATTCGTTTAAACCAACGTAATCAGCACCAGCATCTTTAGCTTCTTGTTCCTTATCTGGGGTAACTAAAGCTAAAACCTTAACATCTTTTCCCGTACCATTTGGAAGAGATACAACACCTCTTACCATTTGGTTAGCTTTCTTAGGATCTACTCCTAAACGAACAGCTATATCTACAGAAGCATCAAAATTTGAATTTGATATTTCTTTAACTAGTGAAGAAGCTTCATTTAAGGAGTAAAATTTGCTTTTTTCAATTTTAGCTACAGCTTCTTTTTGTTTCTTTGTTAATCTTGCCATTTCAAATATGTTTATTTGGGTGCAGTTCCACCTCTTACTGTTATACCCATTGACCTGGCAGTTCCAGCAACCATTTTCATTGCTGATTCAATAGTAAATGCATTTAAATCTACCATCTTGTCCTCAGCTATTGCCTTAACTTGATCCCAAGTAACTTTAGCAACTTTTTTAACGTGAGGTTCTCCTGATCCTTTCTTTACTTTGGCCGCTTCCAATAATTGCACAGCAGCTGGAGGAGTTTTAATTACAAATTCAAACGATTTATCTTTGTAAACAGATATAACAACAGGTAAAACTTTACCAGGCTTATCTTGAGTTCTAGCATTAAACTGTTTACAGAACTCCATAATATTTACCCCAGCAGCTCCTAAAGCGGGTCCGACCGGTGGCGATGGATTCGCTGCACCTCCCCTTACTTGTAGTTTTACTACTTTATCTAGTTCTTTTGCCATTTTTAAATTTTAGTGACTTATGTTTAAATTGGAAGCAGTAAACACAAATCTTGTTATTTGTAACAATTTATATTTTATCAACTTGCATATAACTAAGTTCTAAAGGAGTCTTTCTTCCAAAAATCTTAACCATAACTTCAAGTTTTCTTTTTTCTTCATTTATTTTTTCAACAGTACCATCAAAACCATTAAAAGGACCATCAATAACTTTGACAGTTTCCCCTATCACAAATGGGATAGCTATATTCTTATCAGCTTCTAAAGCAAGTTCATCAACTTTACCAAGCATTCTGTTAACTTCAGACGTTCTTAATGGTACCGGATCTCCACCCTTTGTCTCACCTAAAAATCCTATTACATTAGTAATAGATTTTATTATGTGAGGGATTTCACCACTTAAGTTTGCTTTGATCATTATATAACCTGGAAAATAAACTTTTTCCTTCTGTACTTTCTTACCATTGCGTATTTGAATGACATTTTCAGTTGGTACTAAAACCTGGTCAACAAAATTATCTAAATCTAATCTAGATATTTCAGTTTCAATGTATGTTTTAATTTTGTTCTCCTGACCACTTACTGCTCGAACAACATACCACTTTTTATCTTGTTTGACTTCTGCCATTTTCTTAACTATGATTACTTTATCCAATTAAAATACGCTTCTACAACACCAGCAAAGACCGTGTCAACACCCCAAATTGCTAATGAAAATATTACAGAAAATAAAGCTACCAATACTGTAAGGCTATAACCTTGCGACCAGCTTGGCCAACTTACATTATTCTTTAATTCTTCAAATGAATCTTTTATATATTCAATCATTATACAATTATTATTTCCATTTTGAGTTTATAGCTGTTGGATGCACGTCTAAATTTAGTTGCACGGGTTGAGAGACTCGAACTCCCGACACCTGGTTTTGGAGACCAGTGCTC